>CACXNV010000024.1 GCA_902769185.1 uncultured Erysipelotrichaceae bacterium | reverse complement strand
CGACCTTTATCAAATCCTCGAGCTTTAGCCTCCACCGTATTAGCGAATAAATCTCTAATTTCATCAAATAATTTGATATAGGTTGCAGGGTTACTTCTTGGAGTTCTCCCAATTGGTTCTTGAGAAACATTTACTACTTTATCAATATATTCAAATCCAGAATATGATTTCACTTCTCCTGGGAAAACTTCTTTACCAGTAAAATATTTTTGAAGTTGTAAATATAAAGTTTGATTCACTAAAGATGATTTTCCTGACCCACTCACCCCAGTGACTGCAATAAATGTTCCTAATGGAAATTTCACGTTAATATTTTTAAGATTATTAACTTTACAGCCTTTTAATTCGATAAATTTGCCGTTTCCTTTTCTTCTTTTAGACGGGACTTCAATCTTTTTTCTACCTGTTAAATAATCTGCAGTTAAACTATTTTCACATTTTAATAAACCAGGAACATCTCCAGCGTAGATGATTTCCCCGCCGTGAATTCCAGCACGAGGTCCAATATCGACAATATAATCTGCTTGTCTAATAGTCTCTTCATCATGTTCCACGACCACTAAAGTGTTACCGATATCTCGCATTTCTTTTAAAGTTTTAATTAATCTTTCATCATCTTTTTGGTGTAAACCAATACTAGGCTCATCTAAAACATATAAAATGCCAGTTAATTTAGAGCCGACTTGAGTGGCGAGTCTAATTCGTTGAGATTCCCCACCACTTAAAGTCATCGCCATTCTACTTAAAGTTAAATAGTCTAGCCCCACATCACATAAGAAAGAAACTCGAGAATCAATTTCTCTAATCACCATATTCGCAATTGCTAAATCATTATCTTTAAGTTTTCCTTTTAAAGAATTTATCCAAGACTTTAATTCTCCAAGCTGCATACATGTTACTTGGAAAATATTCTTATTATCAATTAAAACTGATAAGGCTTCTTTATTTAATCTTGCCCCATTACAAGTAGTACAGACACTATCACGCATAAATTTCTCGTAATAGTCTCTCATGAAATCACTACTAGTTTCCCCATAAAGTCGCTCAACTTTAGACTTAACGCCTTCAATATAACCGAGTCGATTCATCACATTACCGCTAGAGGACTTCAGTTGATATTTATGAATTTCCGGAGATCCAATAAATAAAATTTGCTTTTGTTTTTCGCTTAAATCTTTAAATGGGATATCAGTAGGAACACTATATAAATCACATAGCATTTTAAATTCTTGCCATTCAAGATTTTGTGTACCTACAGTGTTTTTATAATAATCAATTGCTCCTTGAGAAATAGAAAGTTCTGGATTAGGAACTAGTAAAGCAGGATCCGCTTCTCGCTTAATTCCTAAGCCTCGACAATCAGGACAAAATCCCATTGGAGCGTTAAACGAGAATAATCGAGGTTCAAGTTTAGGAACAGAGAACCCACATATTGGACAAGTATGTCGATCAGATAACACTTTTTCTTCAATATCGCTATAGATAACTAATAAGCCGTGGCTCCAATCTAAAGCGGTTTCAATAGATTCAAAGATACGGCTACGATTTTCTGCTTTGACAATAATTCTATCTACAACTAAATCGATATCGTGTTTCTTATTTTTATCGAGTGGCTTAAGTTCTTCCACTGTGGTAAATACATCATCCACTCTTAATCTAACAAAGCCATTTGCTTTGATTTTATCTAATATTTCTTTATGGGTTCCTTTTTCTTTATGAACAATAGGAGATAATAATTGAATCTTAGTGCCTTCAGGATAGGAAAGAACAATATCGGTCATATTAGTGACACTAAAAGAGACGATTGGTTCGTGATGGATTGGACAGTACGGAATACCGACTCTTCCAAATAAAAGTCTTAAATAATCATATATTTCAGTGACTGTACCCACTGTACTTCTTGGGTTATGAGAGACCGATTTTTGATCAATCGCAATGCTAGGAGAAAGTCCATCAATAACGTCAACATCAGGTTTTTCATAGTTACCTAAAAACTGTCTAGCATAGCTAGAAAGCGACTCCATATACCTTCTTTGACCTTCCGCGTATAAAGTGTCAAACGCTAAAGTAGATTTACCAGATCCAGATAAGCCAGTAAAGACCACTAGAGCATCTTTTGGGATAGAGACATTAACGTTTTTTAAGTTATTTTCTCTTGCACCTTTGATGGTAATATTCTTTTCCATAGTGCATTTATTTTAGCAAGACAAAATAAATGTTTCTACTATTATGCGTGTATACTCAAAAAAAATAACGACTAATAGCCGTTATTACTCGTTAACTGGATATCCGTATTTTTTAAAAGCTTCAATAATCTTACTAAGATTATACATATTACCACTAAGTTGAGTGAAATAGAGCTTATCATCTTTACCAGTATAATTTATTTGAAACATCGTTACTATTTCACTACCTGGAACACATTGATATGAGATTGATTGAACATGTTCTTTATCAATATCCATCTTCTTTTTAAAAAAGAAGAATTTCACAAATTTAGTCTCATTAATTAAGAAATAATTGGAAAAATAATTAATAAAATTAAAAGCAAACATAATGCCGATAATAAATGCAGGGATTAATAATAGAAAACTAATTTGCGCTTTATCAATTAAAATAAATGCAGTAATTGGGCCTGCCATCATTAAAGTAAGCACCACTATGCTTGCGATAAAAATGAATTTACTACTTCTAATTATCATTTATTAATTATTGTCTAAATTTAGTGAAGCAATCGCCGGAGCGATATCAGAATTATTTATATAAATAATATGATCAAAGAATTCTTTATCAACTTCATCTGGCATTTCAAATTTATCAAAGAACTTATTCATCGCTTCCACCGGAATTGGATAATCTCTTTGTAAATTTTGATTAGAGACCACTAAGTGGTCAAGATTCCACACCACTAAATATGTTTCATCAAATAATTCTTTTAAAGGTAAGTTTCTTTTAACACGAAGCTCACTATTAATGTGAGTGGCGTCCAAAATCACTATGCCATCAGGATCTAAAGCATAAGTTTTAGCAAGATTAAGAAAGATTTTCCACACTAAATCTTCATTATCCAAATTAGACTGAGACCCTCCAATTTCTTTGCGGAGTTGGTCACTACTAATAACATAAACGTGAGATGTTTTAATTTTTTTGATGGTGCTACTGAAATAGCTTTTTCCGCTCCCTGGTACACCTGCTAAAACTACTAATTTATTCATAGACATAATTCTAACATTATATTTATATAAAAATAAGAAAAAACTCCAATTTCTTGGAGTTTAGTTTCTTGAATTATAAGGCTTATGCAAGTAATTGTTCTTTTAATTCTTTGACCACTTCTGGTCTATTAGCGAGTTCTTCTTCGCTTAAGCTAGAAACCTTTTCTTTTGCTTTTGTAATTTCTTCAGGGCTTACTTCGCCAGCTTTAAGAACAGCTTTCTCGGCTTTCTTATAATCTTTTTTTAAGATTTTAAGAAGTTCTTCGTTTTGTTTACGAATCTCGATCTTTTGTTTTACGACATTAAGATAGCTTTCTGGAACATAACTTGAGATGATTTTAGAACCTTCTCTCCATTGACGGTAATAATATTTATGTCCGGAAATAACTTTGACTGAGATATAGCCTCTTGGTAAAGAAGCAATAACTTTTTCGATCTCGGAAACTTCGATTAAAGATTCGATTAATACTTCAACTTGTCTTTCACTTTTTTTCATATCGTTTCCAACCTTTCCTATATTAAACTACTTTATAAAATTTTGTTCAACTTTTATTTTAATAAAATTTAGAAAATATTGTAGATATGGATTAAAGTCCGAATTTCTTAATTCTATTCCATCTATCTTGAGCGTATTTTTCCGCTTTAGTTAATAATTCTTCAGCGTGCTCAGGATTAACTTTTGGAAGTTGAGAGAATCTAGTTTCAGTCATGATGAAGTCTCTAAATTGAGAATAGTCAGGTTCTTTCATATCGATAGTTAAGCCTGGTTTACCTTCAGCGACTAGACGTGGGTCATATCTGAAGAGTTGGAAATAACCACATTCAACAGCTTTCTTCTCTTGTTTCATAGAGTTAGCAAGTCCACCCTTAATACCGTGGTTAGCACATGGTGCGTAACAGATAACAAGGGATGGTCCATTATAACTTTCAGCTTCTTTTAAAGCTTTAATAGCTGCTACTGGATTACTACCTAAAGCGATTTGCGCAACATAGACGTTGCCATAGCTCATAGCGATTAACGCTAAGTTCTTTTTAGGAGTTAACTTACCAGAAGCGGTAAATTTAGCAATACTACCGGTTTGAGATGATTTAGAAGATTGTCCGCCAGTATTAGAATAGACTTCGGTATCAAGAACTAAGATATTCACATCTTCTTCGTTAGCGATAACGTGATCAAGTCCGCCGTATCCAATATCGTAAGACCAGCCGTCACCACCGATAATCCATACAGATTTATCTTGTAAATCTCTTTCATAAGCTAAGACTTTCTTCACTTCTTCATCTTTAGAGGCTTTAACTAAAGCAACTAATTCAGGAACAATCTTTCTAGAGGCTACTCTATCTTTGATATGTTCAAAGTATTCTTCAATTTTAGCTTTGAGTTCTGGTTCAACTTCTTCTTTTCTTGCTTCTAAAATAGCAATAGCAGCTTTAAGTTTAGAGTCAGTTGCCACTCTCATACCATAACCGAATTCAGCATTATCTTCGAATAATGAGTTAGCCCAGGCAATACCTTGACCTTCTTTATCGGTACAGAATGGAGTAAGTGGAGTAGATCCACTATAAATGGAGGAACATCCAGTAGCGTTAGCCACTAACATATCTTTACCAAATAATTGGGAAACAAGTCTATAGTAAGGAGTTTCTCCACATCCAGCACAAGCGCCAGAAATTTCCATATATGGCATCATGAATCCAACACCTTTAGGTGTAGCTTGAAGTGGGGCTGGTAATTTATCAGCTTTATAAGAAACATGTTTGAATAAGTATTCAGCTGCTTCTTCTTGTCCAAATTGAGATTTGGCTTCCACCATCTCTAAAGCGACCTTACCAGTCTTATTAGCGTTACATTCAGCAACACAGAGTCCACAACCAACACAGTTACGCGGGGAAACTTGGATTCGATATTGATGTCCAGGAACGCCCATTGCAGGTTTAACGTCTTCTTTAACTAAAGCAGGTGCTTTGGCGAGTTCTTCTTCATTTAATAAGAATGGTCTAATTGTCGCATGTGGACAGACGAACGCGCATTGGTTACATTGAATACAGTTTTCTTTATGCCAAAGTGGAACTCTATCAGCGATACTTCTTTGTTCTTTATAAGTAATATTTGGATTCATTGTACCATCTAATAATTCAAATTCAGTGAATTTAGAAACTGGTAAATCGTCCCCGCCGAGATTACCCATAACCGCAACATAAGAATCAAAATATTCATCTCCAGTTAATGGTCTATCGAATTTTGGTTCGAGTTCAGCCCATTTTGGATCAACTTTTACTTCTCTTAAGCCTTCAGTACCAGCGTCAATTGCCTTCCAGTTAAGTTCGACAACTTCTTGGCCTTTTTTAGCGTAAGATTTTTCAGCGAATTTCTTCATCCATTTATTGGCTTCTGCATATGGCATAATGTCTTGGTTAAGATAGAAGAAGGAAGCTTGTAAGATGGTATTGGTGTGTCTACCCATACCGATTTCACTAGCAATCTTATTCGCATCGATTACATAGAATTTAGCGTGTTTCTTGGCTAATTGATATTTAGCTCTATTTGGCATTAATCTCACTAAGTCTTCATCAGACATATCAGTGTTAAGTAAGAAAGTTCCACCTTCTTTTAAGTTTTTGATCATGTCAAATTTGAATAAATATGTATCTAAGCTACAAGAAATGAAGTTTGCATTTTGTACATAATACGCACTTCTAATTGGGGTTTTACCAAATCTTAAGTGTGATCTAGTAACACCACCTGCTTTTCTAGAATCATAGGCGAAATATGCTTGTGCATATTGTCCGGTCGCATCTCCAATAATCTTAATGGAGGATTTATTAGCGGAGACGGTTCCATCACTTCCTAAACCATAGAATAAGCAAGATGTATAATCAGCCTTCACGTGGAAATTATCATCCACAGGAATTGATTTATGAGTTAAGTCATCGTTAATAGAAACGGTGAAGTCATGATGTCTCTTATCTGAGGCTAAGAAATCAAAGACAGCTTTCACATCTTTTGGTTGAGTATCTTTAGAAGATAAGCCATATCTTCCTCCGATAACTTCAATATCTAAACCAGCTTGTTTAATCACAGAGACGACATCTAAGTATAATGGTTCACCAGTAGCGCCCATTTCTTTAGTTCTATCTAGAACTGCAATTCTTTTAGTGGTTTTTGGTAAAACCGCTAATAAGTGTTTTGCGGAGAATGGTCTATATAAGTGAACTTTAACAACACCAATCTTTTCGCCTTTGAGTTCATCGATCACTTCTTTAGCAGTGTCAGTAACACTACCCATAGCAACGATCACTCTTTCAGCGTCTTTTGCTCCGTAATAAGTAAATGGAGCGTATTCTCTACCAGTTAATCTACTTGCTTCTTTGAAATATTTTTCAGCATATTCAACGACTTTGTCATAGTGGGCGTTTTGCGCTTCTCTACCTTGGAAGTAGATATCATCATTTTCTGCTCCACCACGAGTTACTGGGTGAGTGTGTGGGTTTAAAGCACGAGCTCTAAATTTCTCGACTTTATCCATTGGAAGTAATTTCTTCCATTCATTTTCATCAACGAATTCCACATTTTGAATTTCGTGAGAAGTTCTAAATCCATCAAAGAAATGACAGACAGGGGTTTCTGCGTCAATTGCAACTAAGTGAGCAACAGGAGTTAAGTCAGCGATTTCTTGAACTGAGTGAGAGCAAATCATACAGACACCAGTTTGTCTAATTGCGTAAATATCTTGGTGATCACCAAAGATTGATAAAGATCTTGTTGCTAAGCTTCTTGCAGAAACATGTAAAACAACAGGTAATAATTCACCAGCCCACTTATAAATATTTGGGATCATTAATAATAATCCTTGGCTGGCGGTGTAAGTGGCGGCTAATGCACCAGCTTGAAGAGCGCCATGGACTGCTCCAGAGGCACCAGCTTCAGATTGCATTTCGCTAACTTTAACTACACTTCCGAAATAGTTTTTTCTTCCTTTGCTAGCTTCCACATCAATCACTTCTGCCATTGGGCTAGAAGGAGTAATTGGATAAATACCAGCAACTTCAATAAAGTTGTAAGATTCTAACGCTGCCGCTGTATTTCCATCAACGGAAAGCATTGTCTTTTTAACTTCCATTATGTTTATCCTCCAAAAAATAACCAAAATTAATATACACGCGTGTAGGGTTACTTTCAAGGTAAAAAATAACCTTAAAGAAAAAAGGTAACGTTTTTTGTCGTTACCCTCTAATTTTATTTTTTCTTTCGTCTTTGCTGCTCTTCACTGATTAACTTTTTTAATATTCTCAAATCGGTGTCACTTAAGACAACATTTCGGTCTAAAAGTCCACCCACTAAGGTCATCCTTTTATAAATAAAATCAGATACTGAATCATATTGTTCTAATGTCGCTTTTTTAATCGCAGGTTTTTTAATTAAAGTTGATGATTTTTCTTCTTCTTTATCAATAACATACTTTTTTAAAGTAGGAACAAGTTCCATTAAGTTATATTCAGGGTCCATCATCAAGGTAGGTTCAAAATAAGATAGTTGTTCGTTAATTATTTCTGGATAAATCCCCACTACTTTAGAGAGTCTATCAGTTGTTACATATTTCTTATTAATTTTAATAATCGCGTTTAAATATTTTTTAACTTCCGCTAACTTTGGTTCTTTCATACTCTTCACCTACTTGATTCTATATTATCACTTATAGATCTCTAGATAAAAAGAAAATGCTCATACCTATGGTACAAGCATCATCTTTAATTATAAATAATTCTTATTGAGCTTGAGCTTCGCGTTCTTTTCTTTCAACAGTTGCCCAGCTGACAATGCCGAGGATACCACCGACTAAAGATACTGGTGACCAGGCTGCGCCAGCAAAAATTGTAGAAACGATAAGAAGTCCCAATCCTCTTTTTTCTTTGCTTGCACTGATGAATGATAAAACAATGCATGGAATACAAAGAGCGAACTGGACGATAAAGAGAATTCCAACGGTAGCAATAGAAGCAACAGCTTGTTCTTGTGTGCATTTACTGTCTTGCATAATTTGTTGAATAAGTTTAACAACCCAATCTGGGACATTTGGATCTTGAGCAGCGGCAACAGCGTAGAAAGAAACCGCAGCAATAGCAATAAATGCAATGGCTTCAAGAATAGTAACAATACCACCAATTAAGAATAAAATTTTTGATGCTTTTTTCATTTTAAAAAATTCCTTTCATAAAAAAATAATAATCTAATATCTAGATGTAATCAACAAAAAAGAGCGTTTCCGCTCCTTTATGTTGATTAATAAATCAATTATGCAGCTTTTTCAGCAGATTTCTTTCCGAAAAATCCGTGCCATGCACCCCAAGCAGCGAATGAACCTAAGAATGGTCCAACGATAGCTGGGATTAAGTTAAGAGCTTTGTCGCCTAATTCTTCACCATTGAACATAGAGAAGATTTGAGCGGATAATGCTCTTGCTGGGTTGACAGATGTTCCGGTAAGAGGAAGTCCACAGAGGTGAACGCCGAATAAGACTAAGCCAATGCCGATGCCAGCAAAACTTGACCATTCTTTTTTGCTTGTTAAGCCTAAAACAGCAAAGACAAATAAGAATGTTAAGCCCATTTCTGCCATTGTAGAAAGCATAACAGCTAAACCTTTACTACCATCTAAATTAGCTTGTGCAATATAGCCGTTATAGAGATGGGTTTGTCCAGCAACACCTGATTTCCATGCCCACATAACCAAAGCAAGTAATAAGGAACCTACAAAAGCGCCTAAAACTTGAGCGCAGCAGTAAATGCCAAATTCTTTCCAAGTTAATTCCTTGTTAAGAGCTTTAGCAAAGCTAACTGCTGGGTTAGCGTGACCACCAGAAATAGGACCAACGGTATAAGCTAAGATGACAATGGAAACGCCGAAAGCAGCAGCAATACCGACTTCCATACCAAAACTTAAAGTGTTTTGATCAACTTGAGCAAAAGTTAAGGCCATAGCAGTACCACAACCAAGTAAAACTAAGATCATAGTAGCAACAGCTTCAGCAGCAAATCTTTTTACCATATTAAATTTCCTTTCTGATAAATACTTTCAATACTATAGTCTCTATTCTATAGAAAATCAAAGATTAAATTTCTTAAGTGAACGAATAATTTCAATGGCCACTATCATACAAAGTGTAACAATAATCGCTCCCATAGAAACATCGCTTAGATAATGAGCACCCACTAATAAGCGAGAGAACATCACTAATAAAGAGAAAACTAAGCCACAAATAAAGACTGGTAAACGGTATTTTCTATATTTTTCATCGATTAAAGGTAAGAATAAAGCAATTAATGGAACTCCCATTGAAGCGGCGGCATGGCCACTTGGGAATGATTTAAATTCTTCTGAAGCTAAACCAAAAGTCTCCATATATCCTTTATAGCTAGAGCATCTTTCATACCATGGATAATAAGGAATTGGTGTAGATTCAATTGCTCTAAATCTTGGTCTATGGAAGATAACTTTAAATAAAGTTACGCCGGCAGTTAATGCAAAAGCAAAAGCCACTAAAGCCACTAATAGAATTATCCAGAGATTCTTATTATCGACATTTTTCATTAATAAATAGCCAAAATAAGTAAGGCCCGCCATGACAGGGAAAGAAATAAAATATCCCCAGAATTTTTTAGCGACCCAATAAAAGCCATTAGGCCCAAAGAATTCTCTTCCAGCAAAATAAGTGGATGCTCCTAAACAACCTAACATCGCTACTAAGAATAATATTCTTATCCATTTCTTATATTCTTCTTTTTTAAAGAATAAAGTAAGGAAACCACCTCCGATAATAGCAAACATACCATATCCAGGAGTGGTGCCAATGACTGAGACAACTAATCCAAAGGTGTTTCTTTGAGAATATAAAGCGGTATTAATTTGAAGGTCTAAAAATGTGCCAACAATAAATAACGCTAAAAAGACACCTAAAGTGATGTAAAGGTATAAACGCATTTGTTTCATTTATTAATCTTCTTTCTTGCAAAGTCTTGTTGATAGATATCTATCGATACCATCAGGGAATAAAACGACAATGACTTTATTATTATACTCTTCTTTCCTTGCAAGTGTAATAGCGGCTGATAAAGCTGCTCCAGAAGATATACCCACTCCATCTTTTTCTAGTTCATTATGAAGTCGGCCCATTTCAAAAGCCTCATCATTACTCACTGTTATTACTTCATCAATAACGCTTCTATCCAAAGTATTAGGAATAAAGCCAGCTCCAATACCTTGAATTTGATGTGGTCCAGCTTCGCCTTTGGAAATCATTGGAGAAGAAGCTGGCTCCACCGCTACTATATGAATATTTTTATTTTGTTCTTTTAAGTATTTACCAACCCCAGAGACTGTGCCACCAGTACCAACTCCTGTGACAAAAGCTGCTACTTCTTTATTAGTCTGACTATATATTTCTGGCCCTGTAGTGCGGTAATGAGCTTTAGGGTTACTTGGATTATCAAATTGACCTAGGATAATAGAATTAGGGATCTCTTCTTTTAATTCATTAGCCTTAGCAATTGCCCCTTTCATTCCTTTAGAAGCTTCAGTTAACACTAACTCTGCTCCATAAGATTTTAAGATGTTACGTCTTTCTATCGACATACTTTCAGGCATCGTTAATATGACTCGATAGCCTTTGAGTTCACCAACATAAGCTAAGCCAATTCCAGTATTGCCACTAGTGGGTTCAATAATTACTGACCCTACTTTTAATTTTCCTTCTTCTTCAGCATCTTCAATCATTTCTAAAGCGATACGATCTTTGACACTTCCTGCAGGATTATATTTTTCATATTTAGCAAATAATTTTGCTTTTAAATCAAAATGACGTTCAATTTCCTTTAACTCTTTTAAAGGTGTGTTTCCAATTTTCATCTTTAATACCCACCATGATTATTTATTATTATATATATAGAAAAATAGATTATTATAATGATATGCTCAAAAATTTGAATGTCGATATTTATGAAAATAGTCTAACTACAACCTTCAGGGCCTCTATTTGGTCCAAATTTATTAAGGCCTTCCACGACTATCAGCTTTTAAAAGATGGTGATTCAGTCTGTGTTTGTATCTCAGGCGGTAAAGATAGCATGGTGCTCGCTAAACTATTTATGTGCTTAAAGAAGTTCATGAATTATAACTTTGAACTCAAGTTTTTAGTTATGAATCCTGGCTATAATAAAGAAAACTTAGAATTAATCAAAAGTAACTTAAAAACCCTACAAATCCCGGCCGAAATACATCAAACAGACATTTTTGAAATCGCTAATATGCAAACTAAAAGTCCGTGTTTTTTATGTGCGAAAATGAGACGAGGTGCTTTATATAATATCGCTAAAAGTATGGGCTGCAATAAAATTGCTCTAGGACATCACTATGACGATGTTATTGAAACTACTTTGATGAATTTATTATCTTCTGGGAGTTTTCAAACTATGCTTCCTAAACTCCACTCCACTAACTATGAAGGGATGGAATTAATTAGACCGATGTATTTTATTAGAGAAAAAGACATCATTAGATTTGCTAAACACCACGACTTACATTTCTTGCAGTGTGCTTGTAAATTAACCGAAGCTAATAAAGACGAAATTGTTGGTCGAAGAAGATTTATTAAAGAGTTAATTAAATCCTTAAAGAAAGAGATCCCTCAAATTGAAGAGAATCTATTTAACGCTCCTAATAATGTGACTTTAGATATGATCCTTGGCTATAAAAAGGGAGGAGTTTATCACTCCTACCTTGATAATTACGATAAATAATTAAGTTATAAGACTACTATGTTTTTACCACTATTCTTGCCAGCGTACATTTTTTCATCAGCAAGATTAACCCATTTTTCTAAGCTTATATCTTTAAGATATGCATGCGCACCGATAGTGATGGTAATCTTATGCTTTTTGCCTTCGTATTCAAAGACTTCTTTTTCAACATTCTTTCTTAGTTTTTCAAGTTCTTCATAGCAACGATTTTTCTCTAAAACAATAACAAATTCTTCTCCGCCATATCGACACACAAACGCATCCTTTAATGTAGTAGAGGCAATTGATGCTAATTTCTTTAAAATGAAATCGCCCGTTATATGGCCATAGGTGTCATTAATGTTCTTAAAATTATCAATATCAAATAAGGCTAATGAATATGATCGTTTATTGCTTAATTGATTGAAATAGTCATATAAGCCATATCTATTATTTAGTTGAGTCAATTCATCAGTTCGAGATTCATAAGTAATTTTGTTTTCTAGAGATAATGTGTATTTAGTAAATACAAATAAATAGAAACAGACAAAGATGAACGCTAAAGTGATATGCAAAACAAAGAATGTATTTTCTAACCAACTTTCAACGTAATAAGTAGGAACTCTATTTCTAGTAACAAAATATAAAGTAAGATAAATTGCTAAAGACAAAAATCCCCAAAGAATCGAGCCTTTCATATTTTTAGTTTTAGAAAAATAAGATGCAAAGAATGAGACAACGCTTAACCCTAATAAATAGAAATGGAATCCACTACCAAAACCTAGATATAAAGTAGTAACAATTATGAAAGCAAAATACTCATTTCCACACAGCAAAGCGTATGGATAGTATTTCTTTTTCTTAATCATAAGGAAGCAAAGTAGATATAAAACAATTGTTCCGATATCAACCCACATCAATACATAGAACTTACAAATAGCAAAAATAATCAAATAGAAAATACGTACTAATAGATAAGCAATATTAGCGGTGTAACAAGTTTGAGCAATGGTTTTATAGTGAGCTACTCGATCATTAATCGCAGACATATACTACATATATTATAAAATAAAGATAAAGTTAATTATATAATTTAATGTAAAATAGTATATCCTAACCATATTTGTATAACCCCATATATCTTTTGCACGATTGCCTCGGGCAAAATAGAATAATGTTTTGTGGCACATCTGTGACAAATAACTTGATAATATATACTTGAAAAAGGAGAATTAAAATGATGAAAAAAGAATTATTAAAGGGACTTACAAAAGAACAAATTGCTAAAGCAAAAGCTTGTAATAGTCAAGAAGAATTATTGGACTTAGCCAAAGCTGAAGGCATTGAATTAAGTGATGAACAATTAGAAGTTGTTTCTGGAGGGTTTTGTAGCAAAACTACTGAACCATGTCCAAAATGTGGCTCTACAAGTATTAAAAAAGAACACCGCGGAAACGATGTGCATATGCATACTGTCTTTATCTGCAAAAAATGTGGTAACGAATGGGATCCAGAGTAAAAAAATAAATTATTAGAAACTTGAACCGCAATACTAAAGCGGTTCTTTTTTTAGCACACTACCATCACCATATATTATTGATATAACCTATTGCTCTTTTAGTCGTAGACATACTACAGTCTCAACATGAAAGCTTCGACTAAACATATCGACTGGTTGAACTTCTTCTATATTAAAAGTGTCGCTCAATATTTCTAAGTCTCTTGCTAAAGTTGCAGGATCACAAGATATATATACTAATCTAGAAGGTTTAATCTTTTTTATAGCAGACAAAAATTCTGGTGTTGATCCTTTTCTTGGCGGATCCATAATTACAACATCAAATTTAGGAAGTTCTTTATTAATATATTCTGTGCAGTCTGCCTCTATAATCTCGATGTTATTTATGCTATTTAATCTAGCATTATTGATACCATTTATAACCGCACTTTTTTCTAACTCAACAGAAGTCACTTTTTTAACATGGGGAGCCGCCAATAAACCGATTGTACACACCCCAGCATAAGCATCTAACAACGTGTCGTTTTTGCTCAATTTTGCGAAATTTAAGGCAGTTTTGTAAAGAATTTCCACTTGAATTGGGTTCACTTGGAAGAAACTACGACAGGAAATATTAAACTTTAATCCAAGTATTTCATCAGTAATAAATCCTCTTCCAAAAAGCACCTTATCTGATTCGCCTAAAATGACATTTGTGTCCCTTTTATTTGTGTTCTGAATGACAGTAGAAATCTCTGGTCTAATTTTCACTAATTCCTTAACAAAATTATTACGTCCAGGGAAGGTGTCTACATTAGAAACAAGGACCACCATTACTTCATTTGTGGATCTACTAGTTCTTATTAAGACATGACGAATAATACCAGTTCTATAATCTTCGTTATATGGATCGATATGATATTTTTCCATTAATCTAGCAATAGCCTCTAAAATATGGCCAGCTTTTTCATCTTCGATATTGCATTGCTTAAGCGGAATGATTTTATGTGTTTTAGATTTATAAAAGCCGTAAATGACTTTCTTATGGTCTTTAGCAAAAGGAACTTGGATTTTGTTTCTATAATGTTCAGGGTTATTCATTCCTAATACATCATTCACTTTTATTCCTTCTAAGTGACCAATTCTTTTAATAGCTTCTTCTACTTTATGTTTCTTATATCTTAATTCATATTCATATGTAGCATTTTGGAAGCAACATCCACCACAAGCAGTGGAAATTGGACATTTTGGAGCAATGCGATCTTTTGACATAGTAATTAATCTTTTAATAACTCCATAAGAAACGCCTTTACCAGCGTAAGTAATTTCTATCTCTGCTTCTTCTCCTAAAAGTAAAGAATCTACAAACACTACTCCATAGACAGTTTTAATAACACCTTTACCTTCACTAGAGATATCAACACATTTTCCGCGAATGATATTTTTCTTAACCATATCTAACATTATACATTTATTTGTGATAAATTATATTTTGTAATTTAGGGAGCTAAAATATGAAAACCAAATCGTCATTATTATTCTGTACATTACTATTAGGTTTGACAGGTTGTGGAGGATCTACTGGAGAAAACCAATTAGTAGCAATTTCAATCAACACCGAACCAACCAAAAAAGAATATACAGAAGGCGAATTTCTAGATCCTAAAGGCTTAATCATTAACGCGATAAGAACTAATGATACAATCCAAGTTGCCTATGATGGAAATGAAGATAAGTTTACTTTTGAACCTTCTTTAGATACTGAATTAACTCTTGATGACAATATAGTTACCATTACTTATGAAGAAAAAATAGCGTTCTTGACTATTACAATTAACCAAGCTATCGATTCTTTTACTGCAGATTTTACTGTTAAACACACTAAAGTAGAAGACATTCCAACTCAAGGTAATAGTGATACCCAAGATATGAAAAGTATTCTAAATAGTTACTATTTCAACGAATCGGCTGCTCAAATAAGAGAATCTAGTGGCGGTTTTTATCAAATCAATGAAGGATTTAACATCACAAAAACACGTAGCTATCCTCAAGTAATGACATTAGGTAGCAAAAAACAAAATGTTGACTTAACACTTCAATTTACAACAAGTATTATCGATATCACATTTGTTTGCGAACCATATAGCAAATACATCGCTTATAGCGATACACAAAATGTTGATTATGCTACTTATCTAGAAGTTAATGGAGTTAAAAAGGAAATCGATCCTCACACTGCTTCAGATGTAGACGAGACTCAAACTTTAAAATTTACAGTTAACGACGATACCGTTACTATTAAATGCCCAAACACTAATACAGGTGGAAGCGATACACAAGCAAACCGAATCCTGGTTTATAAAATCACTATTACATTTGCTCAATTATGAAATCATTTATCAAATCATTACAGTTAAGATGGACTGACCTGGCGTTTGTGCTAGGTATGATTCCTTTTGCCATTCTATTGATATTTGGCCAATTATTCATGCAATATCCCGACCCAAATAAAGTTGCTATTCCAATGTGGGCAGCAATATTTTGCTTTGTCGCTATGCTTGGATTTTGGGGATATTACCTATATGAAGAAGTATGGAAGAAGCGAAATGAATTTAATAAATTAAATTCTATCGTTATCTGCACATTAGTAACTTTAGTGTTGATTAATATCATTGCTATTACTATTCAACCATCACTACATGTTGAAAACGTCATTGTAAGAATGGACTATACTGTTAATGAAGTTGATTATGTAATCGGCCAGAATGTTGCCGTTCCTTTAATTATTTCTTCTTTCCACAAGATGTTCTTTATCTTCGAATTAATTGCAGCAGCCTTATTAATTTACATTGGCTTATTTGTTTTACCAAAAAGATTCACATCAGTATCATTTATCAAGTATTTAGGTTATTTGTTCTTTGGTTTTGCTGTTGTCTTAATTGTTTATGGATATATAGCGGAGTTTGATAAGTATATAGGCTTCTTTAAATATGTATTGAAGATTAATAGACCAGAAGGTGCGACATTATATGACTTTGCTGTTCAAAGTTTCATCTTACATAGAAATGCGTACGGCATGATGATGATGGTCGCAGTGACATTCGCACTTATTTGTCATGAATTCACTAAGAAATGGTATTTCTATTTATTAGCAGCATTCTTCTATATCAACATGATTTTTAGCATATGTAAAACTGGACTATTAATCTCTGCAATTTCCATCTTTATTTATGTGATATATCGACTCATCGCAACATATAAAGATCATAAAAAACGCAATCAAATCACGCTTATTTCTATTGTTTCTGTTGT
>CACXNV010000023.1 GCA_902769185.1 uncultured Erysipelotrichaceae bacterium | reverse complement strand
AATTCTCCTAAATTACCAATAGGAGTAGCGATTAAATATAAGAGATTATGGGAATGGTCAAAAGACTTAATTCTTTTCATTTCTATTTTCTTTATTTTCAAAGTTCTTTTTTAAGCGATAATGAGTTTGATCAAAGAAATCTTTTAAGGATAATACTTTTGTATCTTCTTCATTATCAATTCTCACTGTTTTAGAAATGACGTTGATACTTGTTACTTCATATTGAACTTTATCAATAAAGACTTTAGTTCCAATATCAGGGAATTCTTTCTTTAAATCAGTATAAGCATCATCTTCATATTTTAAGCAGTTTAGGGATATTGATTGCGAGCATTTGGTTTTTAGCACGGTTAATGGAAATGCCGTCAAATTCAGAATTAAAACTAGCGCAGCAAAGTGGGAGTCCACATAAACCAATTCCGCCAATCATTTTGGCCTTATCTCTACTACCAATTTGACGGAGTTCAATTCTCGTATGAAGTCTACTTGCTAAAGCCTTTAAAAGTTCACGGAAATCAACTCGCTCATCAGCGACATAAGTAAAGATTACTTTGCTTTTATCTAAGGTATATTGACAAGATAATGGATTCATATCTAAATTAGCTTTTTTGACCTCAGTTTTACAAATTTCTAGGGCAATTTCCGCATCTTTTATATTAGTTTCGTGTAATTTGACATCAACATCTGTTGCTTTTCTTAGTACTGGTTTAAGCTCTAATTGGGAGTGATATTCCTCTATTGAAATTGGCTTAACTTGTACTTCGCCAAGTTCTGGACCATGAGTAGTTTCTACAACCACTTTATCACCAACTTTAAGGTCTAAATCTTTAGCACCAAAAAAGTAGCAATGATTTGCATAAACAAACTTTATTCCAACGTAACAATCAAATGTATTTTCCATAATGTTTATTCCTTTACAATGTATAAGATAATGTGATCAATTTGTAGCGAGATATTAAGATTCATATTCACAAGATTTCTTTGTTTTAAAATCTCCGCTAAAGACTGCTCAATATGAGGAAGCTTATTAACTAAGCTAGACAATATTGTAGCATAACTTTTTAAATAGATATCGCGATTACATTTGAGATTTAGTAAATCTTCAAATACTTCACTTAATAAATCGACAAAAAATCTCATTTCTTCTTTGGTTTTAATTAAAGGGATTATTTCTTTTTGCACATAATAAGTAGCGTCTTTATCATTACCTTCATTTAAAGTTTTTAATAATCCCTTAATAGCTTTTTTTGAAATGAAATAATTTTCATTTTCTTCTTCGTTTTTTAAGAAATCAAAAATTAGTTCACTATCATTATAAAAATAAGATAATAATTCAGCGTCTTCTTGCTCAATTGATAAATCAATTGCCTCACTAATTATTTCGTGTCTATCGATACTTTTTAAATTTAGAGTTTGGCATCTAGAAATGATTGTAGGAAGAACGTTGTTTAAATTATTTGTGGTTAAGAAAGCGTAGACTTCTCCTTCTGGCTCTTCTAAGAATTTTAAAATAGAATTAACTGCCTCTAGAGTCATATTCTCCACTAAGTGGACAACATAAATCATTATGCCTTTAGTTTCAAAAGCGGTTTTTTCAAATCTAGATTCAATATTTAAGACATCTTCTTTTTTTATAGTGGCTTTACTACCATCTAAAATAATGACATCTGGATAGTTATCACTTTCAATTCTTAAACAAGTGATGCAGTTAGAACAGGCAAGTGGACTAGGTTCATCGCATAATATAGATTTTGCTAAAAAAGTAGCGGTTTCTAATAAAGGTGTACCAGGATTACCCACAAGTAAATAGGCATGAGAAAGACTATTATTCTTTAAAGAATTAGTAAATGTTTGATAAATAATAGGTTGACGGTTCTTTAAGTATTTTTCTATTTGCATAATCTACTTAAGATAGCATCTAAAGTAGCTTTCGCAACTTCTTCTCTACTTTTAGAAGCATCTATAATGACATATCTTTCTGGATACTTTTTAGCAAGTTCCAAGAAAGTGTTTCTGACTTTGTGGTGGAATTCTAATTTTTCTAAATCTAAACGATTAACTTCTCTAGAAGCATTTGCCGCGATTCTTTTTAATCCTTCTTCAGGAGTAATATCAAATAATAAAGTTAAATCTGGGAATGTATTTTCAGTAGCGAACATATTAACATTTAAAATGTTATCAATTCCTAAGCCTCTTGCCCCACCTTGATAGGCTAAAGAAGAATCTAAATAGCGATCACAAATAACAATCTTGCCTTCTTTTAAAGCAGGCCAAACTTTTTCCACTAAATGTTGTCTTCTACTAGCAGCGTAAAGTAATGCTTCAGTACGAGGATCCATCTTAGTGTTTTCTTTATCTAAGATGACATTTCTTATTTGTTCCGCTATTGGAGTACCACCTGGTTCTCTAGTTCTAACAATTTGATAGCCTCTAGCTTCTAATTCTTTTACAGCAGCTTCTACGGCAGTGGTTTTACCGCTACCTTCAGGTCCTTCTAATGTGATAAACATACAATGTCCTCCTAGATTTTGTGTCTTCCTTCTAAGGCTTTAGATAATGTGAGAGGGTCGACATAGTCAAGATTTCCTCCCATTTGTAAGCCATAGGCAAGTCGGGTTACTTTTATTTCATATTTTTCTAATAATTTATTTAAATAACCGGATGTGGTTTCCCCATCTATTGTTGGATTAGTGGCTAAAATTATTTCTTTAATATTTCCTTCTTCTAATCTAGTAAATAAGGAATCAAGATTTAAGGCACTGACATCTAATCCTTTTGCTAAAGATATTTCCCCGTTCAAGACATGATATAAACCGTTATAGGCATTAGATTTTTCTAGTGACATCACGTCTTTAGGGTAAGAGACAATCATTAAAGTTGATTGATCTCTAGATTTGTCATCGCATATATAGCAACCATCTATATCCGTTATCATCCCACATTTTGGACAATAGTGGATATTATCCTTTAATGAACTTATTGCTAAAGCAATGTCATCTAATTCTTCTTCTGGAAAATCTAAAAGTGCATACGCCATACGTTCTGCGCTTTTCTTTCCGACTCCTGGAAGTTTAGAAAGCTGTTCTTGAAGTACTTCTAGTGATTTAAGATTCTCCATTAGAATCCTAATCCTCCGGATTTACCAGCAATCTTTTCATCAATTTGAGATGAGAGTTCATCAATTTGAGAGAATAATTCGTTTAAGCCATCTCTAATAAGCTCTTCAACCATCTCTTTGCTGTCTAATTCATAGCCATCTTCTTCAATATCAATGGAGACTATTTCTTTGGAACCTAAAACGGTGATATTCACTAAACCCGCTTTATTC
Source organism: uncultured Erysipelotrichaceae bacterium (assembly GCA_902769185.1). GTDB lineage: Bacteria > Bacillota_I > Bacilli_A > RFN20 > CAG-826 > UBA2450. The sequence continues at coordinate 17,278 of CACXNV010000023.1, read as the reverse complement.
ACTTTAAATTCTTTAGCTTCTAGTTCAGCGTGAGCTTTTTGAAGTTCTCTTTGGGCCTTTTGCATTTGCATGACCATTTGTTGCATTGGATTCATATAATTATTCTCCTATAAATTCTAAATTCACATCTTTTGCCTTTGGTAGTTTTCCAATTTGTAAAAGATTCATATATAAAGCTTGCAAGTCAATAGATTGATTTCTACTAACAGCGTAAACAAACATATGTTTATTAAAAATATGATTAATTACTGTTTGTAGTTCAGCTTGGTTTTCTTTTAGATTAACTTTTTCCGCTAGCTTTGATAGAGGATATTCTAAGATTAATACTTTTGGTGAGGCCACTAATGGTCGGCCATCAATTAATAAAGTAGCGGCTTTTCCATATTTTTCATGAGTGGATATTTTTTTGATATTTTTCCAACCATCAACAAGTTCAGATTTGATCTCTTTTTTAGATATTGCCATCACTTGAACCATTAAATCATCAGCGATTGCAAAGCTTTCTTCTTGTTCTGCATCTTTTAGATAAATGACACTCTCAATTGGAGTGATATTATCGGAAAGTACACGTGCTGCTGTATTGTTTTTGATATTTCCTTCTTCAACTTTATTTTCGATGATTGGCTCTACTTTTCCTTCTTCAACTGGCTTAATTACTTCTTTAATAATTGGCTTTTCAACTTTTGGAGTTTCAACTACTTTTTTAGGTGAAGAGTCACTTAAAGATGTGAGTTTAATTAAAGTAATTTCAAATAAAGGGTTGATTGAAGTGACATTCTTATAATCTTTAATTGCCCCTAATAGGATATCAATCATTTTTAAGGCAGTATCATTAGAAATATATTTAGATAAGTCTAGAGCCTCTTCTTCTTTTAATGACTCTAAATAATTACCAATATTAGAGGAGTTATAAATCACTATATCTTTTAAGATAGATAATAAGTCTTCGGTAAGTCTTTTAATATCAGTGCCTTTTGTGACGTAATTATTAAGTCTAGAAAGAACATCACTCATATCGTGATTGATGATAGATTTTAATAATTTGATTTTTTCTTCTTTAGATTCAAGAGCGAATATATTTAAAACATCTTCAACCACTAAACGATTATTAGAATAGGCTAAAACTTTTTCTAAGATGCTTAATGCATCTCTCATGCCTCCATCTGCTAAAGAGACAATAAGTTCAACCGCATCTTCAACATAATCTACATTTTCATTTAGTAAAACAGCCTTTAATCTTTCTTTGATATCAACTTCACTTACTTTAGTAAAATCATATCTTTGGCATCTAGATAAAATGGTAGGAAGAATTTTATGAGGCTCAGTGGTCGCTAAAATGAAGATGACGTGTTCTGGAGGTTCTTCAAGAGTTTTAAGTAAAGCATTAAACGCTCCAGCGGATAACATATGAACTTCATCGATAATATATACTTTGTATCGACCTAGGATTGTTCCATATTTGACTTTGTCAATTAATTCTCTAATCTCATCAACACCGTTATTACTAGCTGCGTCTAGTTCTAATACATCAGGGTGGTTACCTTCCATAATAGAAACACAGTTTTTACAAGTGTTACATTGATGTCCAATTCCTTCTTCACAGTTAAGCGCTTTAGCGAATAATTTCGCCATTGTGGTCTTTCCTGTACCTCTAGGACCAGCAAATAAATATGCATGAGCAATTTTTCCTGTTGCTAATGCATTTTTTAAAGTTTTGACGATATGTTCTTGCCCTGCAACTTCGTCAAATGTTTGAGGACGATATGTTCTATATAATGCTTTATATGCCATAAGTTAAATTACCTTTTTCTAGTATAACTTAATAATCTTTGAGTTTGAAGAATTAATATAAATATTAAGTATCTTTGTGTTTTTTAAATAGTATGCTACAATAACTCGCGGTATAGGAAAATTATGGAAGAAAGTATGTTTCAAAGACTAAACGTTGCTTGCAAACGTTTAGAAGAAATCGATCAAGAATTATTAGATGAAAATACGATGAAAGATATTCGTCATTTTCGTGATATTTCAAAAGAAAGAGCGAATTTAGAACCACAAGTAGAGGCTTTTAATCGTTATAAAAAGAATTTAGAAGATCTTCAAGGTGCTTTAGAAATGGCTAATGACTCAGACCCAGAACTATCTGAAATGGGTAAAGAAGAAGTTAAAAGATTAACTAAAGAAAACGAGCAAATCGAAGAAGACCTTAAGATTATGCTCATCCCTAAAGACCCTAATGATGATAAGAATATCATCGTGGAAATTAGAGGGGCTGCTGGAGGAGATGAGGCCAATATTTTTGCTGGTGACTTATTTAGAATGTACACCAGATACGCAGAAAGCCAAGGTTGGAAAATTCAAATGTTAGATGAATATCCTTCTGAAGCTGGAGGATTCTCTCAAGTCTCCTTTATGATTAAAGGTAAAATGGTTTACTCCAAACTGAAGTTTGAAAGTGGCGCGCACCGTGTACAAAGAGTCCCTAAAACCGAGGCTAGTGGGCGTATTCATACCTCTACCGCGACTGTTTTAGTTATGCCTGAAGCTGAAGAAATTGATGTAGAAATCAATCCAAATGATTTACAAGTTGATACCTATCACTCTCAAGGTGCTGGTGGACAAAATGTTAATAAAACTGAATCAGCGGTTCGTATTACCCATATTCCTACAGGGATTGTTGTAGCTTGCCAAACTGAAAAATCGCAAATTCAAAATAGAGAAATCGCTATGAAAATGTTAAGAGCGAAGATGTATTCTACAATGCTTGAAAAACAGCAAGAAGAAATTGGCAATGAAAGACGTCTTAAAATTGGTACCGGTGAACGTAGTGAAAAGATTAGAACCTATAACTATCCTCAAAACCGTGTTACTGATCATAGAATTGGATTCACTATTCAACAGCTTGATAGAGTAATGGAAGGCGACCTTGAATCAATTATCGAAGCGTTGATACATTATGATCAATCTTTGAAATTAGCTGGTGAGAATTAATGACTTACCGTGAAAAGTTTTTTGAACTTAAAAAAATAGATAACGAATACCTCAACCAAACATCTATTAAATCTCTATTAATCGATAATGGTGGTTTTATAGATTTTTTTGATTTATTAAAACATTTTGATGAGTCTATTAAAGATGAAAATAAGCTTAATAATCAAATAAATAGATTAACCTCTGGAGAGCCACTCCAATATATTTTAGGATATGCTTATTTTGTTAATAGCAATTATAAAGTTTCTCCTGATGTTTTGATTCCTCGACAAGAAACTGAAGAACTTGCGGTCGGAGTGATGACTAAAATCATAAAGTTATTTGGCAAAGATCCTAAAATTAAAATAGTGGATATTGGCACTGGTTCTGGTATATTAGGCATCTACTTAAAGGAATATTTCCCAAAAAGCACGGTGATTTGCACTGATATTTCCCTAAAAGCGCTAGAAATTGCTAAGATTAACGCTGAAGAACATCACGTTGATATTGACTTTAGAAATGGTGATATGTTAGAGCCAATTATAGATGAAAATAATATCTCTGTTATTATCTCTAATCCACCATATATTAGAAGCGAAGATACTGTTAGTAAGCAGACATTAAAATACGAACCACACTTAGCGTTATTTGCCTCGCCAGTCACTAAGTTTTATGAAGAATTATTAACCTCTATTGATAAACAATTATTAAATGATAAAAAGTATTTAATCGCCTTTGAAATTGGGGAAGATATGGAAGAAGAATTAACTCATATATTAGAAGAAAAATATAGTGGTTTGTTTTATCGATTTGATAAAGATATGTATGGGAAGACTAGATTCTTATATATTATTAATAACAAGGAATTATTAGATGCGCTTAATTAAAGAATTTGAACTTGCAAAAAAGGCTCTTGATGAATCTAAAGTCATCGCTTTTCCTACTGAAACAGTAATGGGATTAGGGGTTTATTATGATGATTACGTCGCTTATAAATTACTTAATGAGATTAAAGGACGTCCTGAAGATAAACCTTACACTTTAATGCTTGGTTCAACTACTAAAATTGAAGACTATGCCTATTTAAGTGAACGTGATAAAAAAATCATTTCTAAATTTATGCCTGGGGCAATTACAGTTTTACTCAAAAGTAAAGAAAATGTTCCTGGTTATGTAACTCACAATACTGGTGTTATTGGCATCAGAGTGCCAAATTTAAAATTAGTCCAAAATTTAATAAATTATTTGAATAAGCCTTTACTTGTTCCTTCTGCGAATAAAAGCGGAAATAAACCTGCACTTACTTCTTTAGAAGTAAAAGAAATATTTGGAAATGAATTAGGCTATATTTTAGAGGGGAAAAGTGAAGGTGGAGTCCCTTCAACAATAGTTGACCTAACTAAAGAAGAAGTTAGAATTATTAGAGAGGGACCTATATCTTTAAAAGATATTCTTAGCGTTTTATAGGAGGATATAACAATGAAAATTGCAGTTGGTAGCGATCATGGTGGATTAGAATATAAAAATGCGATTGCTAAACATTTAAAAGAATTAGGACACGAAGTTATTGATGTTGGTACTTATACTTTAGATAGTTGTCATTATCCTCTATTTGGGGCTGAAGTAGCTAGAAAAGTCGCTAGTGGAGAATGTCGATTTGGTGTCGTTGTTTGTACAAGCGGAGAAGGTATCTCTATGGCGGCAAATAAAATTAAAGGTGTAAGATGTGGCATTGCCTATAATGATGATGTCGCTAGATTAATGAGACAGCACAACGACGCAAATGTGATATCATTTGGACAAAAGTTTATGGAATTAGAAGATGTCATTAGACGAGTAGATATTTTCTTAACTACAGAGTTTGAAGGTGGCAGACACCAAACTCGTGTTGATATGATCTCCGAATTAGAAAAATAACATATAAATTTTTTAATAAGAAAGGCCTATTGGCCTTTTTTTGTTGTCTATCAAATTCATATAAATTTTTTTGCAAAAAAATCGAAAAAAACCACTCTTTATATAATGAAGGGTTTTAAATGAAAACTATTAAAAAAAGAATCATAAAAGAATTATAAGAAAGGAATAGACAATTTGGTATATGCGGAATACAGATCCCCAAAGACACAAAATACATAATAGAAAGGAAAAAATATATTTATGGAAAAAGAAATAAATGAACTTATTGCAATCATTCAATCGCATAGAGATAAAGCATATCGCAAAATCAATGAAGAGTTGGTAGGGATGTATTTTGAAATTGGCAAGTATTTATCTACAAAAATTAAAACAGAAAAATGGGGTTCAAAAATAGTTGAAAACATATCTAGAAAAATTATGGAGTTACATCCCTACTTAAAAGGGTTTGATAAAAGAGGACTGTATAGAATGATTCAGTTTTATGAGACATATGGACACAATGTAATTGTGTCATCACTGCTGACACAAATTAGTTGGACTAATAATGTTGTCATATTATCCAGCACAAAAACAATTGAAGAAAAAGAATTTTATTTAAGACTTTGTATTAAACACAATTACTCATCAAGAGAATTAAATAGGCAAATATCTAGTGGCTATTATGAAAGATATTTGTTGTCAGATGGCAAATCATTAGAAAGTTTGACACCTGCTGTAGACGAGGATGATATTCCAAAATCGAAAATCTTAGACAATTATTCATTGGAGTTTTTAAATTTACCAAAAACATTTTCTGAAAAAGATTTAAGAAAATCCATAGTATCAAATTTAAAGGACTTCATTTTAGAAATTGGCAGTGATTTTTCCTTTATAGGAGAAGAGTACAGAATCCAAGTTGGAATGCATGATTTTTATATTGATTTGTTGTTTTACAATAGAACATATTCCTGCTTGGTTGCGTTTGAATTAAAAATAGGTGAATTTAAACCTGAATACATTTCAAAGATGAGTTTTTATTTAGAGGCATTAAATAGACAAGAAAAAAAGAATAACGAAAATCAAAGCGTAGGAATTATTTTGTGTACTTCAAAAGATAAAACAGTCGTTGAGTATTCAGTGGCACAGAATAATTCAAATATAGCAATCAGCACATATGAGACAAAATTGATAAATAAGAAATTACTAGAAAACAAAATTAAAGAAATAAGGGAGATTCTTAATGTCGATAAATAGTTTTGTTAACCCGATATATGGGTCATATTATAAAAAGCGCAAAAAAATAAAAAAGCCCCGTTAATGGAGCTACACAGTTTCCTGTGAGTCGGCATCAAACTAGTGATGACCACGACTATGGCTATATTAAATCAAAAGAAAGGAGATAACGCAATATAGAAAACTATAAATGTCCAGTCTGTGGAAACACTGATATTCATTCAATTGGATACTTAAACGGCAAACCATATTGTCGCAGATGTATATCTTTTAAAGGTGAAGAAGTAGAACATAAGCCGTCTTATCCAAAGAAAGCACCTATTCATCTTGAGTATGAGTTGTCACCAGAGCAAAAAGAATTATCTGACAAGTTAGTGGAAAACTATAAGAAAGGAATAGATAGTCTAGTTTATGCAGTGTGTGGATCAGGGAAGACTGAAATATGTTTACAAATAATCAAATATGCAATTAATTGTGGTGATAAAGTCGCGTTTGCATTGCCAAGAAGAGATGTGGCAATTGAATTACATAATAGGTTAAAAGAAATATTTAAATATAATAGGGTAATTTGTTTATACGGGGGACATACAAAAGATAAGGAAGGAGACATCATAGTATTAACGACTCATCAACTATATAGATATAGACAATATTTCTCTTTAATAATACTAGATGAAATAGATGCTTTCCCCTTTAAAGATGATCCAATTTTACACTCAATGTTTAATCAAGCTTTAAGTGGGCATTATGTAATGATGTCAGCGACCCCATCTAAAGAGGTAATCACTCATTTTAAGGGAGAAAATAAAGATATATTAAGATTAGAGATTAGATTTCATCGTCATCCTCTTCCTGTTCCTAGAATTATTAAAAGAAATAAGTTGCTACAATATTTATATCTAATAAGAAAAATTAAAGAATTTAAGAAACACAATAAGCCGGTATTTGTCTTTGCCCCAACCATCGAATTAAGCGAAAAAATCTATAAGGTTCTTTCTATTTTTATTAGGGGAGGAAATTATGTTCATTCTAAGAGAAATAGACGATCAGAAATAATAAAAGAATTTAGAAACAAAATGTATTCGTTTTTAGTCACTACTTCAGTGCTTGAAAGAGGAGTGACAGTTAAGGATTTACAGGTAATTATCTGTCAAAGTGACCATAAAATTTACGAAAAAGGCACATTAATTCAAATTGCAGGTAGAGTAGGAAGAAAAAAAGATGCCCCAACTGGAGAAGTCATATATTTATGTGAAAAAGTGACTATTGATATGTCGGATTCAATAAAAGAAATAATGAAGAATAATGAGGCATTAGACAATGGATAATTTTTGTAAGATATGCTTTAAAGAAATCAATGACTACTCTTTATATAATCTAATAAGAAAAAAGAATATATTGTGCGAAGAATGCTTTTCCAAATTAGACGCTAAATTTATATCTTTCAAAATAGGCGATATTAAAGGTATGTCGATATATGAATATACAGATTTTATAAAAGAATTGATATATAAGTTTAAGGGGTGTGCTGATTATGAACTTAAAGATGTATTTTTATTTCGATATATAACTTATTTAAAAGTAAAATACCATGGCTATTATATCGTTTTTGTCCCTTCTTATTATATAGATGACGAAAGAAGAGGATTTAATCATGTTAAAGCTATTTTTGAGAGTTTAAAACTAAAGGAATTATCAATTTTAAAAAAGAAAATAGCACACAAACAATCTGACCAATCCTTCAAGGGTAGAAGAAGCATAAAAGATGTATTAGAGATTGATAAAAATATATCATTGAAGGGTAAAAAGATATTATTAGTAGATGATATTATGACTACTGGAAGCACTCTATTAACTTCGATTGAATTATTAAAGAGTGTAGGGGCAAAAAGAATCGAAATATTAGTCATTGCTAAGACCAAAATGAAAAGGAAAGATGAATATTAAACAATTTGTATTAGCAAATACTAATACATAAATGATATATTAATTAGCGAATGTGTAATCCATTCTTTATTAATTAAAGAAAACTAGGAGGTATTATTATGGGCCTATTTGATAAGATGGCTTTAAAGAAATATTCAAAGATTGCTGATAAGGTTATTGCCTTAGAAGAATCAATGAAAGCTTTGAGTGATGATGAATTAAGAGCTAAGACTCCATATTTTAAGGAATTACTCGCAAACGGAAAAACCTTAGACGATATTAAAGTTGAGGCTTTTGCGGTTGCTAGAGAAGCCGCAAGACGAACACTTGCGGAATTCCCATATAAGGTACAAATTATTGGTAGCTTAGTTTTACATTCTGGCGATGTTGCTGAAATGAAAACTGGTGAAGGTAAAACTTTAACTGCTACGATGGCGGTTTATCTTAACGCTTTAGCGGGAAATGGTGTCCATGTTGTTACTGTTAACGAATACTTATCAGAACGTGATGCGAACTGGATGGGCCAAATTTATAGATTCTTAGGTTTAACTGTTGGCGTTAACTTAAGAACTAAAACTACTTCAGAAAAAAAAGAAGCTTATTTATGTGATATCACATATACCACTAACTCTGAATTAGGTTTTGATTATCTTAGAGATAACATGGCGACATCAATGCAAAATAGAGTCTTAAGAGGACTTAACTTCTGTATTGTTGATGAAGCTGACTCAATTTTAATTGATGAATCTAGAACTCCACTTATTATTTCGGGTGGCGCTAGAGCTAGTGCATCTCAATATACAGTTGCGGATAGATTTGTTAAAGCATTAAAGAGAGAAGTCGACTTTGTTGTTGATGTTAAAGACAAGACTGTTAACTTAACCGATGCAGGAAACGCTAAAGCGGATCGTATGTTTGGCATTAAAAACTTATATGATCCTGAATTTGCGGATTTAGTCCATAGAATCCATAACGCCCTTAAGGCTAATTACATTATGGCTAGGGACGTTGACTATTTAGTTGATGCTGAAGGACAAGTTCAAATTATTGACCAATTTACTGGTCGTGTACTTCCTGGAAGAGAATGGAGTGATGGTTTACATCAAGCTGTTCAAGCTAAAGAAAACGTTGAAATTAAACAAGAGACTACAACTTTAGCGACTATTACTTATCAAAACTTCTTCCGTCTCTATAAGAAAATGGCAGGTATGACTGGTACTGCTAAAACCGAAGAGGAAGAATTTAGAAAAATCTATAACATGCGTGTTGTTTGTGTTCCACCAAATAGACCAATTGCACGTATCGATGCACTTGATTTTATCTATGCGCACAAAGGACCTAAACTAAAGGCGTTAGTGGAAGAAGTTAAAGTTAGACACGAAATTGGTCAGCCAATCTTAATTGGTACAGTTTCCGTTGAATCTTCTGAAGAAATATCCGCTTTATTAACCGCTGCTGGCTTACAACACGAAATGTTGAATGCTAAAAACCACGCTCGTGAAGCAGAAATTATTAAAGATGCTGGTAGAAAAGGTTCTATTACCCTTGCTACTAATATGGCAGGTCGTGGTACGGACATTAAGATTGATGATGAAGTTAGAAATCTTGATTCCACAGTCCCTGAAGAGAAGAAAAAAGAGCTTAAAGAAAAAGGCTATTATAACTTCTCAGGCTTATGCGTTTTAGGTACAGAAAGACATGAATCTAGACGTATTGATAACCAATTACGTGGTAGAAGTGGACGTCAAGGTGACCCAGGCTTTTCAAGATTTTATGTGTCTTTTGACGATGAATTATTAGTGAGATTTGCTGCAGATAACATGCGTAACTATATAGAAAAGAACTTTGGAGAAGAAGCTCTTGAAGCTAAACTTGTCTCCGGAGTTATTACCTCTGCTCAAAAACGTATTGAAGGACAAAACTTTGATACTCGTAAATCATTACTTGAATACGATGATGTTTTAGCCAAACAAAGACAAATTGTTTATGATAAACGTGATCGTATTATCGAAGGTAAAAACATCCAAGATATTATTGATGAAGTCTTTAAGACCACTGGTGAGTTCTTGTCTTCAAAAGCTGTTCCAGTTGGATCTAATTCAAATTTAGTTAGCGGTGAACTTTTATTAAAAGAAGTTGAGCCAAGATTCTTACCAGCTGGTACATTAAATGCGGTGGCGTTTGATGAATCTTATCCAGAAGAATGTGGACCGGATTTAGGCGAAGCAATTCAAGATTACTATTTAGAAAGAAGAGCAGAATGGCCAGAAGAGCTTGCTCAAAATATCGAAAGAAACTTTATTTTAAGATGTATTGATCAAAACTGGACAAAACATATTGATGCGATGGCCAGATTAAGAGAAGGAATTCATTTAAGAAGCTATGCGAACGTCAATCCATTACAAGATTATGTTAATGAAGGCTATAAGATGTTTAGAGAGTGCTTAAATATTGCTTCTGTTGATGCAGTTTTAAATTTAGTTAATGTTAAAGTTGAAAAGAAACCTGTAGAAGAAGCCCCAGCTGAATCTAAAGGTGAAGTAATCGACGCTGATGTTGAGGAGAAGAAAGAATAATGAAAGACCTAGTTGCTTTAAAACAAGAACTTGGTGCTGTTGGCGAGAAAATCCGTCAACTCGGGTCTTCTCTTTGACCTCGATAAATTAGAAAAAGAAATTAGTGAACTATCCGCTAAAAGCGAATCGCCAGATTTTTGGAATAATAGAGGTGAAGCATTAGAAGTTATTAATCGACTTAATTCAAGCCGATCGATTTATGATTCCTATAAATCTATTTCCTCTACTTATTCTGATTTAGTGGAATTATTGGATTTAGATGATGACTCATTATTAGAATCTATATCTGAATCTTTTGATGATTTAAAAAAAGAAGTCAATGAATTTGAAGTAGACCGTTTATTTAACGGTGAGTTTGATAATTTAAACGCGATTATTGAAATTCATCCAGGGGCAGGTGGCACAGAAGCACAAGATTGGGCTGATATGCTTTATAGAATGTATGTTTTATACGCTGAAGCTCATCGCTTTAAGATGCAACTTATCTCTTATGAAGTTGGAGATGAAGCAGGAATTAAAAGTGTCACCATTAAAATTGCTGGAAAACACGCTTATGGCTTATTAAAAGGAGAAAAAGGTGTTCATAGATTAGTAAGAATTTCTCCTTTTGATGCAAATAAAAGAAGACACACTAGCTTTGCTAGCGTTAATGTCATTCCTGAATTTCAAAACGATTCAATTAATATCGAAATAAATGAATCTGATTTAAAAGTTGATACGTATCGTAGTGGTGGCGCTGGTGGACAAAATGTTAATAAAGTGGAAACCGCTGTTAGAATTACTCACTTACCTACTGGTATAGTAGTGTCTTGCCAAGTTGAAAGAAGTCAACTTTCTAATAAAGAAACCGCAATGGCGATGCTTAAAAGTAAACTCTATTTATTAGAAGTTGAAAAACGTAATAATGAACTTAACTCTATCGTGGGTGAAAAGAAAAATATTGAATGGGGTAGTCAAATTCGTTCGTATGTATTCTGTCCTTATACTTTAGTAAAAGATAATAGAACCAATTATGAGGAAGTAGATGTCAATGCTGTTATGAATGGTGGCATCGATAACTTCTTATATGCATATTTACAGCAGGAGGCTAAGAAAAATGGATAAGAAAAGAGTTCTTAAACTAGTTAACAACTATGTAGCAATTATTTTAGGTACATTCTTATTAGCGTTTGGTTCTGTTATTTTCTTAACCAAAGCAGAATTAGTCGCCGGTGGAGTAAGTGGCATCGCTATTATCATTCAACACTTTGTTAGTGTTCAAATTTATGATTATTTAGTTGCTGGGCTCACTATTTTCTTCTGGTTGATTGGATTGATTTTCTTAGGTAAGGATTTCGCATTAAAGACCGCGTTATCTTCACTTTTATATATTGGCTTTACGTTCTTATTTAAAAGAGTTGTATTTTTTGATGAACTAGCCAAAACATTTGCTGGTGAGCAACTAGCTGGAAATCTAATTTTGTGTGGTATTTTCGGTGGTGTCTTTATTGGTGGAGGTGTCGCTATTACCTTCTTAGGTGGAGGATCTAGTGGTGGAATTGATGTAGTACAATTATTGCTTTCGAAATATACTGGAATTAAAGAATCAGTTTCTGGTTTCTTAATCGATGGAATTATTATTCTTGTTGGTATGTTCTCAATGCAGTTATGGGTTCAATCATTATGCGGAATTTTATCTAGCTTTGTAACTGCAGCATTAATTGAAATTGTTTATATTAAAAATCAAACTGCGTATCAAGTTGACATCATTTCTGATAAATGGGAAGAGATATCTAGATACGCTCAAGATGAGCTTGAAAGAGGAGCCACTATTATCCGTGCTGAAGGTGGATATAAAGGTGAAGAACGCGTCATTTTAAGAGTTGTTTTTGACCGATTCCAATACGAAAAAATTAAGAAATATATTGCCTCTGTTGATCCTAAGGCGTTTGTTACTTATACGCAAACAAATGCCGTATTTGGAGAGGGATTTAAAAAGCATACAAAAAAGATCAAAAAGACAAAAAAATAGGGGTTTTGCGTGAAAAATATCGACAATTCGCACAAATTTGAAATAGTTTCTAACTTTAAACCAACTGGTGATCAGCCTACCGCTATTGCTCAATTAGTAAAGGGTTTAAATGAAGGAAAGAAACTACAAGTATTACTAGGAGCCACTGGTACTGGTAAAACCTTTACTATGGCCAATATTATTCAATCAGTTCAACGTCCTGCTTTAGTGCTTGTTCATAATAAAACTTTAGCAGGTCAATTATATTCAGAATTTAAAGAACTATTTCCTCATAATAGAGTGGAGTATTTTGTTTCTAATTTCGATTTTTATCAACCTGAAGCTTATATTCCAAAAAGCGATACTTATATTGATAAAAACGCTGTGATGAATGACGAGATTGAAATGCTTAGAACTAGTGCTATTAACTCAATTTTAGAAAGAAGAGACACAATTGTCGTTGCTTCTGTTGCTTCGATATATGGATTAACTGATCCTGATGAATATCGTAGGTTAGTGTTTGAAATTAGAGTTGGTGAAGAAATAAATAGAAATGAGTTTTATAAGTCACTTGTGGACGCTCAATATAAAAGAAACAATTTAGATACTCCACCAGGTTCTTTTAGAGTAAGAGGAGATGTTATTGAAATAGTTCCTGCTAATGCTGAAGATCATACCGTTATTCGTATTGATACTTTTGGTGATGAAATTGAAAAGATTTATGAAGTTGATTTATTAACTGGAGAAATTAAACACTCATATCATACTTATCCAATTTTTCCTGCTTATGACCATGCTTCAACTAGAGAAAGAATTAAAGAAGCCTGTGCAACCATAAAAGAAGAATTAGCTAAGCGATTAGATTATTTTAGAGAAAACGGCAAGCTACTAGAAGCTGAAAGATTAGAAATGAGAACTAATCAAGATGTCGAGAACATGGAAGAGTTTGGGATGTGTCCTGGAATTGAAAATTATTCAAGGCATATTGATAAAAGAAAACCAGGCCAAAGACCATTCTGTCTATTAGACTATTTTCCCGAAGATTTTGTCTTATTTGTAGATGAGTCTCACGTGTCTTTACCTCAAATTAGAGGTATGTATAACGGAGATAGAAGTCGTAAAGAGACTCTTGTGGAATATGGTTTTAGACTACCAAGTGCTTTAGATAATAGACCGCTTAATTTTGAAGAATTTGAATCATTAATTTCTCAAGTAATTTGCACTAGTGCGACTCCTGGAGATTATGAATTAAATAAAACTGATGCTCCTATTGCGGAACAAATCATTAGACCTACTGGCTTACTAGATCCTCATATTGAAGTTAGATCAACAAGAGGTCAAATTGACGATATTCTTTTTGAAATAAAAAAGAGAACAGAACGTAATGAAAGAGTAATGCTTGTTACTTTGACAGTCAAAATGGCCGAAGACCTCACTCAATATTTAAAAGAAAGAGGTATTAAAGTTGTATATTTACATCATGAAACTCAAACCTTAGAAAGAAGCGAGATTATTTATCAACTTCGTAAAGGCAAATATGATGTTTTAGTGGGTATCAATTTATTAAGAGAAGGATTAGATATTCCTGAAGTATCTTTGGTTTCGATTTTGGACGCTGATAAAGAAGGATTCTTAAGAAGTACTAGAAGTTTAATTCAAGTTATTGGTAGAGCCTCACGTAACCAAAACGGGTTAGTTATTATGTACGCGGATAATATGACTGATTCGATGAAGGCCGCAATTGACGAGACTAATCGTAGAAGAGCAATTCAAGAAGCCTATAATGAAGAAAACGGTATTATTCCTCGAACCATTGTTAAAGAGATAAAAGGCAGTAGAAAAGAAATTGAATTACGTATTAAAGAACTTGAAAAGCAAATGCGAGAAGCTGCTAAGAACTATGATTTTGAGCGAGCAGCAGAATTACGTGATATCATCTTAGAATTTAAATCTTCACTAAATTAAAAAAATACTTACACGCGCGAAATAATTTAAGTAATATATACGCACAAACATATATTTGTTTCGATAGGAGGAACACTTATGAAAAAGCGTAAAGGTTTTTTATTTCCAGTTTTGTCTATCCCTCTAATTTTAGGTATGGCTACTTCTTGTGGAAGTAACTCTCCAAGTCAAGATGAGCCAGTAGCAGAAATTGTTAAAATTGAAATTAGTGGTGAAAAGAAAACCACTTATCACTATGGAGATAGTTTCTCCCTTCCAACTATTATTGCTACTGATAAAGCTGGTAAAACATATGATGTTACAGCTTACTGCAAAGTTACTGGTTTTAGCTCATATAAATTAGGAAAACAAACAGTAGTTATTCAATATTATAGTTTTACTCTTTCTTATGATATTACTCTAGTTAATGAGATTGCTTCTATCAGTGTTGAAGGCCAAAAAACCAGCTTTGAAGTTGGAGAGGAATTCTCTCTTGGCGGTGGCAAAGTCTACGCTATCTATGATGATGGAAGTAAAGTTGAACTAAACGAAGAAGATTACGAAGTTAGCGGGTTCTCTTCTAGTGAAGTAGCAGAAAGAAAACTTATTACAATCACTAGTGGAAGCTTTTCTACATCATACTCTTATGAAGTAAAAGAAGCGGCCTCCTACACGATAAATGAAATAAAAGTTGAAGAGGAAGTCACTGAATTTGAAGTTGGTGATTCCTTTATTAGACCTAAAGTTACCGCAGTTGATACAGATGGAAATGAGCATGATATTTCTGACTATGCTACTATTTCTGGATTTGATTCTTCTAGTGCTGGAGAAATTACTATTACCGTTTCTTATAAAGGATTCATTGTTACTTATAAAGTCACTATTGTTGAAGCTGAATCAGGTGGCACTAGTGGAGTAGATATTCCAGAAGATACAATTTCTGGGGATTTCTCAATTACTAATGACACTAGTGGTGAAGCTATCACTCCAGTTAATGGTGTTTATTTAGTTGACGCTACACAAGAAAAAACTGCTAAAGGCGTAATTGCTTTAACTCTGAAAGGGAAATTAAGTGAAGGACAAATTCAAGTTAACGCTCCTGAAATAGAAGTGGAATTTACATTAAATGGAGTGTCTATTTCTAATAGCAAAGTTTCTCCAATTGATGTAGTTAGCTGCGATAAAATTGAAATATCTGCAAAAAAGAGCAAAGCAAATTACATTTATGATAATCGTTCTACCTCTGTAGTTGATGAAGAAAATGATCAATATGGTGGAGCAATTTACGTGGAAGATGGTGACTTAAAACTTAAAGGTAAAGGTCAATTATATCTTAAATCTTTAAGTAATAATGGGGTGCACGCTAAAGATGATGTTACTGTTAAGAATCTTGGTTTAGTTGTTAACGCTGTTAATAACGGAATCAAAGGTAACGACTCTATCACTTTTGAAGAAGAACCAAAAGTTTTAATTGAATGTGGAAATGATGGACTTAAAACATCATCTACTGACATTTCTAGTAAAGGTAATCAAAGAGGATCTATCTCTATTTTAGGTGGAGAGCTTGAAATTCAATCTTATGGCGACGCCATTGACGCTGCTTATGATTTAATTATCGATAATAGTGTTGATGAGGCAGATCCTACAGTTACATATTCTCCAATTGTAGAAATAGCAACTGGATCATTATCAACTTTTAAACCTGCTAGTTATGGAGTTACTGCTAGTTTCTATGATGGAAATTCTAGAAAAGGAATTAAAAGCACACATGACTTAAATATTATCAATGGAGAAGTCTATGTTAACGCTTATGATGATGCGATTCATGGAAATAAATATTCTGATAATAAATTAATTACATATGAAACTGGAGAATCTGCAGTAGGCAATGTCACTATTTCCGGAGGAAAGGTAGAAGTTTCGGCGGGAGATGATGGTGTTCACGCTGATGGGTTAACAAAGATTAGTGGCGGATATGTTAACGTAACAAAATCTACCGAAGGAGTTGAAGGATTTGAAATCGAAATCAGCGGAGGAGAAACATATGTTTTCGCTACTGATGACGGCTTAAATGCTAGCGGAACGAGTTCCAACTCAAGTGATGGAAAGATTACTGTTAGTGGTGGATTGCTTGATGTCACTGTTAAAGCGAGTGGAGATGTTGACGGTATTGACTCTAACGGAACATATACTCAAACTGGTGGAACTGTAATTGTTAGAGGTCCTGCTAGTGGAGGAGCGTGGTCATTAGATACCACAAGTGACGTCACATTAAATGGTGGAACTCTCGTTGTTGTTGGTGGTATTGAAGTTAGTGGCTCAAGTGGATCTAGCCCGTGGTTTGCTCCTGGAGGACATGGTCCAGGTGGTGGAGGCGGAGGCCCTGGAGGAATGGGCGGTGGCTCTTTAATTGTTGGAAGCAATATGAAAAACGCCACTTCTTCAACTGGAAAAGCTATTGGTACTTTTAAAGTAACTGTAGGAGAATATTCCTATATATATACAAATATTTACTCTTACTCTGGTAGCGTTATTATGTATAGTGAGTTTGGTACTCCTACAATTAGCCAAATTAATTATTAAATTAAATCTTGAATAGTTTATCGCTATTCTATAAACTTATATAGGCAAAAGCAAAAAGGAGAAAACAATATGTTAGCATGGTATGACTGGGTATTAATGGCAACTAGTGTAATCATTATTGTTTTATGCTTACTTCAAGGTGGTAAATCTGAAGGTGCTT
>CACXNV010000022.1 GCA_902769185.1 uncultured Erysipelotrichaceae bacterium | reverse complement strand
ACCTTTTAACAATATTAAGTTTTTTGATAAACAATATTTCTATTCGAAATCTATAAAATATAAAGACTCTATTATCACGGTTACTAGAGCGTCTACTGAACCATTTGAAATAGAGATTTTAGAAGAGACTATTTAACGTAAGTAAGCAAGAAGTCCCCTACAGCAATTTATTAAATTGATGGATACCTCTATAGGTGGGGGATGAATTGCAAATTATTACATTCAGTCGTAATAAGTGCAAAAATAAGTCACTATATCCTTTTATATAATTATAAATAATGATATAATATAAAAGTGGAGTTGAGGAATAATAACCATTCAGTATTATATCGTAAAAAGGTGATAAATGATGAAATATCTGAAAGGTT
The DNA here is from genome assembly GCA_902769185.1 of uncultured Erysipelotrichaceae bacterium. Lineage (GTDB taxonomy): Bacteria > Bacillota_I > Bacilli_A > RFN20 > CAG-826 > UBA2450. The sequence continues at coordinate 19,598 of CACXNV010000022.1, read as the reverse complement.
AAAAGAGATATTTAGGAGTATCGAGGGTAATTATAATATTGCCCTTGAAGAATGGAATCATGACATTGACCATGTTCACGTTTTATTTAGAAGTGAACCGAATTCTAATATCTCTAAGTTCATCAATGCTTATAAGTCTGCTTCTTCTAGATTAATAAAGAAAGAATATCCTTCTATTAGATCTAGATTATATAAAGAAGCATTCTGGTCTCAGTCTTTCTGTCTTATCTCTATAGGCGGGGCTAATACTGAGACAATCAAGAAATATATCGAATCTCAAGGAGAATAATCTAATCTAACTCCTTGAAATAGGAGGTTTATGATTAGAAAAGCTTATAAATATCGTATCTATCCTAATGTGGCTCAGAAGGAATACTTCTCTAGAGTTTTTGGATGCGTAAGGTTTTTCTATAATAAGTCTCTTTCTGATATGTGTGAGATTTATAAAAGTACTGGTAAAAATGAAAATATCACTCCTGCTAGATATAAAAAGGATTATCCATTTTTAAAAGAAGTTGATTCTTTAGCTTTATGTAATGCCCAATTAGCAAGAAACGCTGCTTTTAAAGCATTTTATAGAAAACAAAACGCTTTTCCTAAATATAAATCTAAAAGGAATGACCAAAGCTACACCACTAATAATCAGGGGAGTGTGAAGTTTTCCTCTAATGACCGCTATATATCTATTCCTAAATGTCCAAGAATTAGGATTAAGAAACATCGTAACTTTATAGGTGAGATTAAATCGATAACTATTAGTAAAACCACTGATGAAAAGTATTATATTTCTTTACTTGTTGAGGAGAACACTGAATCTATTAAATTTTTAGATAATGCGATTGGATTAGACTTAGGAATTAAAGAACTAATTATTGACTCTAACGGGAATAAATATAAAAACCATAAATACTTGACTAAGTCACAAAATAAACTTTCTAGAGAACAAAGAAAATTGTCTCTTATGAAAAAAGGTAGTCAAAACCGTAACAAACAAAGAATTAAAGTGGCTAGACTACATAAGAAAATTGAAAACCAACGTAATGACTATTTACATAAACTTTCAAAATCAATCATTGATGAAAACCAAATCATATGTATCGAAGATTTGAAAGTGAAAAATATGACTAGAAACACTAAACTCGCTAGAAGCATTTCTGATGCGAGCTGGTCTAAATTTGTTTCTATGCTCATATATAAGGCTAATTGGTATGGGAACGTTATTGTTAAAGTTCCTACTAATTATCCAAGTAGTCAATTATGTAGTTACTGCAATTATCAAAATCCTCTCACTAAAGATTTAAGAGTAAGAAAATGGACATGCCCTCAATGTGGCTCAGTCCATGATCGAGATATAAACGCAGCTAAAAATATTCTACGTAAGGGAATTGAAATACTTACTAAGGATGGGACACATCCGGATAGCTTGTTTATGCTTGGCTCATTAGAGTCATCGAGCAAGAAGCCCCCGCTTCTATAAGTGGTGGGAGTATGTCACTTTGTAGGGGGAGCAATTAATGAATAGCAAAATATCGAAAATTGTTTTAGGTGTAGCAGCCTCTTTATTTTCTTTGGCTGTGATTTTTTATATTATTAACGCGATTGATGCGATAGCAGATTTATCTGAATATTCTGGATCATATGTTGAAGCCGCAAGAACATTAAGTATTTTTCAACTAATAATGGAAATCGTTATATTAGCTATGGGAATACTCGCTATTGTTTGCTGTTTCGCCCCTTCTATTTCTAAAAAAAGAGCCCGTAATTCAATATTTGGAGTAGCATTTTAATTCCTTTAGAAAAAATGATTTCGGTTATTGCAGGATTTAACATTATTAAAAAGTATGCTTATCCATCTGCTGAACTAGATGGCACTTCAATCGTGATAATAGTGTTTATAATTATTACTTTAATTTTAATGGTTGCTGCTTTAATCACTAATCAAGTTGCTAAAAATCCAATTTTTGGACCAGCTTTTGGTATAGCTGGAACAATTAGTTTCCTTGTGGTGATGATTCTTGTATTTGTAAATAGCGAACAAAGCACTGGTTTTACCACTTTATATATGATCTTCACTTTAATCGCAGTTTTAACAGTAATTCCTGGCTTAATCTTTGCAATGTTAAATGATAAAAAAATAGCTTATTCTTATCATTCAGTAACTCCTTCACCGGCTATGGAAAATAAACCACTTGCTCAAAAAGATAACGCGGAAGAGTTATTAAAACTCAAAAAGTTATTAGACGCTGGTGCCATTACCCAAGAAGAATACGAAGAAAAACGTCAGAAATACGTTGATAGCTTGTAAAAAAAGTGGAAGTAGAAAAATCGCTACTTCCTTTTTTATTTATTAAACAAAATATATATTTTGATTATATGAGCATTTTTTTATATTATGGTGGTATAATATCAAAAGTATGAAATTCTTTACCAAATTAAAATGGATATTTGTTGGCGTACCAAAAGAGCAATTACTAAAGATCAAAACAAAAAGAAACGCTAAGTTAGTTGCTAAGTACACTAGCACTGAAGATATTAAATATCGCGGGCCTTTGTCTTATCGATATTTAAGAGTTATTGCCTGGATTGCATTTGCTTTAGCGCAATTAATTTCTTTATATAATGTTTTCTCTAATCCAGTTATCGATTGGAAATTCCTTCCTAATCCAGTATTCCAAATGCTTTCCATTTTTGCTGATTTAGGAACCCCATTATTCATTATTGCCGCTTTCGGATTAGTCTTAAGCAGAAGTAAAACCTTTAAGAGCATGATTCTATTCTACGCGGTAGCATATGGTGGAATGGCAGTTGGTTTAAATATCTTTTACTATCGATATTTATTAGGCATATTAAGATCTAGCAGTGCTGCTACTAGTGTAGTGTCTTCTATTGGCTTTATTATGAAGGCTAATGTCTTTGGTGATTTATTAGCGTTCTGTTTATTTCACTTTTTTGTTACTTATCATCCAAAGAAATATTTTACTGGTAAGAAAATATATATTTTCCGTTCATTTACCATTTTCCCATTAGCGTTCGTTTTAGTTTCTTATATTCTTAAAGCTTTAGCAGGTTATGGAGCAATTAGCGTTCCGTTTGCGATTGTTCCTTTTGTCGCTACTAAACCTCCAATGGTGTTTATGTTATTTGTTTTTGCTTCGTTATGGTTCAAATATCGTGAATACAAGTTTAAAAGACTTGGTTTATCTAGACTTCAATATCACGAGTATTTAAAGACTAATCGTAATTCTTTATCTTTCTCTATAATGCTTTCTATTTTAATCGCTGTAGTTGCGTTTATAGAATTTATTATTCTGGGCGTTATGGCGGCAAAACTTGGCTATGAAGTTACTGTTTGGCATTTATATAACTTATCTATTGGCCAAGTTATTCCTCTAATATTAGCGATACCGTTTATTATGCTTTATAGTTACACAAGGATTCATAAAAATGGTGTCGTGGATGTCATTCTTCCAATTGCCGGAATAGGGATGTCTGTACTTGTTTATGCAGAGGTTATATATCAGTTCTTTAACCAGGTTGTTTGGGCTGGTGTATAACTTAAATAATTGACTTTAATGATGTGGTGTTGGCCTACCTATTGGATAGGCCTTTTTTATGGCAGACAGATCAACCTCCCTTTTTCAAAAAAGTTTTAAAGATTTGAATTATTACATAGTAATAAAAAAATATCTATTGCCATATTTATACATAAATACTAATATAATGATAGATTTAATATCATTTTGAGAGTCTAACTACCATTTATGAAATTAAAGGATGTAAAAAAAATTTTTTTGATCGACACTGCGATTAAGCTTTTCTTATCTGAAAGTATTGATAAAGTCACTATCAAGGACATCGCTAACGAAGCGGGAGTGGGAGAGATGACTATTTATCGTTATTTTGGTAAAAAGACTAGCATTGTCGCTGATGCAGTGATGCAACTTCAAAATGTTGTTTTTACTGATTATTTTAAAGTTGATACCTCTAAGACTGGTTATGAAATGTTAGAAAGTTTCTATAACACATTCCTAGAAGTCTTTAATAACCGTCCAGAATTCTTTAAGTTTATCAAAGAATTTGATATCTATATGATGAACGAAGATAGTTCTATGCTTCAGGATTATGAAGAAGAACTAGATAAATTTAAAAATGTTTATTTTTCTAGCTATTACACTGGAATAAAAGATAAAAGTGTGAAAGAAGTGAGCGATTTAGAATTATTCTATTTCACTTCCACTCATGCATTAATTGAACTATGTAAAAAGCTATCTTACTCTAAAGGAGTACTTCCTCAAGATGAAAAGATAGTGAAGACCAATGAAATCAAATGCTTGATTAATGTATTTTTAGCCACAGTTAAAAACTCGTAGTCTAAGCGAGTTAAATAAAAAAAGGAGAGTGCGGGATTTTAGACTAAACGCACAATAAACATCATGAAAAAAAGATTAACTAAAAAACAGATGATTATCTTCTCTCTTGGCCAATTTGGTTGGTCACTTTTAGGTGGTATCATCTCGGCTTGGTTAGTTACCTTCTTCATGCCTACCGCTGCTGATAGAGCTGCTGGAGCAACTCAATTCATCACTGGTGGACTTGTTATCGGAGGATTTTTAACCATCATCGGATTAATTACTGCGTTAAGCCGTATTTTTGACGCTGTGACTGATCCTCTTATTGCTTCTTTAAGTGATAGAAGCACAAACAAACGTGGAAGAAGAATTCCATTTATGCAATTTGCTGCTATCCCATTTGCAGTTGTTACAGTCTTATTATTCTGTATCGACTTCGGTGCTGGTAGCTGGGCTAACATTTTATGGGTCTCTATTATGATTGTCTTATTCTACTTATTTATGACAATGTACTGCACCCCATACAACGCTTTAATTTCTGAATTTGGTCAAAACCAAGAAGATAGAATGTTCATTTCTACCTCTATTTCATTTACTTACTTATTTGGTACCTTATTTGCTTATTTACCATTCGTTCTTGCTGGTGGTGGAGTGAAAGATGGTCAACCAACTCCAAAATTACTTACTGGTTTACTTTATAAAGCTGGTATGGAATATCAAATGGCTTACGCATGGAGCTTTAGAATTTGTTTCATCGTCTTAGCGGTTATCGCTGCAGTGATGATGCTTTTACCAGCTTTCAAACTTAAAGAAACTGAATTTATCGATCCAAAACCAACAAATGAAAATGTCTTTAGATCTTTAGTCTCTACTTTCAAAAACAAAGATTTCAGAGTTTTTGCTGGCAGTGACATTATGTACTGGGTTGGACTTACAATGTTCCAAACCGGATTACCATTCTTCGTTAAAGTCTCTATGGGATTTGATGCGGGACTAGTTATTGTCTTTATGGGCGGTATGTCCATTTTAGCGGCGGTGTTCTATCCATTTGTCACTAAGTTCGTCAAGAAATGGGGCAAAAAGAAACTAGTTATCTTTGGCTTCTTAGGTTTAGCGGCATGTTATGCGATTACCGCAATTAGCTCAATTCCTGGTTTACTTCCTGGAGAAGGAGAAGCTAACGGCTTAAGCTGGGTATTTGGTATTGCCATTATGCTTTTATCCGCTTTACCAATGGCCTTACTTGGTATTATTCCTCAAAGTATCGTCGCTGACGTTGCGGAAGCTGAAGCTAAGACCACTGGACAAAATAGAGAAGGTATGTTCTTTGCTGCTCGTACATTTGCAATGAAATTTGGACAATCTATCGCTATGATCTTATTCACTTCTATCGCTTTAATTGGTGGTATTGAAGTAGAAAACGATTTATATCCAGCTAAAACTGGTATGTTAATCGCCGCGATTGTGGCTGTTGCCTTCTGCGTTTTAGGCGCTGTGATCCTCATGTTCTATAGAGAAAAGAAAGTCATGAAGATTATTGCTAAAGAAGAAGACGCTGCTTTCTTAAAAGCAATCGAAAACGAAAAAGAATAATAACATGCAAGTTTATTATTTTAAAAATAATAAGAAGATGAAGACTTCCCTATCTAATAAGGATATGGAAGTCCTTTCATCTATTAAAGATAATCGTCAAATAGTGAAGATTAAAGCCTTAGAAGATATTACTCTACTAGGAGCGGACCATTATTTAGGATTTGCGGCTCATAGAAAAGATCAATATTTCCTTAACGGATATCAATCTTGGACTGACACTGCGGAATATTATTTATCTAAAAGATTAAGAAATATTAAAAAATCTCCACATATCATTTCCCATATGTTTGCGATGGATAAATATGGAGATGCAACATTCTATAAATATTCTTGTAGAAAAAGTCACGGTTATGATGTCTTTTATTCCAAAGGGGAATATGAATCATTCATCTATTCGCTCAACTATAAAACCGCTTATCTCATTATTGAATTACTTAAAAACCATAAAAAAGTTCTTCATCTTATCTCTGATGTGAAAAACATCACTCTTAAAAAAGGAGAAGAATTAACAGTCTTTGACTATAAATACTTCTCTTCTTATAAAGAAGGTTTAGAAGAGTTTAATAAAGAATTCCCTGTACTACATAAAGAAAAACTCTTTGGATATACTTCTTGGTATAACTATTATCAAAACATCAATGAAGAAATTATTTTAAGAGATTTAGAAGCTTTAGATAATAGGTTTAACGTCTTTCAAATTGATGATGGTTATGAAACTTATGTTGGAGACTGGCTTGATGTTGATAAGACTAAGTTTCCAAACGGATTAAAAGGAATTGTTTCTAAAATCAAAGAAAAAGGCTTTAAAGCGGGTATTTGGCTCGCTCCATTTGCCGCGGAGACTAATTCTAAATTATTTAAAGAGCATCAAGACTGGTTAGTAAAAGATAAAAAAGGTCGTCCACTCAAGTGTGGGGGTAACTGGTCAGGATTTTATGGCCTTGATATCTATAATAAAGAAGCACGTGCCTATATTAAAAAATGCCTAGAGCATTATATGGATTTAGGCTTTGATTTCTTTAAATTAGACTTCTTATACGCTTCCGCTTTAGCCGAAGTCAAAGGCAAAAGTAGATGCCAAGTTCAACTAGAAGCCTATCAATTCTTAAGAGAAATATTAAAGGATAAACTCATTTTAGGATGTGGAGCGAATATTATTAATTCCTACGGTAATTTTGATTATCTAAGAGTGGGACCGGATGTCTCATTAATATTTGATGATGTCTTCTTTATGAGACTATTCCATAGAGAAAGAATCTCCACTAAAGTCACATTACAAAATACAATTTATCGATCTTTATTTAATCAACGTTTATTTGGTAATGATCCAGATGTTTTCTTGCTTAGAGATGAAAACATCAGATTAAGTAAAGAGCAAAAATACGCTTTAACGATTATTAACGCTTTATTTGGTAGTGTCCTTATGACGAGCGACGATATCGCTACTTATAATGAGTATCAAAAAAGTGTATTAGCGAAAGCCCTTGATTTATTTAAAAATTCGAAAGTGGTTTCAGTGACTAAATTAAATAAAACTGAAATCAAAATCGTTTATGAAAATAACAAGGAAATTCACGAAGTGGTGTATAACACCAAAAAAGGAGTGTTACATGAGTAAAACAAGTTCAATTTTTAACAATCCTCAGCCTAAAAAGGTTGTCAAAAAAGCTTATAAAAGCAAAAAGAAATTCATGAAGTCTTATGGTGATGACACTAATAAAGACTATAAAATAGCCTTTAAAGAAATCCCTACTTTAGATTTTATTGGTGCCTCCAATATTGTCTTTGGTGAAGAGAACCAAAGTTTTGATAAGAAGGCTCTTATTGTTGGTAATATCAGAATGGGATTTGGTCATTACCGTATTTCTATTGCGATGGCTAGCGCTGCTAGAGCGTTAGGCTATAAACCTTATTGGTTAGATTTAGCGAGCTTTGATGCGACTGGTAGCAAGATGATTAGAAAACAAAATGATATGTATTCTACCGCTAGCCGCATTTCCCAAAAATCTAAATTATTTAATAAGATTGTCTGGGAACCACTTAACTCTGAAGGATTTAAAAAGATTTCTTATAACGCGAAAGACCAGGCTAATAGTGAACTCTTAGTCCCTATATTTAGAAATATCCCAAAAGATATTCCTTATATCGCTACTCACGTTTGGCCATCTCAAGGAGCAATCCATGCAGGTATGACACACGTGGTTAACGCTATTCCAGATAACTGGCCAATGGGCTTACATTTATCAGAAGGTGCAATTCACACTGTTCAAACCCCATTTGCCTATTTTGGCTATAAGACTCTTAGAGGTTTTGATAAAAAACCATTAAACGGCATTCCAGAAGACCAACTTAAGATGGTGGGCTGTTTTATCGACCACGAACTTTTAGTCGATCTAGAAGGCGATAATAAGCGTAGAAAAGCAAGAATCTCTAGCGGTAAACCTCTTAGAATCCTTATGACAGTAGGAGGAGCCGGTGCTGGATTTGATATGTTCTTAGCAATGGTCAAACACCTATTACCTTATGTTAAGGAAAAGAAAGTGGCATTATTTATCAACTTTGGAGATCACTTAAATGTTTATGAAAAAATGATCAAGAAAGTCGAAGTGGAAACTAAGAACTACTTTAATGAATACTCTAAATTAAAAGAATTAGCTAAAGACATTAAAGAAGGTGACGCGGAAGGTATCTACTGCATTTATAACAAAGATATCTTTGAAGCAGTCTATTCCACAAACTTATTAATGCCTGTGACTGACTTATTAGTCACTAAACCAAGCGAATTAGCCTATTACCCAATTCCTAAACTATTTATGCGTCACATCGGTGGACATGAAGTTTATGGAGCGGTTAACGGACAAGAAAATGGAGATTCTACTCCAGAATGTCCTACTAAAAAAGAAGCTAACGAGATGCTTGACCGTGTGATTAACGATAAAGAACTCATTCCACATTTATGTGACCGTATTGATGAACTTAAGAAACAAGGTCATTATAACGGAGCCTATGAATGTGTTAAGCTCGCAGTTGGTAAATAATATTTAATAACTTAACTCCCAGCAAGATAGTTGGGAGTTTTTTGTTGCGTTATTGACAATTTGCTGGAGATGGTTTACTTTAAGTTGGGTGGACCTTAATCCTTACGGGTTAAGGCCTTTATTATACTTACCAGCGTTGTTAATAAAGTGAGTATCACAATGATTTCCATCGTAAGTCCTCCTTTCCACCAGTCTTCTAAGCAGTTTTAGCTACCGAAGATATAGAAGCAAGACCAACAAAGAACATTCTCTTCGGTAAGTTACTCACTTACCTAGAAGAGTAGAAACCATCTAACTACGTCTAGTTATGATAGTCCCTACATTATATAAAGAGTGGATTTTTTCGATTTTTTTGCAAAAAAAGTTTTTGAAAGTACAAAAAAACAAGAGTTATACAAAGTATAAAAAAATCTCACATTATTGTGAGATTACTTTTTGACTTCTAATTTGAAGATGTTTGAGTAAGTGAGATCTGTTAACTCTTTAACAATATCTTCTTTGTTACCTTTCGCGTAGACAATCCACCTAGACATCACTCCATAAATTCCAGAAAGAATGTAGATGACGCGATTCGTGTTGTTTGGTGAATCCACTAAATATTTTTTTAAATGCTTTTGAATATTGGAAATAATGTTAATAGAGTAGCCACTAAGGCTGTTATCAGTTAAAAAGATACGATATAGTTCAATACTTGCGTCGACTTTATTAATTAATTTTTCAAAAAAGCTATATAAATCTGACTTATGAATTTTTTTTAAAAATAGAGAATCGATATCACTAATAAAGGCATTTTCTCCATAAGTGTTTTTAACAATAGATAGGGCAATATCCTCTTTAGATTCATAATGCAGATAAATAGTGTTTCGATTAACTTGAGCCTTATTTGCAATATCAATGATCTTTACTTTAGAGTAACCTTTAAGCTCGATTAACTCCATCATCGCACTTTCAATCGCACGTTTTGTTTTAAATGTTCTTAAGTCTTCCATACTAGGCATTTTACTATAAATGTCGCTTAATAGGCAAATGCTAATTATTGTCTATTGATATATTGCTTATATTTATATATAAATAATCATTGTGCAAGATAGGAGGACATATATGTCAAAATTTGCAATTATTGGAGATTCAACTTGTGATCTCACACCTGAATTAAGAAAAGAACATGATATTGATTATGCGAGAATGAGAGTCTCATGGACCTCAAAAGATAAGAAAGAACACGAAGTTTGGGCTTCCTTAGACTGGCAAGAAGGTATTACCCATAAGGAATACTTTGATATGCTCGCCGGTGGAACTAGAATCTTTACTAGCCAAGTCAGTGAACAAGAATTTGATGAAGTCTTTGGACGTCATTTAAAAGCTGGAGAAGATGTTTTATACATCTCCTGTAGCTCCGCTTTAAGTGCTTCAGTTCAACTCGCTATTAGATTAGTTTCTAAATACGAAAAACAATATCCAGGAAGAAAAGTGGTTATCGTTGACCCACTCAATTCTTGTATGGGCCAAGGGATGATGCTATTAAAGGCTGATGAAATGAGAAAAGCTGGTAAGAGCATCATTGAAACCGCTGCCTGGTTAGAAAACTACAAACTCTGTTATAACCAAATTGCTACTGTTGAAAACTTAACCACTTTAAAGAACGCTGGTAGAGTTAAAGCTTCTAAAGCCTTCTTTGGCAACTTATTTGGTGTTAAGCCAATGTTAATTAGCGACGCTAAAGGTAATAACTACGCTATTGAAAAACAAAAAGGTAGAAGAAATGCCTTATTAAGAATTGTGGAAATGGCTAAAGAATTAGCAATCGATCCAGAAACTAGCACTTGCTGGATTTCTGAAGCTGAATGTAAACAAGAAGATATCGAATTATTAGTTTCTAATTTAAAGACTGCAGTCAAATTTAAAGAAGTTAATGTTGTTCCTATGGGACCAATCATTGGTGGCACCACCGGTAAAGGCACAATTGGTGTCTTCTTCTTTGGTAAAAAAGTTGAAGTTGTTGGTGAATAATTAAAATGATCACTAAAACATTAAACGGCAAGACTTTTAAATCGTTAGTGGTTTCTGGAGCAAAATGCTTAAGAGACAACATTGAAGAAGTTAACAACTTAAATGTTTTCCCTGTCCCTGATGGAGATACTGGCACGAACATGTGTCACACCATTGAAGGAGGCGTGGCTTCTGCTAAAGGCGTCGACTCAGAAAAACTTTCTGATATTTGTAAGCCAATGAGTAGCGGAATGCTACTTGGAGCAAGAGGAAATTCGGGCGTTATTTTAAGTCAAATTTTTAGAGGGATTTGTAAAGGCCTTCAAGATAAAGAAGAAGCAACTGCGCTTGATTTAGTAAGAGCCTATGAGCTTGGAGTTAAACAAGCTTATGGTGCAGTTGTGACCCCAGTTGAGGGAACAATTTTAACAGTATTTAGAGAAGCTACTGAATACACTGCTGAACATATCGACTTTAGCAGCACAATTAATGATTTTTATCATTTTCACCTGCAAAAAGCCGCTCAAAGTTTAGCAAATACGATAAATTTACTTCCTGTTTTAAAAGAAGCAGGTGTCATTGACTCTGGTGGAGCAGGATATGTAAGAATCGTTGAAGGAATGATCAAATTCTTAGAAGGTGAAGAAGTTGATTTGTCCTTTATTGAAGATAGTAAATCCGAGACTAGTGTAGAAACTGCTACTACAGTTGATTTCTCCGCTTTTGGACCAGATGATGAATTAAAATTTGGTTATTGTACTGAATTCATTTTAAGACTTCAAAACTCTAAAGTTGATATTGAAAATTTCGATATTCAAGAAGTCATTGATATCTTAAATGGAGATGACATTAAAGGTGATTCAATTGTCGCCTTATGCGATGATAGTGTGGTCAAAGTTCATGTTCACACTAAAGATCCAGGAAAAGTTTTAGACCATATGCGTAAGTTTGGTGAGTTCCTCACTATTAAAATTGAAAATATGGCTCTTCAACACAACGAACAAATTGGTGATACCGAACTTGAAGCTGAAAGGCTTAAAGAACATAAAAAATATGCGGTTGTCGCTGTTGCTACTGGAGATGGCATTAAACAACAATTCACCGAATTTGGTGTTGATGCCATTATTGATGGTGGACAATCTATGAACCCATCTACTGAAGACTTTATTAAAGCCTTTAAATCATTAGATGCCGAAAATATTATTGTCTTCCCTAACAACAAGAACATTATTATGGCCGCTAAACAAGCTGCAACCTTATATAAAGGAAGCCATGTAGAGGTAATTGGCTCTACAACCATTCCTCAATGTTATAGCGCCTTAACAATGCTTGATTATTCGAGTGATGACTTAACAATTATTGTTGGTAACTTCAAAGAGGCGATTGACCGTGTCAGTAGTGGAGAAATAACCACCTCTATTAGGAATACTACTGTTAATAAAGTAGAAATCAAAAAAGGTGATTATATTGGTATATTAGACGGTAAACTCTTAGTGAGTAACAAAGAGAAACTTGAGGCTCTTAAATCTTTAATTAGTAAAGTTAAAGATATTGATGAGAAAGAAGTATTAATCATCTTGTGCGGCAAAAACGTTTCTGAAGAAGAAAAAGAATCCCTTCAAGAAATGTTATCCGACTCCTTCCCACAACTTGAATGTGGCGTGATGGATGGAGGACAAGACGTCTACGATTATTTGTTCTCGATTGAATAAAAAGTAAGACACTCCCTGTGAGTGTTTTATTTTAGAGATATTTGTCACAAAATTATAAAATATTTATTAATAAATATTATTATAAAATACTTTTGTCACAAAATTTACATTTTAAATAAAATAAGTTATAATTGAAGCATGAACACGATCAGTTATTTAAAAGAAATCTATGGTTATGGCGTTCCTATCTTTCTAAAAGACATTCGCATCGGTCAAAAAAGCAAATTATCAATTAGAAAGGATCTTTCGCGTGGAGTGGAAAAAGGTGTTCTAATTCGTAAAGCACAAGGTATTTATTGTCTTAAGCCTGAAGGCGAAGACGATGATACTGTTACTTTTAATAAAATTATTACTGTTAAATATTTAAAAAATGATTATGGTATAGAAGGCTTAGATTTAGATATTTACGGATACCAAACAGGTCTAGGGTTTTTACATTCTTTGGGTCTAACACAGCAAGTACCTGCGGTACCAGAAATAGTCACAAATAACACAAGCTGTAAAAGAATAATAAATATTAAAGGCAGAGAAGCTATTATTAGAAAACCGATTATTCCTGTTAATAGGTTCAACTACAAAACTTTGCAGTTCATAGATTGCCTATATTTACTTGATTTAGAGGAAATAAAAGAAAACTATAAAATTTTATCTAAATATGTTCGAGAAAATATATCAAAAGGAGATTTAGAGAGATATCTACTTTATTATCCAACCTCTATTGTTAACAAGTTTTTATCAGGAGGATTGTTTAGTGCGGCTAGATAGTAATAAATCATTATTTAAAGAATTGATTGAAAAAGCATCAAACCATTTTGATATTAACGAGGAATATATCGAAAAAGATTACTGGCAAACGTTGCTCCTTTCTAGATTATTTAAGAATGATTTAGGATATGTATTTAAAGGTGGCACGTCCTTATCGAAGTGTTACCATTTAATCAATAGGTTTTCAGAGGATATTGATATCTCCTATATCGAGCCTTATTCCGAATTAGGAGTTAGTAAAATTAATAAAAAATTTAAAGGTATAACATCTTCAATTAGCGAAGTCGGTTTGCAATTAATAAACAAAGACAAATTAAGAAGAAGTGCTTATTTCAATCAATTTTTGTGTGAATACGAAAGCATGTTTCCTAATTCTCTGATTGAAAAGCACGTTACTGTTGAGCTTGCTGGACAAACCCCCTCATTCCCAACAAACAAGTTGATAATTCAATCATTTATTGGTGAATATGTAGAACAAAAAGGCATGTTCGAATATCTAGAGTTATATGATCTTCAGAAATTTGAAATAACCGTCCAATCCTTAGAAAGGACATTCATCGATAAAACATTCGCTATTTGTGATTATTTCTTATCTGGAAAAGCAAAGAAACACTCACGTCATTTGTATGACCTTACAAAGATTATCAACCAAATTAAATTAAACGACAGTCTTGCTTTAATCTTCAAAGAAGTGCGTGATTTAAGAAAATACATTCCAGTTTGTGTATCTGCAATAGGCGATAATAAACTTTATGAAAACATGGAATCAATAATTAATTACGATGCTTTCAAAAGTGATTATGAGTCTCTAACTTATCAATTATTATATGAAAAAGTTCCATACAATACATGTAAGGAAACTTTATCAATAATTAAAGATTTTCTTAAAAAATACGACTTATAATTATTCTAATTCAAACGCACCGGTGTATAGCTTGTAATATACACCTTTTTGTTTGATTAAATCATCATGGCTACCACGTTCAATAATTTTGCCGTGATCAAGAACCATAATTGCATCAGAATTTTGAACTGTAGATAATCTATGAGCGATCACAAAGACGGTTCTACCTTCCATTAATTGATCCATGCCTTTTTGAACGATTTTTTCGGTTCTAGTATCAATAGAAGAAGTTGCTTCGTCTAAAATCATGACTGGTGCATCAGCGACTGCTGCTCTAGCAATAGAAAGTAATTGTCTTTGACCTTGAGATAAGTTTGCCCCGTCTCCCGTTAACATGGTGTTATATCCATCAGGTAAGCGCATAATAAAGTCGTGTGCGTTAGCGATTTGTGCCGCTTTGATACATTCTTCATCACTTGCCTCAAGTCGGCCATAGCGGATATTTTCCATTACTGTACCAGTAAATAAGTTAGTGTCTTGTAAAACAATGCCTAAAGACTTTCTTAAGTCAGCCTTTTTAATTTTATTAATGTTAATTCCGTCATAACGGACTTTGCCGTCCGCTAAATCGTAGAATCTATTGATTAAGTTAGTAATAGTGGTTTTTCCTGCTCCAGTAGCACCCACTAAAGCAATTTGTTGACCTGGATGAGCGTAAATATTAATTCCTTGTAAAACAAGTTTCTTGCCGTCATATGAGAAATCAACATTATCAAGTAAGATATCGCCTTTAAGTTCGCGGTACTCTAATTGTCCGTCTTTATGACGATATTTCCAAGCATAGTCATGAGTGTGTTCACTAGTTTCTTCAAATGAGCCATCATCATGACGAATAATGTTACATAAATAGACATAGCCCTCGTCTTTTTCTTTCTCTTCTTCCATAAGTTCGAGACATCTAGAAGCTCCCGCCATACCCATAACGATGAAGGTAATTTGTTGAGAGAATTGGTTCACGTTATTAGCGAACATTCTACTTTGCATTAAGAATAAGGCAATCATACCTGCAAACATCGCGGCACCATGTTCCCCGGTAAATGATGTCCAGCCAGATAGGGATAAATTTTCCCAGCCAAAGACAAATATTAAAGCAGCCATGACACCACATAAAATGTATAAGAAGTTACCGATATTGGCCATGATTGGCATCATGATATTGCCGTGTATATTAGCCTGAGTGGAGTTGTATCTAAATTCTTCATTTAGTTCTTTAAATTCTTCATTACTCTTTTCTTCATGACAGAATACTTTAATAACTTTTAAGCCGTTAATTGATTCTTCAATCATACCTTCAACTTTGGCTAATGAAGCTTGTTGTTTAATAAAGTATTTAGAGGCATTACCTCCAATAACTTTAACCACAAACAACATGATGATAAAGCCACCTATAATGACTAGAGTCATCCAAACAGAGGCAATTAACATTGTAATAAAGACAAAGATGGTGGTTAATCCAGTTTGAATTAAGCTTGGTAAAGCTTGAGAGATAAATTGTCGAATGGTATCAATATCATTCGTGTATAAAGACATAATCGCTCCATGAGCGTGAGTGTCGAAATATTTAATTGGTAAGTCTTCCATATGAGAGAACATAGCTTTTCGATAGTAGTTAAGGAATCTTTGGGTGACAATGGCCATGGTTCTATTCCATGTCCATGCTGCTAAAATACCAACAACGTAAATACAGCCTAAAATGATTAATAAGTAGCTAACGTTTGTATTCATAGAGAAGCCAAAAATACTTCTAATAGAATAAACATCGACAAATGGATTATATCCAAACGCTCCAGCAGCGGTTAAAGCAGTAGTGATTAAAGCAGCAAAAATAGAGCTACATAAGTTACCAGCAACGTTAAAGACTAAGCAAATTAAAGAAATAATTAGTTGAGCAGGGTAAAGCTTAAAGAGCATCTTTAAAAGATTCTTCATAGTGCCTTTTTTCGCTCTACCTCTTTCTCTCATACGAACAGGTGGCATTATTTATCACCCCCTACTCTATTTTGGGTGTAATAGACTTCTTGATAGATGTGATTATTCTTTAATAATTCTTCATGAGTTCCAATGGCGTTAACTCTACCATTATCCATGATGATAATTTGATCAGCATCTTCAATAGAAGATATTCTTTGAGCAATGACGATTTTAGTCATCTCTGGGAGATCTTCTTTTAATCCTTTTCTAATTAATCTATCGGTTTTAGTGTCAACTGCAGAAGTTGAGTCGTCTAAAATCATAATTTTTGGTTGTTTTAAGATTGCTCTGGCAATACAGAGTCTTTGTTTTTGTCCTCCAGAAAAATTCGCTCCGCCTTGTTCAACGCGAGACTGTAATCCTTCTGGTTTAGCGTTAACAATTTCTAAAGCCTGAGCAATTTTACATGCATTAAGCATTTCTTCTTCTGTGGCGTTTAAATTACCCCATTTGAGGTTACTTTCAATTGTGCCGCTAAATAGAACATTCTTTTGTAAAACAACTGCAACATTATTTCTTAATGTCTCTAAGTCATATTCTTTAACGTCATGACCAGCAACTTTAACTGAGCCATCACTAACGTCATATAATCTCGAAATTAAATTAACTACAGAAGTTTTACCGCTACCAGTAGAGCCTAAAATACCAATAAATTGGCCAGATTTAATATCTAAGTTAATATCGGTTAAGGCTTGTCTATCACTGTCTTTACGATATTTGAAATTAACTTTATCAAAGATAACTTCTCCGTTATCTACTTTCATTATAGGGGAAGCACCATTTTCGATAGTAGGTTCTTCGTCTAGCACTTCAGAAATACGTTTGATAGATTCAATTGACATAGCAAGCATGACCATGATCATGGAAATCATCATTAAGGACATTAAGATTTGAATGCCGTAAGTAATTAACGCGCTTAAATCACCTAGAGTGAGAACTCCACCATAGAAGTCTACTCCTTTAAATCCTTTTGAAGTTGTATAGATTAAATAAGATCCTAAACCAAGAATTAAGATGTTGCTTAAATGAATTGATGTATTCATTAAAGGGTTATTTAAAGCAACAATCTTTTCAGCTTTAACAAAGTCAGTGGTGATCGCATCGCTTGCCTTAGTGAATTTTTGTTTTTCGTAGTCTTCTCTAACATAAGATTTAACCACTCTAATACCAGAAACATTTTCTTGAACGGATTGATTGAGATTGTCGTATCTTTTAAAGACTGACATAAATATGCGCATCGCGTTTTTAATAATTAAGAATAAGCCAAAGCCGACGATTGGAACTAAGCCAACAAAGATAAAACCCATTAATCCTCCGCCAACAAATGTCATAACTGCAGAGAAAACGAGCATTAATGGGGCTCTAACGACAATTCTAATCATCATTTGGAATGCCATTTGCACATTATTAATATCCGTGGTCATTCTTGTGACCAAACTTGAAGTAGAAAATTTATCAATGTTCTCAAACGAGAAATTATTTAATTTTTTATATAAGTCTTCACGTAAGTTACAGGCTAATCCAACAGAGGCAATAGAAGCAGTTTTACCACCAGACCATCCACATAAAAGTGAAAGAATAGCCATAATAAGGAGCATTAAAGCAATATAAAAGACTGGAATTCCAATACTTGTTGAAGAATGAAAGAAGCTATCTGGACCAGTCATGGCCTTAAGTTCATCAACAAAAATACCCATAATAAATGGCATTGCACATTCTAAGGCTGCTTCTCCTACCATAAAAATAGGAGTAAGGATTGCATACTTCTTATATTCTCTAACGCTTCTTAAGATCCTTTTAAACTTCTTAATCATCTTATAAAACCATGTCCATGATGATGCTTATATTTGGGCAAATAAATTTTTTATTACCGAGTCTTACTCTAGCATAAGCTAGACCCTTAATAAAGCAAAGAATTGCCGCGGTCACTTCTCTAGTATTCTTTTCTTTTGAGAAGTCGCCTTCTATTTTCCCGCGTTCAATACAACTTGAAATCCAAGCAAACACCTTTTTATTAGTTTGTTTAGACACTCTAATAGATTTAGTGCCTTCAACAATACTTAAATCAATACTAATTAATAAGTTAGTAGCCCAAGAATATTGATCATCATCTGATTTTAAAGCGTTTAAAATGGCGTTTAAGCTGTCGTATAAGACGAATTTAGCCTTTTGTGCTCGATTGACTGATTTTAATAATTTGACAATCATTGGGAAAACGACATTATTAACCAAATAATCATATAAAGTATATTTGTCTTTGAAATAGTGATATAAAAGACCATGAGAACATCCAGCATCTTTGGCAATCTCATCTAGAGTAGTGGAATCATACCCTTTAGTGGCAAATAAATACATTGCACTGGTAAGGATAATATTCATTCTTTCAGTACGAATTATTTCGAATTGTTCTTGAGTTCTTGGCATATTTTTAATTGACTGAATTGTCAGCGGAAGTATTATATTACTTATAAAAATTAATGCAAATAAATATTTTAATTATTTAGAAAATATAACTTGAAATACTAAATTCCGTTTTTAGAATTAAGTTTTACTTGTTCGGAATTATCTCTTACAAATGATATGTTTATTCTGTCTATGCTTTCGTCAGAAGGAGGCAAATATGAAAAATAAGCATATGACATTTGAAATGCGAGAACGAATTGAATTCGGGATTAGAAACAACGAATCTCTCAAAGAAATATCTATTGCTATTAACAAAGATCCAACAACAATCTCAAAAGAGGTTTTAAAACACAAAAACTCAGCAAAAGACGAACACCACTACGTTACATTCAGTCATTGTCATAGTTGTGTTTATTTAAAGGATTGTATTTTAACAAAAATATGTAACAGAGAGAGATGTACAAGGCGATGTAAAACTTGTTTGTTAGTTGATGTGCCATCTAAATGTGAGAAGTATATTAAAAGAGAATGCAAACGGTTAAATAGATTCCCATATGTTTGTAACGGTTGTAAACAAAGAAGAAGTTGTACGTTAACAAAATACGAATATCTACCCGCGCAAGCTCAAAAGGATTATCTGAAAGAGCTTCATGAATCTAGGCAAGGATTTAATTTAACAGGCGAAGAATTTACTAAAATCGATAAAGCTTTTAAGGATGGTTTTGATAATGGGCAATCACTCAATCACATAATCACTAATAATCCTCATTTAGGGATATCAGTCAAAACTGGATATAACTACGTTAATTCTGGTAACTTTCAGGTAAAGCATAACGACCTACCAAATTATTCAAACCATATTCTAAAAAAGAGA
>CACXNV010000021.1 GCA_902769185.1 uncultured Erysipelotrichaceae bacterium | reverse complement strand
CTTGGCAAAAATATTTTAATGAAGTTAAACAAGGTAGACACTCTTGAACTTCGTCAAATATTATCAAAGTATCTTTATCAATAGTCATATTATTCTTTACCGATAAATAATTGATAATATCCGATGGGTTAATATGATTCTTGATATAGACTCTTTCTTGATTATCAATCTTAAAATCAATATAGATAACCTTTTGGAAATGATCTTTAGCAAACAAATCTCTAACAAGTGTGGTTTTACCAACTTGTCTAGCACCATAAATGATCAAAGGTTTTCTAAGAGGATTATTAAGCCAATTTTCAAGATATTTATAGTATTTTCTTTCCACAAATCATACCTGCTTTCGCTTATATTTTATAATATAAAAATAAAAGTTGCACGTTTTTTAATTTAATTATGTACAATTGTTGCACGTTTTTTAATTTAATTATGTACAATTGTTGCACGTTTTTAAATCAAAATCTTTATAGTCATCAGTTGTTATGATTAGTTTAAGCTGTCTTTTGTTTTCATTATATTTTTCAAATGAAGTATTCTATTTCATCAAATCAATTGCAGTAGCGGCAATATTAAATGCTTCAGGTTGAATCTTTATTAATCGATTAATCTTGTTATATGGCGGTTTCTCAATTAAACCTTTTTGTTTGATGGCTAATGTAAATGGATCAACATCTTTTAAGATACACGCAGATAAAAGCATTATCTTTGCAGCAGGAAGATATGCATTATTTAGATTAAATCTTTCTCCAATAATATGTGATTCTATTTTCTTTATGCCTTCAACATAGTTTCTAAAGTCCTCAGTATGAAACTTTCCCCACGACAACATCGTCAAAGCAGAATCAAAGGAATCCATTAAACAATCCTTATAAGTTACATCGATGTTTCGAAATGAAATCTCTTCTTGAGCGGCTTTATGATATGTTTCTTTCACTAATTCAAAATCATGTGAAATATCAAATAAATTTGAAACATCATAAAATTGTTTAATAACTTCTAATCTTTTGTCGTTTGAGAAGTTTTCGCTAAAGAAGTTAATGCCAATTGTGTGTGGAGCAAATGCTGTTAATTTATCAGCAAGCATTTCCTCGACAGATGGCGTTTTTACAATTACGTCATCGCCACTACAAATGAGGAGGTTACTTTTAATAGGTCTTTGTTCTATTTTTTTATAGCGATTATTAGCAAACAACACATCAACTATAATAGTTATTTCTCTTTCTGTTCTTGGTGACGCGTATTTGATGCGAAAATGTTTTTTAGAAATTGTTTTATTGGTGCTTCTGATTGATTCCTCAAACGATAAAAATGGAAATATTCTAGATGCTTTATTTATATAAGATTCAATGTCATAGCCTGGTTCAACTAATATGTCAACATCGGTAGATAGCCTTTTAGGCGTTTCATTTAATAGCATTAAACTTGAGCCACCTTTAAATATGAAATCAGTACCAACAATAGACAATGTTTCAACTAAACCCAGAGCAAAAACAGATCTTTGAGCAAGTTCTGGATCAACGTTATATTTGTCTTTTATTCTTTTAATATTCTCTAGTGAGTATGTTTCTTTTTGTATCATTGAAATAACTCCTTTTTGTCATCGTTAAGATTATTAAGTAAGTTTTTATAGGCGTTTCTTCTTTTCGCATAAGCCACAATTGTTTTGTATCTTAAAACATAATCAGTAACTATATTGTTTACCATAATTGGCACTTCTGCCCCTTCATAAAAAGAATTGAGAAAACGGTCACAAATAATGTCAACAAATAGTTTTTCGATTGTGGTAGCATGCTTTTTCAAATTAATTGGTGCCTTACTGACATATGATCTTACAACAATAGTACAATCATCACCATAATGATATAATTCATCACTGTTTGGATTAAGTAGGACAGAATTAAACTGGTTTGAATCTCTTATTTCAAAAAAAACATGTTCTACATAATAATTAGGGACTTCAACAACTATTATTGTTTTAGCAAGAAGATGATTCAAAAACTGATTTAAGATGGTACTTTCATAAATAATAAACTCAAAATCATCACCATATCTTGTTGTTAAAAAAGTTTTCAATCTAATTGAGTCGTCATAATGCAAATCATCATCTAAAATATTCTTTTTTTGGTTAGCACAATAAAAACCACGTTCTAATCTAATAATCTCGTCATTTTTAATCATTTTATTGATTGCTTTGTAGAACGCAATTTTGCTTTTCCCTTTGTGAGAATCAAAATAAAGTTCTTTTAGTTCATCCAATTTATAAATTTTTTCTTTTTCTAACACCATGCAACCATTATATACCAACAAAAAACATATAGTTATACTTTTTCCACTTTTTTTGTTTTGTGGAGAAAGTTAACCTTATTTTTATACTGAATTCTAATACCGATTTACACCTTTTTGCAATATTTTGTTATTACCTATTTACACCTTTTTGCAGCGGTTTCTCATATATTTTGGGATGGCATTGTTAGGTGCTCTAATATTAATAATCTATTATTCCTGTGCTGAATTAAGTTGTTTTGTATACCGCTCCTAGTGACATAGTTACTATTTGGTAAATACTTATAACAATTCCACTATTTCTTGGTATAGACACGTTTTCTTATCGCCTATTTGCCTATCGTAGTGATAATGACCAAAAAACCAATGCTTATAATCAACTACTTTATCTATAAATGATAACTGATCAGTACATATATCTCTTCTAAAGCCAAAAGCATTTAAAACCGTTTTGGTGTCACAACAATGTGTAATGACATAATCAACTTTGTTATTGACCTTTTCTAAGTTATTAAGTGCGTTATCAATATCATAATATGTTATCTCTTCTTCTGGCCACCAAGAAACATACGGGGTTCTATACATTTTGTCGATTGAGTTCGCTCCTCCAACACATAAAAATGTTTTGTTTTCTATAGTCATTATTTCACCGCGTAACACATGAAAAATATGTTCATCTATCTGGTGCATTAACGCTCCAAGATGTTCTACCAATTGACATTGATTTAGCATATCAAAATTTTCATGATTACCATCAATAAATATTATTGTGCAACCTATATCGTTATATAGATTTAAATGATATTGAAATGATTGGGGCGACCAACATATACCAGCATCACCGCAGATGATTAAATAATCATTATATGAGAGGACCTTGTTTTTTAATGTTAGGAGTTTCTTGTAATCAATATCTCCATGAGTGTCGCCTGTAATATAAATCATAATTAGTAACTTTTATATGCTACAACCACTAAATCTGGGTCTTTTTCGATAATTTGTTCAACAGTTTCAATATCTTTTTTGATCCACATAAAATGATTGTATCCATAATCATCTTCTGTCATATCTTTTATATATTGTTTTTGTGATTCAATTTTTTCTTTTGCTTCTATTATTTTTTCTTCAAAACAATCAAAAGCCACTTTAGTTGTAGCGTTTTCCTGATGGATTCTTAATTGCTTAATTTCTTCTTTCATTTCAATAAGTTCATCATTCAATTCTTTTAACAATCTATCGTGTTCTATTTGTGCGCCTTCAAAGTCAAAGCGAGATTTAAAGTCTTCTAGACTATAATAAAAATATTTCGTATACCACTCATCCCATTCATTTTCTTCAGAATGATCCTCTAGTCCATTAAGCTCTGGGTGATTTAATAGAAGATAAGATTCATATTTATCTTCTGGTTTAGCATCGTCTCTATATGAGCCTTTCTTTTCATATTGCTCAATTAAATCAACAAAAAGATAAGTCGCATCACATCTCCCACGTATATTTAAATAATTACGAATATAACCGTCGTCGTTGATTATATTAGCTTCTTCAAATTTATTATTTTTATATCTATAAAATTCAAATCCAACATCCAATCCCATATTATTCTCTCTCCTTTAATAATTTCATTTGTTCATTTATTTCTTTTTGTAAATCCTCTTCTTTAGGTAAATAAAGCATATATTTTGAGGCATATATTTGTTTGTTGTCCAAAGGAAGCGTATATCTCACTAAGGTATCGCTTTTATCAGCGCATAAAACAATGCCAATTGGAGGATTATCTCCTGGTTCCATTAACTCTCTAGTGTAATAATTGACATACATCTGCATTTGGCCTATGTCTTGATGAGTTAAATCGCCACGTTTTAAATCAATTAAGACAAAACATTTTAATTTGTAATTATATAGAACAAGATCAACATAGAAATTTCTGCCGTCCATATCAAATCGTTTTTGTCTAGCCACAAAAGCAAAACCATTACCAAGTTCAAGAAGGAATTCATTTAAATGGGTGATTAAAGCACTCTCTAAATCCTTTTCATAGAAAGATGAATCGGCTTTTAGTCCTGCAAACTCTAAAACATATGGATCTTTAATAATATCTTTTGGATTAATTGGTTCTTCCTTTTTGGCGGTATCATCAATAATGTCATGATTACCTTTACTAGCAATATAGCGCTGATATGAAAATGTACCGATTTCTCGCTGGAGTTGTCTGACGCTCCAATTACCATTTATAGCTTCTTTAATGTAAAAATTCCTCGCGTTTTCATCATCTAGACTTATTAAAAGTCTATAATGACTCCAACTTAATTCGGCACACACTGTGGACCAAATTGGGAAAGTGATATAAAATTTACGCATATTTCTAATGCTTCTTTCGTTAAAACCGGGTCCATAGTCATTTGTCATTTTTGATGATAATTCTTTTATTAAACCATCACCATATTTAGCGCGCTCTGCTCCACCTTGTTTCTCCACAATCATCTTTCCAATTTGCCAATATGCTAAAACCATCTCATTTTGAATATTTCTATATATTCTTTTTCTTGCTTGTTCTAAAACATCTTTAACTTCTTCATAAAAGTTATTATCCAGATATTCGTATTCTTTTAATTCTTTCATGTTTTTGTTTCTCCTCATTTTTAACTTTTAAATAATGTGATATGCGATGTATTCATCTATCGGATAATCCCAATGGCATATATCTTCTTTTAGAAGATACAACATTTGAGGTCACATTTTGTGACCGCAAAATACTTGTGACATCCTCCCACCACTTATAGAAGTGGGGGTTTCTCGCTTATATATTAAATCGTTGTTCATAAGATAATGCTCTTTGTAGTTTAGTCACATCTATATCTTTGCATATCAAAAAGCAAAAATACACTAAAATGTTGCATTTTTTACACTTTGATGTATTTTATACTTGGGAGGAACCAATTATGGAATTCAAAAAGTACCAACATATTGAAAAATTAGGGTCATCAGAAACAGATGGCATTTTAAAAGGAACCGTCCATTTATCTTTTAAGATTGATGGAACTAACGGTTGTATTTATCTAAGGGACGGAGAATTAAAATTTGGATCTAGAAATAGAGAACTATCTTTGGATTTTGATAACTGTAACTTCATGAATGAAATGATAAGAAATGAAGAATATTGTAATGCTTTAAAACATTATCTAATCAAACATCCAGAACGTATTATTTATGGTGAATGGCTAGTTCCAGTAAATATCAAAAGATATAAAAAAGATGCTTGGAAAAAATTCTACATCTTTGACATTTATGATTCTGACACTAGTTCATATATAGATATAGAGTTATATAAAGATGAACTCGTGGAACTTGGACTATCGTACGTTCCTGATATTGCAGTATTAGAAAATCCAACAGAGGAACAAATAGCGGAGTACTTACCAAAAACCGGAGATTACTTACTTGATAATGGGCAAGGTGAGGGAATCGTTATAAAAAACTACAAATATAGAAATATATATGGTAGACAAACCTGGGCAAAAATATTAAGTGAGGACTTTGTTGAAAAGAAAATCAAAATTAGAAGTTATAATGCACAAGTTAAAAAAGAAAACCTAATTGAATATCATATTATTAGTAAATATTTAACTCCTGAACATATTCAGAAAGAAAAAAGCAAGTTGATAGAAAATAAGGGCGACTGGAAGGATTCATATCTATTTGAATTATTGAACAGATGTTTTTTAGAATTCTTCAAAGACAACTGGGAAATCATTTTTAAAAAATTTCATCTTCCTACAATTAACTTCAATATTCTTAAAAAACTATCTGATCAAAAAATAAAGGAGACGTTAGGTTATTAATCGTCTCCATCACCATCATATAATTTTGCAAGTTCATTAATCAATCTACGTAGTTCAGCATTGTTATTAGCTTTACTTCCTCTATTACCTAAGAGATTATCAATGCTAACTTCATAGACTTTGCTCATTTTTTTCAATATATCTAGACTTGGTTCACTTCTACCAGTTTCGTAATTAGCTAATTGGTAAGGATTAACACCAATCAATTCCGCTGCTTGCCTTTGAGTTAAACCAGCATTTTCTCTATATAATTTAAATCTTTTACCGTAATCCATGTTTATCTTTCCGTTGTAATAATTATAATACACCATTTCTTCTATCTTAATTAAAAGTTACTTACTATTATAAAGTAAACGCATGAAACTTGTTCCATAGTATCCACAACCCATAGATTTTTTGATCTTGAAACAAATTGACCTTAGATTGCTAATATCGTTATAGGCACAAAAATATAAACAAATTTGCACCAATTTCGGAGCGAGTTGTATACTTCTAACAAAAAAATCGTTGTTTTTAATAAATATCAAACTGCAGCGTATAAATAATTAAAAGCAACTGAACTAACTGTTGAACAGTTATAAGAGTGTATTCAAAAATTAACAGCTATACAGTGTCACTATTTTTAAAATGCGTATAGGCAGTGTCTTCTTTTTCAAGAAGCCCATATTTCTCTTTAGCGTCTTTTATAGCCTTTATTAAAAAAGTGGGAATCTTCCTCCCACGTTAGCGGATGAATCTTCGTCATACCGCCCGATTACTTGTATTACACCAAAAAAAGCAGAATTAGTCAATGGTCAAAAATTTTAAAACTTATTAAAAAGACGATTATCTTGCTCTTAATCGCCGGGCTACTACTAGCAGTAATTAATTAGTGCAGCTTGTAGTAAGAGAACGCATCTCTTAATTAGATAATATAACATCTATTTGAACTGTGCAAATGACAAAAGATCCTGGAAAAGGTTTGATATACTTTTTTTAAAAAGAATGAGGCATTTTTATTTATTATTTCAAAAACCGAACGCACTGAGTACGGAATTAAGTAAGAGTTATTATACTTTTCCAAAATCGTCACGCACTGTGTGGCGAATTGAGTTGGAATCATTATAGACTTTTCAAAAAGGTGCCGCAGTGTGGCACCAATTTATATAAATGACAGCATATTCCAAATTTGGTCCGCAGTGCGTGCCGAATTATGATAAAGCTAACAAAGGCTTTGATTCTTTTTATATCTTTTGTATCAATATAATAATTTTTATTTCTTTCAAATAGCGACACACTGTGTAGTGAAATGAATTATGGTACAAATACAGATTGTTTTAACAAAAGTAGAACAAGAACTATGTTACTCTTATCGCCTTTTTAAAAGTGAAGGCAGTGCGTACACAATTCAGAATTATAATTAGATTTTCAAAAAAGTCACGCAAAGCGTGACTAATTTATATGCTTATCAATAAGTTTAGACACTACAAAGAAGAGTCATTCAATTCAAATATTATCAAGGATACGTATATTTTGGCGTTTGTGGATGAAACAATTACAGTTTTAATTATTTATTTCTTTTTCTAATTGACTAATAACTTTTAATATTTCCTCAAATGATGGATATTCTCCATATATCATCGATTTCATATCGTTGTAGTCCCTTTTTAAACGTTCAAGACTATGTTCAGCTGGCATTAATCATATCGTACCAAACTTCGCCAAATCATATCTTGGAATAAATAATCAAGAGTAATGCAAACCCAAAGGTCTTTTTCTACGATTGCATTATTCATTCCTTTTTTAGCAGCGGTATTAATAATAACTGCATTTAATTCTTCTTTTGGTAATTTGATTAAGTTGTACATTATTATTCCTCCTTGCTGCATATCTTCTTAATGACTTCATATATCCATTTAGTCACATTACTAGTTTCATGAAGAAGATTATTTTTTTCTTTTATTGATAATCGTTTTTTTATTAATCCAATAGATCGTTCATCAATAGACGGACCTATTTCTTTAATTGCATTAACCACTAAAGATGATTTATATGACAGATCCAATAATTCTTTAGATGACTTATGTTTGAAATATATAGTGGTTTTTCCAATCTCGTAAATCTTATATTGACCACTACTATAGAATTCATATCCACTAGTGATTTGAGTGGATAAACCTAATAAATTAAGAGCAGTCAACCCTGTCGGAGATGTTTTCCAATTAAAGTTTCTCGCAATAGCTATTGCAACTTCTTCAATATTGGGTGATGCATACTCATTTAATGTAGTAGAAAAATATGGCTTATCATATATTCCTCTAATAACTCTTCTAATAAAGCCTTCTTTCTCTAGCCTTAATAAACACTTTTTTGCATTTTCATATTCTGTGATATCAGTAAAATCAGAAATGATAAAAACGCTACCATTAGGCATCTTCATAATTTTGTTTCTAATGAGGTTCATTTCTGAGTTATTCATATTATTCTGTCCCTAATAGTGTATACTTTTGGGGACATTTAATCAAGAATAACTATTATTTCTTGCCAACCGCGTATTTTAACTCTATAGAATGGATATATTTTACTTCAGTGTTGTTTAAAGTGACTTTATATGATTTAGATTCACTACTATATTCTGTTTCGTATTCATTTAGTTGATAGATATCACCAGGATCATCATCTGCAATCATGATCTTAGTTATTGCTACTGCTGATAAATAATATGATTCATCTTCAATAGTTAATGTAAATGAGATGTTATTTCCTGCGAATAAGTAGCTATCAGCGTGACCATACGCTCCTATAGAGGCATTATTAGTAGACACAAAAGTCATTACTTCATGATATTTAATCTCGCTATTAGCGATATATGTCTTATCATCACTCTCTAAAGATGATGAACTAGTTAAATTAGAGTTATCAATCTTATAGCTATAATAAGTTGGAGTAGGTGTATCTCCACCTCTTCCAATTTTAAAGACACCTAAAGCGATAATGCCAATAATGAAAATAACTAATAGGACTATCGCTATTGAGATATACACTCTTTTATTAGAGATCATCGCGTTATTGATTTTATTTTTCATGCAATCAATATTATATCTAAAAATCAATTATTTACTGTAACAAGGATTATATTTGACGTTATAGATAATAGCAGAAGCATTATTAGTGATTTCTAATTGAGTCTTAGGATCTAAACGTTTGAATTGTTCTTCACTACCTTCATAGTAGAACATTATCTTTTCTTCTTGGCTTCTAACTTGAACACCTTTAAATTCATTAGTCTCTTCATCAAATTCCGCTTTTGAGAAGGCTCCTTCTCCAACTTGCTCTAATGAAACTGGTAGGAATACATGATGGATGTTGCCACTATTAACGAAGCAGCGTTTACCAATCTTTTTAAGTGAAGTAGGTAATAATAAATAATCGTTAAAGAATGTACTAGCGTAAGCTTCTAAATCAAATTCTCTAGCGTTACTAGGGAAATAAGTACCTTGTAAGCCGTATCTATTAAAGAAGGCTCTACGAGATACTCTAACTACAGAATCATGTCTTAAAATGCCTTCTAATGGTTTAGAATGTTCTTTATATTTATTGCCATATCCATAAGAAGATATAGAAGTATATAAGCCCCCATCAATGATGTAGCCATTAACTTCATCAGTCACTAAATATGTATCTCCTCTAACAGGATCATAATATGTTTTATAGGTATAATGCCAATCTTCATCATGATCAATATATCTTGCCGCTAAAATTTTATCGCCACTAGATTTATTTTCTTCTTGAGGAAGTCCACTAGAAACAATGTTCTCTTCTAAATCAGTAAAGAAACGTAAGACATCTTGCAAAGGATAATCATAGATTTGTAATCTGATGACACATAATTTGATATCACCAAAATTATCTTTAATGGTTTGATATTCTAAATTATCTCCAGCGTAGCTTTCATCTCCTGGCATACATGGATATTTACCTTCAGGAAGTAAAACACCAAGTCTATTGGCCCCTACTCTAATTTCATATCCTTTAGTGTCTGTAGCAGTAGCGTCTATTAATTTAGTGCCGATATCGCTAAATTTTGGTAAAGAAATAGAAGCTCCTTCTTCTTCATTAAGATAATCAATTCTATTTAATAAAGAAGTATCATAATCGTAATAATATACTTTTCTAAAATTATTAGTGGTTTCTAAACATTTCGCATATAAAGTGAGATTACCAGAATGTCTACCTTCTAAATCAAATACTTGGGTGCATTCATGGTCTAAGAACCAACCACCAAATTTGTATCCTTCTTTCATTACAGGATCAGGCATATCGACTTTTCCAGTTAATCCAGAATATGTAGCCCGTACCGGATGACATCCATCTCCGTCTTTATTAGTTGGTAAACCAATCACATTATAATTTGGATAAAAGTGACGATCACTTTTTAAAGGAGAAGCGAAGTCATTAATAATATTATTCCAGTCATAAGTACTAATATCTTCTTTTAATGTTGGATTTACTTTTTCTCCATCATTAACAGGGATTAAGACATCTTTATCTCCTAAATGGAAAACCGCTAAATGTTTATTATCAACTGTGCCGCTTACTTTAAAAGTCGCAGTCGATGAATATAATAATTTTCCTTCTCCATCTTCTCCTAAATTATTATGAACTTCATAGCCAAAAGTATATTCTCCTGGAAGAGTGTATTCTGTTGGACCGATTTTTTTAACAATTCTATTAGAAGGAATCTTTGATTTGTCTAATGGGAAATAATCATATGGTTTAATAGGATTAGATAAATCTAATTTTAATGACTTATCTTCAACATGAATCATCTCTTTAAGAAGTTTTTCTGAAGTATCTTCTTCATATTTAAATTTTAATTCTTCAATAATTAAATCTTTATTCCCGCGGTTAATTAAAGAGATATATGGTTTGTCTAAAGTGACATACATCGTGTCAGTGGTTTGACTGATATGAAATTTTTCAAAGCTGTTAGGAGTGCTTGATATGCCTATCGCATATCCTCCTTCTTCGATATATCCTCCTTCATAACTGGCTTTAACATATATTTCTTTAATGCCAGGAACATAATTTTGTAAATATATTCCTCCATAAGCCCCTAAAGTAATAAAACCATTAGGAGAATTTTCAACGACTGTTTTTTCATCAAAATGGAAATGCACTCCAATTCGAGAAGTAATTTCTCCATCATTTAAATGTGTATCTTTATTAAAGAAAATTTGATAATCAGGATCAATTGGTTCTCCTTTAGGAGTGTTATCTCCTCCACAACCCGCTAAAGGTAAAATTAATAAACTAGAAAATAGTAAGACAAACTTCTTCATATTAAGCACCTACCTTTCTATATTCATAGATTCCTCTAATGACTGTATTTTTTGTGATACAGTCAAAAGACGTATCCCATTTAATAAAGACATATTCATAATTAGGATCTTCACTAATCATATATTTATCTCTAATAGAGGCATCAGGCTCCACTGCGGCTTCCTTATCATAGACATTATCAATGGAAATGATATTACCTAGTCCATCAACCCAAACCACATTCCAGTAATAATAATCAACATAAAGCATTTTAAAATATACTGGTTTTAAATGTTCTTCATCTGGTACGTGATAAGTGCCGGTATTAGGGTCATTAGGGTCATAGTTAATTGTGTCGCCTGTATTTTCATTTAACCAGCCGACAAATTTCATATATCTAGGAGCAACACCAACAGGAAGTTTCATATCTGTTCCCATTAAATAATCTCCAATATATTCATGGAATCCCTTTTGATCTTCAATCCAAATACTTTGCTTATTGTTATTAGTGAAATGAATATTGATAATCTTCACTGGTTCATTAACTCCACTAGAACATTCATCAGTAACTTTAACTTGTACCTTAGCGGTGAATTCTGCTACTCCAGAAATATCTTTAATAGAGAATTTAAAGTCATCATAAACTACATGACCTCCTCCATCATCAATAAGACTACATTCGAAATAGTTTTTAGAAAGTTCACTTACGAACGCTCCATATCTAATCTTCGTGGAATCATCATGTTTTAAATCTTGGTGAGAGGCAGTCATTAATTTGCTATCAAAAACTCTAACACCTAATAAATGATAATTATCTAAATCAATAATAATAGGTTCTGCTTCATGATAATCTTCATCAGTTACTTCTACTGTCTCTTCTTCTTTTTCAAAAGCGTCAATGGAGTTCGCATTGCAGAATCCTAACAAGATCACTGATTTAATTGGCCATTCAGAGGTAAACCCACCAAATAGTAAAGCGACATCTACTCCCCACTTCACTCCTACGGATACTTCAAATTTTCCACCACAATGTTGGTTACAAATTAATTCTTGCTCACTTCCCCAAGATAAATCAGATAATAAGTATCCTTGAGCGTCAACCGCTCCATAGGCTTTAATAAAGACTTCCGCGTGGAAGAATTTATAAAATCCCGCAATACCTATTCCAATAGAGGCTCTAATACCCACTTCCGCGTGGAAAGTACCCATAAAGCCAAATGTTAAGTTTTTATCTTTTTGAGTTTGGGTATCTGAGCTAGGATCTGCTCCTTTGTTATTGTTGATACAAACATCAGTTCTATGCGTGTGGCTAGTATAAGTCAAATCACATTCGACTGTAATTTGTAGCTGCCAATAAAAATCAATTTCAATACGGATATCTAGAGGGAAGAAGTAATAACAGTCATATCTAATTAATGGATAGCTTTGTCCTGCGCCAGTTGAAGTAGGAGAGTCACCATTAAATTTAGATTTCACAGTGTTATCTTTTTTAAATGCTTCTGTTAAGTCTTTTTCAATTCCATCTTTAATTTTATCTTTATCTACTGGATATAAGTTCGTAGAAATCGCAATCTTAAATTTGACTTCTTTAGTATCATCTTCTTCGATCTTTAATTCATATTTCACTCCAGTAGGAATAAACCACTTCCATTTAATCTTTAAAGAAGCAGAAATATCATACTTTGTTGTTTGTTTATAAGATAAGACTAACTTAACATCAAAATTCTCTTCAGGAGTGATATCTAAAGTAATGGTACAACCCCAAGTAAAAGTGTCTCCATCAAACTTAATATCAAAAGAGACTTTTACATGTGTCGCCCAGTCAATAGCAGAGCTACGATAATTTCTAGGAGAGATATCGTAATGATGATACATTCCCATCATCGTGGTAATGATATCTTCATGATGTAAGAAGTATTTACCTAATTCATTCGCGGTTTCTTCTTCAGTGCCAAATAATTCCAGATTTTCGATATTTTCTTCGTTAACAGTGATTTTATCGTTAACATCTAAGTTCTTATATAAGTCTTCACCTTGACAAGGTTCATAACGGATAAATAAGCCCGCTCCATTAGGGTTTTTAGAGATTTTAGAGACTTTGCCGTACACTGTCTCTTTATTATCTTTTTCAATCGATAAATCAGAGATACGGAAGAATTCGCCTACTTTAGCGGAGAATTCTCCATCATAAATGAAATACGCTCCAAAAGCGTCGACATCAAAATATTGAACATTAGAGATATCGTGATTTTTAAATTCATTATCAGACTTCACGACTTCATGCACACGATTGGAGTCGTTAACATCTAATGAGTAATATGTTAATTCTCTTACTGAATAATCTTTTGTGGAGAACTTCAAATTATCATTATTAAGTTTTACGTGATATTGATGGTCTATATCAAAACTAGATACAGGTATTAAATATTTACCCACACCATTAGCGGAACTAACTAAGGAAGCCTTAAGTTCATTACTATCTTCATCCACTAATTTTAGATCTTCTAAAGTAGGATTATATTCAGCGTTATTTGATGTTACTGTTAAATACTTATCAGTGTCACCTTTTTTAAATTCATATATTGATTTACTTTCTTCTTGCTCTACTCCTTTAACAATAGGAAGAGGAGTTAAATCACCTTTATATTCTTCTATTTCTATTGGGACGTCTTCTAGGGACTCTTCCACTAAATCTCTTTCATCTTCATAAGAAATATCTTCAGCCTCTTTATCAGGAGAAAAGCTACACGCTGAAAATAACAAACTAGAAGATAATAACAATAACAAAAGTTTCTTTTTCATCTTGCTACCTCAATATCAATCTATCTATTTATATTTTGATTGTATCACTATATGTGTCACAAAAGTGCCACTTAAAAAAATATTTTTAAATTTTATTTTTTAGACTATATCTGTTTTTTATTCTTTTTCGCGGCTAAATATCCAAGAACACCAATATACATATAGCAGATAGTCTTAGGTAGCATCATCATTCCTACCCAAGAATATGTTCCTGCTAATAGGACCACTAATAAATAGAAGATAAATGATAATATCACTGCTATCCACATTGTGGATAAGTATTTCTCTTTTCTAAAGTATTTAAATAATAAGAACACCACTAAAATACCTAATAAGACAAATGGAATATTTCTATATATGCCCCAATATAGATCATTACCGTTCGTGGTCCACTGGTTTTGTGGGTAACATAGTAAAGTGATTCTAGCAATTATTAAAGAGGCGACAACTAAATCAACATAGATGTTTCTAGTCTTATTAATACGTTTATAGATAAATAAATATAAAAGTGCGTAGAACACTGTCATAGTGATCGATGTCACTAATTTACCAACACCTAAATATAAAGCTAAAGTCGCACTAGGATTATCTAGTGTTTTTGTGTATAAGCCTATCGCTCTAGGGATAAGATGAAAAGCGTCACCTAAGCCTAAAATAATACAGGCAATCGCAAAATAAATACTCTTCTTTTTAATAAGAAGATAGATACCTAATCCAATAATGAATATTAGATATAGATAATAGAATCCTGTTTCAAATATCGCTCTCATAAAACCTGTTTATATTATATAAAAAACTCTCTCCAAATTGGAAAGAGTAGTTTTTTCATAAATCTGATTCAAATAATTCTTTGAGCTGATATATATCTCGAGAAATGATTTCGTATACAGTTGTGTAGTTAGTTTGTCCATATTCATGAACAATGCCATTTCTAAAGCCAATAATATCGCCCCAAGGTATTTCGTTATGCTCAAGTTTATATGCGGTTGATATGTCCTTAATGTTTTCAATGAGCTGAATTAGCCTGAACAGAACTGAATCTATAGTTTGTTCATTTTGCATAAACTCATCATAAGACATATTCTTGCTATATCTAATTATCGCGTCGATCTCTACCAACGCCTTTTCCATGTAGTATTTATCATTTTTACTACCCATAGACCTTTATGCCATATTTCATAATCTCATTGGTTAGTTCTATGTTGTTATTTAATTCACTACTTCGTATTAAATCTACTTTCTTGTGCAACGCTTGTCTAAGTCTTTCAATTAAACCAACAAAGCGTAAACCAGTAAGTGAAGAAGAAACATATAAATCAACATCACTTTCTTCTTTTGCGCTTCCTTTAGCGTAACTTCCAAACAAATAACAGAAGTCTATTTGATTAGGGTATTCACTGTTGAATAAATCAGTAATAACTTCTTCTATTTTTTTAATAGATAGCAAACCCTTTGTTTCAGTAATTTCACAATGTGATTCCAAAGAATCAATAAATCCTCTTCTTTTAATAGAATCACCATAAGATTCATCTGTTTCGTATCTACGAAGTGTCCTAATAGGAACTCCAATGATATTGGCGGCTTCAATTTGAGATAAATTGTATTTAATTCTAGTGTCGTGTAAAGTCATATTGCTCACCCAGATAAACAATATCACTTTTGTCCTCTTTTGTAAAACTAAACAGGACAATTTGTCCTCTTTATCAATTATTAAACGGCCAATATTCCAACTATTTTATATCGCTTCCTCCTTTCCTATAATCATTTTCTCTATAACATGTTTATAATGCATATTTTCTTCTTCTGTCCAAATATCAAATTTGAAGAGTGCTTTTAAAATGCATATGCAACTCTATACATTCTAATTTTTACATATTATTTATAATATTCAACGATTTTATGTATTTTTTATGTTTTGATGTATTTTTTACTTTTCTCTGCATCTTATCATTAATAAAAAAGCCACCTCATTTTGGTGGCATATTCAGTTACATATTATATTTGTTTTTTACGTTTAAGTCTTATTTGAACCAATAATTCTTCTAATATCTTATCTAATTCTTCTGGATCAAAGAAATCATCTTCATCTAATGCATTTATTGTGTCTTGATTTCCAAGCAAAGTATCTAATGGCACACGATATATTTTGCTCATTTTCTTTAAAGTATCAATATTAGGCTCGCATCTATTAGTCTCATAGTTTCCTAATTGATATGCTTTAATACCAAGCTGTTCTGCTGCGTCCTTTTGAGAGAGATTAACTTTGGTTCTAAATCTCTTAAACCTATTTCCGTAATTCATGATGATATTATATCTATTTTTGTAAATTTTACAATTCCAATACCTTTGGCTAATTTTTCAATTATTCCACTTAGTTATAATAATAAAACTGAAGTGACGTAAGTTTAAAATCTAATTCACCACGACTTTCAATAAAATGATTCTGATAATCATCACAGTTTCTTAAATTAAATCCCACTAATTTGCTAGTGCCTTCTGTTAGTGCCCAGTAATAAGACTTATTAATAGTTTCTGGATCATCAATATAATTATTTATATAGAAATCATTACCTGCGGCAGTATTTCCACCTGGGAATAATGTATCTCCATAATTCCCTCCAGCGCGTTCAATAATTTGCTTATAAGGGACTTTATCTAAACTAGAATAGAAATCATCTTCAGTTAATTTCTCATCTTTAGAGAATTTGATTTGCTGATCAATATTATTAAAGACATTTGAATATACAGTGTAGGCAATATCAAATCTACTTAACTTATCGAAATAGAATAAGATATTAAAGTTATACGGTTGCGAGGTATTTGATGTGTTTTTAATACCAAAAGCGTCTAATAAATTGTTACCAACATATTGATATCCACAATCTCTAAAGATAATTGCTCCTTCAATATATTTGCCGTTTCCAACATCGATAGTGAATTTCTTATCACTCTCATCTTTGCTATATTCTTTATCAGGATGACGATAATCATATAATTTCGCGTTATATAACATATCTTTATTAATGGTGATAATTCTTCCATCATCTCCACCTTCAGGTAAGATAGTGATACGTTTATCAACTTTAGAGTATTTATCAGCAAGTTCTCCTTTTAATACATCATTGATGTAATTAGTTAACACTTCAGTATCTAATAAATATGGGGTAGGAACACTTGTATCTTCTTCAAATAAGGCAAAGCCGTCTCCTCCATTATCAAGTAAGAAATTATGAGAGGCGATCGTGTATTCTTGTGTGTCCACTAAATCGACATAAGTATCGTTTTGTAAGACCTTAATGTCTTTTACTCTTCTATCTCCAGTGACTTTAATAAATTCTCCACCAGTTGTAGTTTCTACACTAGTTTGGATATGTGTATCAATTGAGTATTTAAGTCCAGACACTTGAGCGAAAGCGCCAAATTGGTTTTCTTTTGGAGTGTCAGTTACTTTCATTGAAGTAAATTCTAAATAGTCTCTTATTTTACTTCCTGTAGTCTTCTTTTTAATAAGGCTATTGCCAAATGGATGAACATTTATAATTTGTTCATAAGTAACATCACCTTTAGATAGTCCTGCTCTAATACCTCCACCATTAACAACACCAATATCGGCTTCTCCATAATAGCGATAAGCATCCGCAATTAAATCACCAATTGGGGTTTCTCTAGTTCTAACATAATTTTTTTCTACCTCTAAATCGATATCAATATGAGAGACTACTACTTCTCCTTGTTTTTTAGCCTTAGCTAATACACTAGTAACAAATTCATCCATATGTTCATCTTTACTGTCGTAGCTAGTAATAAACTCATAGGATAATTCGCCTTCCTTAGAAATAGTTAAAGAAGCAAATTCATTTAATTTATAGCCAGTATCCACTAATAAGGTGTCTTTATTATCTTTATTCTTTTCTTTTGTCCAAGGTAAATCAGTATGAGCATGTCCATCTAAAAAAGCATCCACTCCAGTCGTGTTTTTAATAACATCAATCGATCTAAATGGTTTATAAGTATCTGAACTACCTAAATGCGATAAGGCAATGATATAGTCCGCGCCTTTTGCCTTACATTCATCAATATTAGTTTGAATTAAATTATAAAAGTCTTGTTCTGTTTTAGCCCCAAAGTCATACGCTACTTTACCATCTTCAATAAATGTATTTGGGTTAGAAACAGTTAATGTTGTTGGAGCGGTGATACCAATATAGGCAACTTTTTTAATTCCATATTGTTTTATAACATATGGCTTAACCATACTTAATTTATTCTCTTTGTTGCCAATATAAGAGAAGTTGCAAGAAACAACATCACCATTAAATTCATTTAGTCGATCTTTTAATTCATCCATTCCATAATCAAATTCATGGTTACCTAAAGTAATAACGTCATATTTCATCTCATTGATGATTTCCATGACATATTCACCTTTAGAGATCGCTCCAATAAATTCACCTTGTAAATAATCTCCAGCATCCACTAAAGCGACATAATTAGTTTCTGCTAATTTCTTTTTATAAGCTTCCACTTTGGCGTAGCCTAAATTAGTATCAACTGCGCAGTGAACATCAGTGGTGTAAACAATCGATATATCTTTATCTTGTACTTTAGGTGTATCTGGCTCTCCACATCCAATTAAAGTGGCGGACATAAATGACACCATTAATATTGTGATAAGTGATTTTTTCATAGACTAGTTCTTCCTTTTATCAACTTCAAAAACATTATACATAAGTAAAATAATTACGACAATTTGCTACCAGCAATATTTTTGATTATGCGGCTTTCTTGCCAATAGAAATTAAGTATTGCTCTAGATAAATATCGTATAGGATATCTAAAGGCACAATATCTGCTCCAAAACGGTCAGATAAGATTTTAATAATATCAGTAGGGATATAAATATCATCACCTTCATGGAAGAATTTGGATTCCAAACTTGCTAAGTGAGATATTGCGTTACTAACTTTAGGGAAATCAAAGTCACTAGATTTCATATAGTAATCCACAATCTTTTGATTAATGTATTTGTTAGATAAATTATGTAGAAATCTAAGTAACTGACATATACCAAAGCTCACACTTAATATTAATATTAAAGACACTGGCCAAGGGATAAATTTATCTGTTTGATAATGATCTCTCCACTGTTTGAAAACAAAGACCATTAAGAAATAAATAAACATATAAATCACGATAGGGACTAGAGGGATAAAGGAACGTGAAAATTTAATATGTGTATCAGAAATGATTAAAGTAAAGGCTACAGTAATTAATAGCGGATTAAGCGTATGGAAGAAAATATTAGAGTTCATAAACATCGTTTGAACAAACCCATTAACCGCAGAAATTAAAGTTAAAGCGCATATGAATGTTAAAAACGCTCCCGCAGCGCCAACATACATAAGTATGACAATCCAAGATGGTAAGTTATATCTATCTCTTCTAAGTCCATCGATTTGGAATGGTAGACAAAGGAAGGCTGCTATAGCAGCGATGATATTAGAGATTGTGGTAAACATTCTTAAGTTATGTATACCAGATTCAGGAGTGCCGTAGTTAAAATAGTCCACTAAGTTAAGTGCTACTCCAGTAAATGTAATAGCGATAACAAGCGAACAAATAACGATTCCGACAATAAATCGCATTTTGTTTATTCTTCTTGCGTTAACGACTTCTTTTTCTTTCATAAGTAGCTTTTATTCTATCATATGGGTATTTAGATAATAAATACTCACAAATAAAAAGCACCTTACTATTTCTAGCAAAGTGCGTTATGGAATTAAGTAAGTTGTTTTTTAAATATAAACATTGATATTAAGGTCAGATAATTTGTGACAAACGCATCTAATAATGAATTGCTTGTATCTTTCCGAAGCTGGATTAATGCACTCTCCAATATCATCTTTAATTAAAACACCTCTAGCGGAAAAATCAATTAATGACACAAACGAGTCTAAGTCTTTTGTCTTTAGAACATCAGACAAGTTTAATTCACAGATATTAGAGACTGTCAGATTATTTTCTGAAATATCTATTGGTGTATCATCAACATCAAACAAGAAATCATGCTTAATTTTATAAGTTTGCTTTTTCATTAGAACATGAATACAAAGAATGTATTATGAGTTAATGCTAGTTCCATTAACTCTCTAGTTTGTTCTAAGTAATCGACAAATGAAGCATTTTTCTTTTGTTTGATGGCTTTTGACACTATTTCAATAGCAATCGGAAGTTTGTCTGGATAAATCCACTGTTCTTCATATGTATCAATGAATAACGCGTCACATTTTTCACTAATTTCACTAATGCAATCAGAGGTCAAATAATCCCAAAATTTTTTATTATCAGAAAACTCGTAGGTCTTTGTGCCTTCATCAAATGGTTCTGGAAGATCTTCTTTGAATGGCTTTAATGCCGCTATAATGTATCTTTTTTGTTCATTTTGTAACACTGTATCCATATCACATTTCCTCTCTTTTAAGTATATAGTAATGCGTTAATCGTTCTCTACTAGATTTAGGAAGACTGTAATAAGACTTCCCCTCAATAGTTATATATCGAGACCTACCAGAAAGAGTTTTGTCCTCTATTCTTAAATAGCCTCCATAAATATCTGCTACTATTCTGTAACGGTCATTACTGTAAATGAATTTACCACCATCGTTATATGGTGTTGCTCCTGGAGTAAACCTATTAACAACATCATTAAGATTTACTTTTTGCCAGCTTCCTCGCCACATATGAGAACGCCTTTCTGCATTATTACGAATTTTACTTAATGATTTATTTGTTTCAGATTGCTTCTTCATCTTGGTTGCGTTAGAAGAGTATCCGCCTTTATAATCGCTCATAATATATCTCCTTTGAATAACTTAGGGAACGAAAATCCTTATATTCTGTTAACTTAATTCCATAATCTTTTAAGCAAAGGGCAGTTTTTATATTTGTCCGTCCATAAGACAATAACGTCTTAGGCATAATAAACATGCACTTTGTTCTAAACAAAAATTCATAGTAAGGATTATTAGTAAACCGCTGAGTACCAATAGAACCCATAACCCAATACTTAGAATTTCCAATCGACCTAGCTAGTAGCTTAACCGTCTCAAAATTTGCTGTTCTGAACGAGGGGATAATTTTAATGCCGTTTACTGCTAGAACACATACAAATAAAAGATTTAGTAACAAATTTATCCTTTGAACTTCATCAAGCATTAAAGGACTTATTGATATGTCCATCATACAAACAGAATGATAATCACTTAACAAATCTATCTCTTTAAAGACTTTTTCTAATCTTGGATATAAATGTTCGTCTTTGCTGAAATAACAGATAGAAATTTCTTTCTTCTTCTGCAAATAATATTGTCTCTTATTAAAAGGAGCAATTATCGACGGGAGGTTAGATGCAAACCATTCAGTTTCAAATTTTGGGAATCCATCATCAAAGAATTTGACATTACGTTCTTTTAAATAAAGAGTATAAGATTCTACAATTTCTATTTCGTTCATGTTTTTTACCTCCTTTTGGCTTCTGGAAGTAAATATCGCATTAAAAATATGGAACCGTCAACTATGCTAGAGCCAAGCAAAAAATCACGTTATTTGATAATTAAATTTATGTCTTGCGACAATAATTCATATCAAAAGGCAATTATTGTTATATAATGTAATTATAAGAAAGCGAGATATTCATATGTTAACACTAGAAGAAAGACAACAAATAGGTAATAGAATCAAAGAAGCAAGAAAAGAAAAACACATAACACAAAAACAATGTGCCCAAAAGCTAGGTGGAGTAACAGTTCAGATGATAAGTGGATGGGAAAGAGGTGACGTCGTCCCACAACTAGATAATCTTATAAAAATTTCAAAATTATATGATTTGACGCTTGATTACATTATCACTGGCGTTAATCAAGAGAACAAAGGCATGAAAATAGAAACGTATAAAGATGTATTCAAACACATGCTAGCTCTAGAAGATGCCAATATATTTAATTTTGTTGCTGATCATTCTGGGTTTGGCAACGCTAAAGATGTTACCACCTATACTTTT
Source organism: uncultured Erysipelotrichaceae bacterium (assembly GCA_902769185.1). Classification (GTDB taxonomy): domain Bacteria; phylum Bacillota_I; class Bacilli_A; order RFN20; family CAG-826; genus UBA2450. The sequence goes on along the minus strand of CACXNV010000021.1, from coordinate 5,430 downwards.
AATCAAACAGTTGTAAAATTTGTTATGGAATTAACCACACTAAAAAAAGCAGCAAATATTCTTGAACGCGAAATGCTTAATCAGGCAATTAATAAATTATTAGAAAACTATGATTATCCTATAAAAAATGATAAATCTAACTAATATTTGTCGAATTAATGCTAACTAAACATATGGAAGAATTCTTACATTTTCTTCAAGGTGAAATGGAGGTTCCAGGAATATTCTCTTGGTTCCATTTTGTGATGTTAATACCAATTATTGGTTTAACTATTTTTATCTCTGTGTTTTTTAAAAACACTTCAGAAAAAGTGTATAAAAGGATTTTATTAATCTTCTGGATTGTTCTACTTGTTCTAGAACTATTTAAGCAGTTAATTAAGTCGTTCCACTACGGAAGTCCTTCTTATTGGGAATATAGTGTGAGAGACTTCCCGTTTTCTATCTGTTCGATGATTTATTATTTCATCCCGATAATTCTATTTGTAAATAAAGAAAAACATCCTAAACTTATGGACACTGCGGTTGGATATTTATGTTTAATATCCTTAACTATGGGACTAGTCGTGTGTATTTACACAAATATGGTGATGACTAACTTAATCTTTATCAATATCCAGTCATTAATTCATCATGGCTCTCAAGTAATTCTTGGAGTGTTTATCTTTGTTTATAATCGAAAATCTATCTCTATTAAGACTGTATACCGCACTCTCATAGCTTTTTTAATTACTGCAGCAATCGCCATTATTATTAATGTGAGCTTTTATCCTCACTTCATTAATATGTTCTTTATTAATCCAACCAGAATCACCAACTTACCAATCGGAAGTATCGTACAAGAAAAAGCAGGCTACGCAGTATATTTGATCTTGTTCCTTCTTTTAATAGGAGGAGTAACTTTCCTTACTTATTTTGTAGAGACTTCTATATATAAACTAGTAATAAAGAAAAAAGCATCAAATCGATGATGCTTTATTTTTAAATGTTCTTTAAATTCATTAGCGTTTAATTGAAAGCAAAAAACTTAAATATTACCCAATTAACACATAATGTAATTTAGCAGATCCATCATATGACACTTGGAAATATAGATCTCCTTCATATCCTTCTGGAATAGAGGTGATCGTATTCTCATTTTCATCTTTAAAGGTAATAGATAAATCACTCTTATCTAATTCTTGTAATTGAGAGATATTATTAGAAGTTAATAAGTGATTAATTTGATAGTCTTTGTACTCTAATTGGAAATTAGATTTCTTGATATCCTTAACATTAATCTTATACCAACAACTCGCGGAATTATCAAAGTTCCTTAAATAAATACCATCACTATTATTAATAGAATTAACTTCTAATACAGGGACAGCGTTTTTAAAGCTAGAGCCATCATTACTTGAGTATTTTCTAGTTATGTGGTTATAGGTGTGATAGTTACCACTAGCAAATGAGGCTGTGTATGTATCATATGATGAGCCATCTAATGCTACTGACATGATTTTATATTTGTTTTCAACATTTCTAAGAGGTAGTTCAATTTGCTCATTGAACGCATATGTATGGAAACCAATATAACGATATAAGTTCTCTTGATAATATAACTTGTTATATAGCTCTGGAGACATTAAATCCCCTGGTAATGCCACTGTTTCACTAGTCGTATCGGTGATGAATACATAATAGCCATCTTTAACCGACACTTTGATATATAAATCTTTTTGATATTCATCACTCACTAAAGATGTCACTTCTTGAGTTAATTCTTCATCTAAATAGAATCCCAATACATCAACTTGATAATGTTCTTCCACATAACTTTTAATTGAGGCAAAATCAACATTACTTCCAATAGAGATATATTGATTAGTGAGCATACATCCTTGAACGATAAAGTTCACAACATTTTTACTTTCACTTTGAGATGGTAAATCTTCCGCTAAAAGTTCGGCTTTATAAGTGTTATATTTTGTTTCATCAAAAGATAGGGAATATGTAAATAACTGATTATAGTTATAGCTAAATGATTCTACTTCACCAGTGAATGTTTTAAGTGACATTTTAGAGTCAATTAAATATAGATACTCTTCATCAAATTCGATAGAGACATTACTCTCATAAGTGACACTAGGGTGTCCACCTTTTGGGGCGACATATCCTGCTCGAGAAACAATACATGTAAATTTATATTTACCACTAGTGGTGGAGAATCCATATCTAAAAGATAATGGGTCCATTTCCACATCTTGAGTGCCCGCCATCATCATTATATACATAGAGGAATTATATTCTTCGTATTCTTTTAATAATGAAGGGGAATCCGCTAATACGAGATAGGATAAGAAACCTCCGTATTCTGTGTCATAGCTATGTTTATGGGCTAATCTAGAATAGACACTTCTTTTCTTATAAGAATAATTGCCTTTACAATATTCCATTCCAATTTTGGAATTTTCTATTTCTGGAACAAAAACTGTCTTGCTATTAGAACTTTCACTTACTTTATAAAATCGACTTGTTTCTTTATCACAAGAACTATCATAAGCGTAACTAAAGTCAGTAGATCCTTCATTGCCACTTTCTAATAGATTAATAGTGAGTGGTCCTTCATAAGTCGCGATATTATTCATCATTGATCTAACTTTAGATAAATAATCCACTTGAGGTGTATCACTACATCCACATGAGGATAATAAACCCACTACTCCAACTAGAGTTAAAATACCTTTTACTTTCATATCTATAAGCCCCTATCTATTTTCACTATATACGTAAAAAAAGAAATAGCAAACACTATTTCCTTTTATATTTGTTTTATCAAATCTTTTTGATTTAATGGTTCTCGATGATGTTTGTATATTTAGCTGCTTGTTGAGCTTTACATCATCTTTTTTAAACAAAAAAATCGTTTGAATTCATAACTTTATAGATTGTGCCTATAAAAAATTACTAGAAAGGACTATAATAATCTATATATCGGCAAACCCGGAGTAATCCGGCGACGCAAAGCTATAGGGTCCATATATACAAGTTATGTATGTGCGGGCAGCCAGTTGCACTAATATAAAACCAATTTTTTGTGCACATTTGCGGTTTTTGTCGGTATACTCTACCGATTTTTTTATGGATAAGGTAAAAAAGAAAAGAAGATTTAGATTCCCTTTGTGGGCTAAAACACTCATTGTGTTATTTTTAAGTGTATCTTTAGTTGGTGTTATTTCTATTATTTATTCATCTAACTATTTAAAACAAACCACATTTAAAAACTATTCAGAAAAATCAACAGAATTAGCGGATACATTAGGTGTAGTTGTAAATGTAGAAGATCTAATAAAAGTCAGAGACAAAACACAAAGCATTTATAACGGATTAAGTGATGATGACTTTGTTTCTAATGAATACTGGGGCGAAGATAATTGGCTAACATATTTGCACCGCTTTGATGAAGTAGTAGCAATGCCAGAATATGACAGATTAATGGATCAAATTTCCACACTTCACTCCACAACTAGTGCCTTATATACTTATGTTTCTTTTGTAGACTGGGATAGACAAAGATTAGTCTATCTTGTTGATGATTCTGAGCTTGGTGAAGATGATCCAGAAAATCCAGATGCCAAATATATTGATGGGGATCGCTGCTTACCTGGAATGTTCGATGAATTTACAGAACAAGACAAAGGCGTTGTAAATCATAAATTAGATGGTTTCCTTCCAGAAATTACTAATATGGAACAATACGGTTGGCTTGTTAGTACTGGTAGACCAATCTTTGCTCCTGGGGCAGAAAAAACTGAAGATAATATTCAAGCCTACGCGATGGTGGAATTCTCAATGAACACCATTATTGCAGAACAATCAAAAAGTATCGCCACTTTATCTTGGATTATTGTTATTTTAAGTGTCACCACTATTGTTGGTGGATATTTACTAGTATTATTCTTCCTACTTAGACCAGTAAGAAAATTAACAAGAGCGGCTAACGAATATACCGAAGGTTCTACTAGCGAAAGTGAAGGATTAGATAAATTCGCTAAGATTAAAATTAGAACCAAAGATGAGATTGAAGATCTTTCCAATTCTATGAAGAAAATGGAAGGTGATATTAATAAATATATTGCCGACTTATTATCTACACACACCAAACTTGAAGGTGCCAAAAAGAAAGCTGATGAATTAAAGACACTTGCGGAATTTGATGCTTTAACTGGTGTCTATAATAAAAGAGCATATTTTGAAGCTGAAGAAAGATTAAATAGTGAAATTAAAGAGAAGAAAGCTAAGTTTGCTATCTCAATGATTGATTTAAATGACTTAAAGGCCACTAATGATAATTTAGGACATGAAAAAGGTGATGAATTAATTAAAGGATTAGGTAATATCATTAAAGAAACATTTAAGGCTTCTAATTTATATCGTATTGGTGGAGACGAGTTCGTTGTTATCTCTGAAAATGGTGACTTAAAAGCCATTGAAGAATTACATAAAGACTTCGTTGACACGATTAATAAATCGATGAAAGAAAAGAATATCGACGGTATGGGTGTATCTGCTGCTATAGGTGTAGCAATATATGATCCAAAACTAGATAACAACGTTGAAGATACATTCAAACGAGCAGATCGAAAGATGTATGAAAACAAGAAGATCATGAAGGGGAGAAAATAAATTCTCCCTTTTTATTAGGCAAATTAGATTTATTAGTCTATAATACCCCGGTATGGAAGAAAAAGTCTCCTTTTGGAAAAAGTATTTTACAGTTAAAAATATCGCTCTTAATGGAATTATTGCAGGCTTATATGTTGCGTTAACTATTGCCTGCGGACCATTAAGTTATGAGTTCATGCAGTTTAGATTCTCTGAACTCTTTAACTTATTTGTGTTTTTTAACCCAACCACTACTGTTGGTTTAACTTTAGGATGTCTATTATCTAACTTAGCCTCCACTGTTGGACCTTGGGATATTTTATTAGGTACACTAACTACTTTCTTTGCCTGTATTTTAATGATCTTCTATTCCAAGCTCACTAAAAATTTATTTACTACAGGATTAATTCCAGTGCTCGCTAATGCTGCTATTGTTCCATTTACAATTTACTTATCTTGTATGGGCACTAATGATGCATTCATCTTAGAGCCTGCTATTTTCTTCACCATGTTTGGTTGGGTTGCTCTAGGAGAATTCGTTTGTATTATCGGAGTTGGCTATCCAATATTTATGGCCCTAACAAAAACAAATCCAAGTTTCTATCGTCTTATTGGAGCGACAAGAAATATGGACTTTAAATGGTAAAATAAGCGAAATTTGCCAATATTTTTGTAAAAATTCCACAAAAAAGGGGCTGTTAAGAAATTAGAATCTTAACGCCCTTTTTCTTATGTTAAAAAAAGCCCGAAATTCGAGCTTTATGTACAATATTCTTGTCAAAGGAG
>CACXNV010000020.1 GCA_902769185.1 uncultured Erysipelotrichaceae bacterium | reverse complement strand
AAAAAAGCGAAAAAGGTTTCTTAACAGTTTAACTGTTAAGTCTAAAACGCAAACTAAAAGGGGCTTGATCACCTTTTAGGTTTCTTAACAGCCCCTTTTTCTTGTACATCTTTTAACTTTCAAATATGTTGATAGTTCATTTATATTATTATATAATATATATGAAGGAGAACTATTATGAAGAATAAAATCGCATTAGTTGAATCACTTATATTTACATATCAATCAAAAGAAAATACGGTGGCATCGGTAATTGAAGATGATAACCTTTGGCTTACACAAAAATCACTCGCTGATTTATTTGAATGTGGTGTTAATACTGTTAATTATCATATTAATGAGATATATGCATCTAATGAGTTAGATGAGAAATCAACTTTTCGAAATTTTCGAATAGTTCAAAAGGAAGGAAATAGAGAAGTGGAAAGAAATGTAAAATTCTATTCACTTCAAATGATTATTGCGGTTGGTTTTAGAGTTAATTCTGCTAAAGCAACAGAGTTTAGAAATTGGGCAATAAATATTCTTAAAAACTACACAATTAAGGGTTATGCCTTGGATAATGTGAGATTAGCTAACGGGGCCTATTTGACAAAAGATTATTATGATGAACTCCTTGAAGAAATAAGACTTATTCGTTTAAGTGAAAGAAGATTATATCAAAAAGTCACTGATTTATTTGCCACTGCAATTGATTATGACAATCAAGATGATAGAACATTTGAATTTTTCAAAACAGTGCAAAACAAATTGCATTATGCTGTTTCAGGCAATACCGCTCCTGAAATTATAAAGAATCGTGCAGATGCAACAAAAGATCATATGGGATTAAAAACTTGGAATAATGCGCCGCAAGGAAGAATTCATAAAAGTGATGTTGTTGTAGCAAAGAACTATTTAGAAAAAGAAGAATTAACTTCGCTGTCGTTATTGGTAAGCATGTTTTTAGATTTTGGAGAAGATATGGCAAGAAGGCATGTTCCACTTACGATGGATGATTACATCAAGAGACTTAATATTTTGCTTCAATTAAGTGGTAGGGAAGTGTTAGATAATCCTGGTAAAGTTTCAAGAGAAGTAGCAGAAAAATTTGCGTTAAGCGAATTTGAGAAATATCAAATTATTCAAGAAGAAAGACTTGTATCTGATTACGATTTATTTATCGAACATTCAAAAATTGAAGAAATACCAGTTGTCGATAAAAAGAAATAATATATGCACTCTACTCTTGGTTGGTTTTGCTTTTCACCAGGCAACTCAACTAGCGGTATGTAGCATCCGCGGCAATTTGTTTATAAAAACTTACAAAATATATTAACAACTAGAAGACTATTTGATTTCACCTATTTTAGGTAAAGTAGATTCAAGAATTGATTCACCCATTAACGGATCAACATTTAATAATGACAAATTTTCCGCTTCAGCAAGATAAGCATATACTCCGTTTTTTGGAAGATATATATCAATAGTCCCATCTATATATCTTTCAGCAGATAAAGCACCACTAATCATTTGATCGTTTTTATATTCAAAGATTGTTTGTTTAAGGTTTTCTTCATATAAAGTAAAAGATGTTGGTTTTGTAAGACGGAGAATATAGTATGTTCCATCATTAAATTCGCATTTATCACTACCAAGGAAGCGCGAATCACAACTAGAAAGGAAGCAGTAGCTTAATTCTGGCTGATGTCCAATAAATAGACTCGTCGCGTTGTCGCGGTAAAGAAGTTGGGCTAATATATCTTTTCTAAATCTAAAAGTATCTGGGAGGTAATAAAAGAAATCTGCGACTTCAAAGTATAAATCTTGAATAGCGTCAATATTATTTTTATTAGCCCCAAAGATTTGGAAAAGTAATAGTTGCATATCTGTAGCAAATTCAACATTTTGACAGTCTTGAAGTTCAAGGAAGATATTTCTAATAAAACTATATTCAAAAATAATATCGATGATATTTTCTGGATTTATCTTTTCAATTTGCGGGTTACAACCAAATACAGCAGCGATTAAATTTCTTAATCCATTTTCAATTTCATTAAAATAAATATTTCGATTGCTAAAGCCACTAAGTGCCATATTATATACTAAAGCGCGAGTGAAGCGTCCTAAAGAAGGATGAATGCTTTCTATTGGAATATAAGTTTCAGGTGCAGTAGCACCAACATCAAAGAATCTCCATTTATCCACTATATAGTCATGGAATTTGTCAGCACCATAAGTAAAGTGATATAGCGAGAGCATTTTTTCTCTTTCACTTGATTCAAAATGGATATCATTTAATCGGTCTGGATAATAATGATCTGTACCATATCTAACAAAACCCCATTCATAAGGCGCTACTAGTGGGACTAGGTCATTATAATTTATGAAATTATGTATTCCTTGATATAAAGGAGCGCGTGCTTCTTCTAAAGTAGCCTCTACTCCCATTGGAGGTTCAAAACAATATGCATATATATCATCAACTGAATAATTATAATTCTCAGTGGAATATTCTCCGTCTACTGTACGATTAAGTAATTTACCTGCAGTCATATTTGAAGTAATCGCCGCACGAGAAAATCCTGATATCCATATTTTAACGTGTCCATTTATATTATTTGATGTTACATATTGATCAAAACCTGCGACTACTTTATCACTAGCCTCATCAAAGCCTTTAGAATTACCGCTTTCTCCAAGAGTGAAATTACTTGTCCATTCAGCTTCATAAAATCCACCTCTTACTGCGATAGCAATTAAGGTGAAGCCTTTTATTGATTTACTCGCGATACCAAAAGCGATGCTATCGGTTTCTGGTTTAACATAGAAATAATCATTGAAATATAAATTATGGAAACCTTCTTTTTCCCATAGTTCTTTAAGATATTGATTTTTATTTTGATAGTCATCTCCTGCTTTAAAAGTGGAAAGGGCCATCGCGTGACTAGCTAAAGCAATTTCTTCATGAACATTTTTATTATCGAGCAAGAAATAGTTATCGTTATAATACGTATCAAAAACAAATTTTCCAGATGAAAAAGTTAACTTATCTCCACTCTGGCATCCAGTTAAAGAAAGTAAGACAGGAATTAGAAGAGAAAAACAAAACTTATTTCTCATTTCTATAAATTATAATATATTTATAACAAATGAAAAATTATAATCTCCATTTAATTTCTTTAAGAGAAGATAAAGGGCTTACTATCAAAGAAGCGAGTAAGCAGATGAAAATCTCCCCTTTATCGCTTTATTGCTATGAAAAAGGTTATTTTCGTCCAAGTAAAAAGAATCTTGAAAAGATTAATACTTTTTATGGAGTGGAGCTTTCTTTAGAAGGACTTAATGGATATCCCGCCGCTAGTAAAGATGCAGTTATTGGTAAAAAGAAGAATTTAAAAAAGAAAAAAATAATATTTGGCTCTTTATCTGCTTTCTTTGCTATTTTTATCGCAATAGGTGCCACTTTATTTGTTAAATCTATTAATAATTCTAATGAATATTATGGACAAACTTATAGGGAAGTTAGAAATGCAGTAATTGAAAAAGGGAAAACCGGTCACGATTTATTGACTGGTATGAGTTATTATTATGTAGATCAAACTACTGATACTGATAATAGTGCGAACGTTATCTTCTATCAAAGCGATAATATTTTATATTTTAATGACCTTACATATTCTAAAACAGTTATTGATGAGCATTCATTAACTTTTGATAGATATTTATATCAACTTGGTTCTAATTTAGGAGTTAGTTCTTATCTTTGCTCTTTTACATATGGTGATGTGCTTTTTGGCACTCACTTTAGATGTGAATTTATCTATAACGGAAATAATGTTACAGAATATAGTAATTTTAAATTGATTACTGGAGAAGATTCACTTATTAATAAGGAACTTGTTCTAAGTAAAATCAATACTGGCATAGCAGAAATAAATCATTCATTTTCTGAGCTTATGAGTGATCTTTTAGAGAAGCCAGTTGATTTCCGTAGTGAATTTCTACCCGCTAGAGAACAAGGTCGTATTAAAAACTTTAATTTTCAAATTGTTGGATTAGTCTTTTTATTTACCGGTATTACCTTCTTCTTTATTTTCTTCGCGATGTTCATAAGATTATTAACTCTTAAGATTAAACCTCGTCTTATTAGTATCAAACCTGAAAGCGAAGAAAACAAACAATTACCTGAAGACTTGAATATCAGGGTTGGTGTTCCTGATATATTTATCGTTATTTTAGGAAGGCTTGTTTGTATAATTTCTCTGGTTTTATTCCTCTTTGCAGTAGCCTTTACCGTGGTTGGACATAGTGGCTTATCTAATCCTACTCTTATTGAAGTTTTTAAAACCGGATGGATTAGTGCATTATTTTTAAATTTCATTATCTCTGTTAACCGTATTAGAAAGCCAACTGATCTGCTTCATAAGATTATTTCTAATCTTGGCATGTTCTTATTTATTGCCACAATAGAGACGGTCTTTTTAGCGATTACTACAGCGTGGGGATATGATTTAACAGGCATCATGTTTAAATATATTCCTGGTAACTTTTTCCAAGTAGTGGCGATTAATTATGTAATTTTGCTATTCTTACTTTTTGTGCCTACTTTCCTTACCAAGAAGAAAAAATACGCGCGAGTTATTTGGCATTCGCTTTCTTTAATTCCACTTGCGGGACTAATTGTTATTTATTATTTCTCAAATCGTTATGTGATGGTATATGGAGTAGAACAAAATATCCTTCTTAAATTCTGGATTCCAAATTCATTCTTACTTCTTTCTGTCGTTAGTGTTTTCTATATGTATATCATATTTTTCCTTAGACTATTCTATGAAAGAAAATACGGCGTTCATAATTCACAATTTTTCTTCCACGGACATCGATATTATTTAATTCAAAATCTTATATGTGCGGGCTTAATTATTTTAGTAGCATGTGTCAGCCTAATGTTTATGTATAATCAACGGGCTATATATCTTGGCTTAGGAAGTAATTATTGGATGTTCATCCTTGTTCCACTTGTCTTATTTTGTAGATATAGTCCAAATAACCAACAGATGTATCTATTCGAATACGAGTTTGATAGATATCTAGAAAAATAGAGTATGAAAACCACCGGGTCTAGTGGATATTTATTTGTGGCACATTTGTGACAACCGCTGTGCTAATATGTTAATAACAAAGGAGAACCTCGAACATGAAAAAAGAATTATTAAAAGGTTTAACCGAAGAACAAATTGCTAAAGCTAAAGCATGTAAAAGCCAAGAAGAATTATTAAAACTCGCAAAGGCAGAAGGCGTTGAATTAACTAGTGAACAAATTGAAGCTGTTAGTGGTGGAGGATGTCTCTCAAGCATGAAATGCCCAAATTGCGGTTCAAAAGATTTTAGGAAAAAGCCAGATTATCAAATAAGTGGATGCAGTACCTATAAATGTAATAGCTGCGGCCATGAGTGGTCTTTATAATATAAGTATTGTTGTACAAGGTGATTTCGTTGCGATACATCTACGACAAACGATGTGCTAATTTGGAATTAGCAAAAGGAGAACTTTAAGTATGAAAAAAGAATTGTTAAAAGGATTATCTGAAGAACAAATCGCTAAAGTCAAAGCTTGTAAAAGCCATGAAGAACTATTAGCGTTAGCAAAAAAAGAAGGTATTGAACTTACCGAAGAACAATTAGCTGTTGTTAGTGGCGGTGGCGCTTGCAGCGTTATTTCAGATTTTGGCGATAAAATCAATCCATTTGATTGCCCATTCTGCGGATATAACGGTAAATTTGATAAAGACGGTAATGAAATTACCTGTCCAAAATGTGGAAAAACTTGGAGAGATAATGGTTAATTTTAAATATTAGGACACAAGTTTTCCGTATGAAAAAAGAATTATTAAAAGGATTAAGCGAAGAACAAATCGCTAAAGTTAAAGCATGTAAAAGTCACGAAGAACTACTAGCTTTAGCAAAAAAAGAAGGCATCGAGCTTAGCGAAGAGCAATTAGCTGTTGTTAGTGGCGGTGGCGCTTGCACAGTTATTTCCGATGTTGGAGATTATCTTAACACTAACGATTGTCCAAAATGTGGCTGTAATGATTATGAAGTAATATCAGATGGCAGGCGCAAATGCAAAAAATGTGGCCACAAATGGATGCATGTTGAAACAGATTAATATTATTAACATTTTGTCATAACCGAGTAGAAAGAACTCGGTTTTTCTTTTTTATAGAAAAGAGTATCCTAATAATCATGGAATATATTTTATTTGCTTTTTTAGCTTTACTTGCCTCTAGTGGCAATACTATTTTTAACAAGTTAGGCGCTAACAAAGCTTCAGCGATTACTAATGCGGTTCTTAAATCGTTTTTTATGGTTATCGCCTGTTTCTTTATTTGTTTAGCTCTTGGCCATGTTCCTACTTTATATAGTTTGTCTAAAGAACAGTGGCTTTGGATATCTCTAGTAGGTGTTTTAATGGCGGTTGACTGGCTATTTTATTTCCTTGCTATTAAAAGATCTCACTTAGAAGCTTTCGCTCCATTTTGTAGTGCGGGAACATTATTCTTCGCGAATACTTTATTTATTATTTTTACTTACGCACTTGTCACTAATGGGGCTAAGCCAGTTAATGTTACTTTATATTTCGTTGGTCTAGCCTTATTATTAGTGGCCCTTATTTATACAGTTTTTAATAAAAAAATTAATCCTAAGGCTAAATTACTTTGGGTGGTGTTTGCTTTGGTCTCTGTTATCGCTTTTGCGTTTGTTTTATTAATTGTGAAAACAAAGTTAAGTGATTTACCTTCTGACGTAGTTTCTTTTCATCAAACAACAATCTTATTTGTAATAATGCTTATAGCCTCTTTATTTACTAAATCAATTAAAGAAGTGGTCACTATTAAATGGAAAGTCCTTTTATTTATCTTTATTGGAGCGGTATTTAACGCTTTAATGGTGGTAATGAAATATACTGCATTCTCTTACGCTAACTCTATTCCAGCGATTGTTAATGTTATTGTGGGATTAGACTTTATTATTGTTTCTATTGGCACAGTGCTATTCTTTAAATCTAAAAATAAACTCCAGTTATTATTAATCATCATTCTTGTTTCTTCAGGAATGCTATTAAACACTTTAGCGGGATTAATTTAATAGAAATATAAGCTTTCTACATTATTCGACTGCCATCGTTTTTTCTTTTACATTAAAAATTTTTAATATGGACTAATTCTTTGAATTAAAAAATATTAATAAAAAAATTTTCGCAAATTTTCAAAAAAATGCCCTCTGGAAAATACATAGTATTTTCCTATATATAATAGGAGGGTTTTATGAAAAAAATAACCATAAAAAACATTGATATTGATATTACCGGGATAGGTGATGATGACTTTGTTAGCTTAACTGACATGGCAAAAATTAAAAATCCAGATTTTCCTGCAGACGTAATTAAAAACTGGATGAGATTAAGAGTAACCATTGAATATCTAGGAATATGGGAGCAAATTAACAACCCAAATTTTAACATGGTCGAATTCGACCAGTTTAAAAATGAATCAGGACATAATTACTTTGTAATGACTCCAACCAAATGGACTAAAAGTACAAATGCAATTGGTTTCAAAACTAAATCTGGGAAATATGGAGGAGGCACTTTCGCACATCGCGACATCGCTCTTGAATTTGCATCTTGGATTTCTCCTGAGGTGAAGCTATATATCATCAAAGAATTCCAAAGACTAAAAATCCAAGAGTCGGAACAAATTGAATGGCAAGGAAAGAGACTATTAACAAAGTTAAATTATTTGATACACACTGACGCTGTTAAAGAATATCTAGTTCCCATTGAATTATCGTCTCAACAAAAAAGTTATATTTATGCAAACGAAGCCGATCTATTAAATGTCGCCTTATTTGGGAAAACTGCAAAAGAGTGGAGAGATATTAATCCAACTAAAGAAGGAAATATCAGAGATTACGCTAATACTATAGAGTTATCAATTCTTAGTAACTTGGAATATTTAAACTCGATATTAATCACTCAAAAACTGTCACAGCAAGAAAGACTAGTTCTTCTTAATAAAGAAGCAAATAGAGAAAAGGAGTTATTCAATAAAAACAACATTAAATCAATAATTAAAATAGATAAGAAGTAGAAATCGTCTATTCTTTACAAATAGTTTTATTTTGTGACACATCTGTGACAAGTATAATGATAAGATAAAAAAGCAAAGGAGAGCTTTGATATGAAAAAAGAATTATTAAAAGGATTAACTGAAGAACAAATCGCTAAAGTCAAAGCCTGCAAAAGCCATGAAGAACTATTAGCGTTAGCAAAAAAAGAAGGCGTTGAACTCTCGGATGAGCAATTAGAAGTTGTCAGTGGTGGCGGTGTCTGCAGCGTTGTGTCAGAATTTGGAGAGAATTTAACATTCACTCCTTATAATTGCAACCATTGTGGTTCTAACGATGTTATAGTTGATGGTAACAATTACACTTGCAAAAAGTGTGGTCACAAATGGGTAGTTAACGATTAGATATAGCACTTAATTATAGAATTAACAAAGGAGAACTTTAAATATGAAAAAAGAATTATTAAAAGGATTATCTGAAGAACAAATCGCTAAAGTTAAAGCATGTAAAAATCATGAAGAACTATTAGCATTAGCCAAAAAAGAAGGCGTTGAACTCTCGGATGAGCAATTAGAAGTTGTTAGTGGTGGAGGAGCTTGCAGCGTTATTTCAACTATTGGAGATTTTTTCAATCCATTTGATTGTCCAGAATGTGGCAGCAATAAAGTTGAAGCGGTGAAAGGTAAAGGAAATCTATTCCAATGCCAAAGCTGCGGATTTAAATGGAGAGAGTAAGAAACCTTATGAAAAGGAATTTATTAAAAGGTTTAAGTGAAGAACAAATTGCTAAAATTAAAGCATGTAAAAGTCATGAAGATCTTTTAACGCTTGCAAAAAACGAAGGCGTTGAACTTACAGAAGAACAATTAGAGGCTGTAAGTGGAGGATGTGGAACTTATACAGTGAGATGTCCAAAATGTGGTAGTAACATTATTGTTGAAAACTGTGACGGCAAAAAAGATTATTATTGTAATAACTGTGGCCACGAATTCAATGATAACCTTTGGGAAGATATTAAAAATTTAGTAGATTAATAATAAAGGAGAACTAATCATGAGAGACGAATTATTAAAAGGATTAACTAAAGAACAAATCGCTAAATTAGATGCTTGTAAGAGCCAAGAAGAAATCTTAGCTGCCGCTAAAGAAGAAGGCATTGAATTAACCGAAGAGCAACTTGCTGCGGTTAATGGTGGCTGTGGTAAAAGTAAAGAATGGTATGAAATTGACGAAATGCAATGTCCAGAATGTTTAAATAGACACTGCATGGAAAAAGTTTCAGACGCTTGGTATAGATGTAAATACTGTAATAAAATTACAGTTAACAAAAATCTACAATAATAATAAAGTTATAAAGAAAACCCTACCAACTTAATGATAGGGTTTTAATTTGCCTAACTAATGAATATTAGTTGAATTGAGAGTTATAAATCTCAGAATATAATCCGCCTAATTTCATTAAGGAATCATGGTTACCGGTTTCAACGATATTGCCATCTTTCATCACGAAGATTAAATCTGCGTTTTTGATAGTGGATAATCTATGAGCGATAACAAAGCTTGTTCTTCCTTTAGTTAAGGAGTCCATAGCTTTTTGAATAAGAATTTCAGTTCTGGTATCAACATTACTAGTCGCTTCATCAAGAATCAACATTGGAGCGTTTTCAGTCATCGCTCTAGCGATAGTAATAAGTTGTTTTTGACCAGCGGAAAGTGCGCTTTCTTTTTGAATTACGGTGTCAATTCCTTGTGGAAGAGTGCTCACATAGTGGGCTAAATTGGTCTCTTCTAAGATTTCATTAAGTCTATTTTCATCAACGTTTTTGAGGTTATAGACAATGTTTTCTCTTAATGATCCATTAATAACCCATGTTTCTTGTAAGATCATTCCAAAGATATCGCGGAGCTCAGCTCTTGTCATATCTTTAATAGAGACGCCATCCACTAAGATATCACCACTAGTGAGTTCATAGAATCTCATTAATAAGTTCACAAGTGTAGTTTTACCAGCGCCAGTAGGACCGATAATAGCGACTTTCATACCTGGTTTAATCTTACCAGAGAAATGTTTAATTGTGAGTTTAGTTGGATCATAACCAAAGCACACATCTTTGAATTCGACTTCTCCTCTAATTTTAGAGTGATCAAGTAAGAATCCTTTTTGTTCTTCAGCAGGTAATTCTTCTTTTTCAAGGAAGTCAAAGACACGGTTACAAGCAGCAGTACCAAGTTGAATAGTGGAGCTGGCTTGACCAATTTGAGCGAGTGGTTCTTGGAATAAAGAAACATAAACGATAAAGCCAGTGATAATACCCATATCGAATTTGGCTGGATTGCTAGCGATTAATAAGCCTGCAGTAATTAATACTGCCGCATAAGTTAAGTAAGAAACAAATTGCATTGCAGGTTCAATTAATCCACCCCAAGCTTGAGATCTATATAAGATTGAACCGAGTAAATCGTTTTTCTTCTTAAATTCAGAAATCTTAAGTTTTTCAGCGTTAAAGGCTTTAATAACAAGTTGACCAGAATAGTTTTCTTCAACAGTTGCGTTAACTTCACCAAGAACTTTTTGGTTCTCATTGAAGAGTGGTAAAGCCTTCTTAAATGTTAACAAGATAATAATTAACATAACTGGAAGTGAACATAAGACAACGATCGCCATTTGCCAGCTAGCGATAAACATCGCAATAATCACACCGATTAACATTACTACTGAGTTAACAAGTAATGAAATAGAGTTTTGTAATGAGGTTGATAAGGTATCAACATCGTTAGTGATAACAGATAAGATATCACCGAATTGAGTGGTATCGAAATAATTTAAAGGCATCTTGTTGATTTTAGCGGAGATGTCTCTTCTTAAATCTTTTGAGAATTTTTGAATAATGGTGTTAAGAATAAATCCAGAGGCAAAGCCAGTGATAAAGGAAACACCAATGAAAACCACTAATTTAATAGCGAGTTTTAATATATTTGCTAAATTAAGTACAACAACCCCATCAACAACCTTATCCATTGGATTAATTGCGTTAGTTAATTCTCTAATTGTTCCTGGAGTGAGAATTGTGAGAACAACAGAGGCAATAAGTAAGACAATAGAAATAACAAAAGGAATGTAGTATTTACGGAAAGCTTTTACGAGGCTGCCAAGTTTATTAGCACTAGCTTTTTTCACTAATTTACTCATAATCCTAATTCCTCCTTACTTAATTGAGATAAGGCAATTTCTTGATAGACTGGACAATTTCTCACTAAGTCCTTATGTTTACCAATACCTACCATTTGGCCGTGATCTAATACGACAATTTGATCAGCATCCATAATGGTGCCAACACGTTGAGCAATAATGACTCTAGTGGCTTCTGGAAGTTTTTCGGCAATTCTTCCTCTAACAACTTTATCAGTACGATAATCTAGAGCAGAGAAAGAGTCATCAAAGATTAAAATCTCTGGTTTAGGGGCAATCGCTCTAGCAATACAAAGTCTTTGTTTTTGTCCTCCTGAGAAGTTAGTGCCGCCTTGAGCAACTTCAGAATCGTAACCATTACGTTTATTCATCACAAAGCCATCAGCATCAGCGATTTCCGCTGCCCATCTGACATCTTCTAAAGTCATATTTGGATCTTTTAAGGCGATATTTTCTTTAATATTACCTTTAAATAAGAATCCTCTTTGAGGAGCGTAACCAATACGGTCTCTTAAATCAGATTGTAAAACGTCTTTAACATTTACTCCATCTACTAAAACTTCTCCACTAGTGCAGTCTGCCATACGTGGAATTAAATTAATAATAGTGGTTTTTCCGCTTCCAGTCGCGCCAATAAAGGCAATGGTTTCGCCTTTTTTAACTTTAAAGGAAATATTAGAAACAGCTTCTTTATCACTTCCTGGATAAGCAAAGCCCACGTTTTTAAATTCGATAGTGCCTTTTTCTTTGAAATCAACTGGATGATCAGTATCTAAAACAGAGACTGAGTGAGTGATAACTTCATAAATACGTTTCGCACTAACAGAGGCTCTTGGCCAGATAACGATAAGAGTGATAACAAGAATAAAGGACATCACGATTTGGCTAGCAAGCATCACAAATGAGTTGGTAGATGTGAACGATAATTTCGCTTGTTCTAAACTTAATCCATTAATAATATAGGCACTGACCCAAAGAATGGATAAGGACAAGCCCATCATCACCATCATGACAAATGGAGTGAAGAACGCTAATACACGACCAACAAAGATTTGTACTTTGGTATATGGAGCGTTAACGTTTTCGAATTTTCCTTCTTGATAGGTTTCAGCGTTAAAAGCTCTAACAACTCTAACACCTGTAAGATTTTCTCTACTAGATACGTTAAGAGCGTCAGTTAATTTTTGAACGATTCTAAATTTAGGGGTCACCATCAATAATAAGACAGCAACAGCACCCACTAATAGGAATACCCAAATAGCAGTAACAATTGTTAATTTGCCGTTAGCTTGTGTAGCAAGTAAGATAATTGACCACACCATAGTAACAGGAGCCACAAAGGCTGTCTTTAAGAATGTTAACCATGCTAAGTGGACATTTTGCATGTCGTTAGTGGTTCTGGTAATTAAAGACTCAGTGGAGAAAGAAGCAAAATCCGCGATTGCGAATTCATTTACTCTTTCATACAACTTTTGTCTTAAAAAAGTAACTGTACCACTAGCAGTGGCGCTGGCTATAAATTTGATAATAATATCAACTACTACCATGGCTACAGCGCATACAATCATTCCTAATCCGTTTAACCACACCGCAGTAGTGCCATCGTTTTGAACATTACCAACAGCCGCGGTTAAAGAACCGATATAGGCGACGATTGTCATCATGAAGTAGACTTCAGCTAAGGTGAGTAGGAAAATAAAAACTACTGCTACCCAGTGTTTCGCCTTCATGTTCTTAAAAAGTAATTTGAACATAGCGTCCTCCTTTTTATCTAATATATGCTTGTTTTAGTTTTTATAGGCCAAATAATAACGTGTTATTAAATCGCATATATTAACTAAAAAAACAACATTGAAGTTATTATATCATTTATCTCTATTATTCAAATAATAAATTAGAATTCATCATTAAAATTTTTTGTGGCACATTTGTGACAAGCTACATGATAAGATATATCTAACAAAAGGGACTTTGAATATGAAAAAAGAATTATTAAAAGGTTTAAGTGAAGAACAAATCGCTAAAATAAAAGCCTGCAAAAGCCATGAAGAACTCTTAGCGTTAGCGAAAGAAGAAGGCGTTGAACTTACCGAAGAACAATTAGCTGTTGTTAGTGGTGGTGGCGCTTGCAGTGTTATTTCAGATGTTGGCGATAAAATCAATCCATGGGATTGTCCAAAATGTGGTGCTAATCGCCCTATAAAAGATGGCAAAAAGTATACCTGTGAGAAGTGTGGCTACACATGGACAGATAATAGCTCACCGATTTAAAAATAACTAATATTTAACTAAGACCGAGTTAAACTCGGTTTTTTGATTAAAACTATTTGCTGTGGCACATTTGTGACAACTAGTGTGATAAAGTATAGTTAATAAAGGAGAACTTTGAATATGAAAAAAGAATTATTAAAAGGTTTAAGCGAAGAACAAATCGCTAAAATAAAAACTTGCAAAAGCCAAGATGAATTATTAGCTTTAGCCAAAGAAGAAGGCGTTGAATTAAGTGAAGAACAACTTTCCGCGGTCAGTGGAGGAGGATGTTTCTCCTCAAACAAATGTCCAAAATGTGGTTCTGATGATTATCAAAAGATTGAAATAGAAGAAAGAGTTGATAAACGAATATTCTACAAGTGCAAAAAATGTGGTGAGATGTGGCGTAGATAATCCCATTTACCGAACAATAGAATTAGCCATCTTTGATGGCTTTTTCTTTTAGAGATAATTAAATAATCTCCACTTTTTTAAAGGATTTTACTACAATAGAGCCATGAATATTAATTATACATTTCATTCTCATACTTATCGATGTGGTCACGCAGAAGGAGATATAGAAGACTATGTTTCTTTGGCTATAAAAAGCCATTACCGTATTTTTGGTGTCAGTGACCATGTCTTTCTTCCAGGAGTGTATGAACCTCGAATTAGAGGCGATTATTCATTACTAGAAGAATATATAGATGCATTTAATCTATCTAAAAACAAACATAAAGATGAAATTGAAATGCATTTAGGATTTGAATGTGAATACGCGGATGTGTTTATTGATTACTATAGAAGTTTATTGGTTGACAACAAAGTTGAGTATCTAATTCTTGGTCAACATAACGGGTTCGATGATAATAAACAATTTATTAAATATGTTAAAAACCACGCGGAAGACACTGATGAGGATCTTAATAGATATGCGTTTGACCTTATAAAAGGAATTAAAAGTGGATTATTTATGTATGTCGCTCATCCTGATTTGATGTTTGTAAGTGCGAAAGAAGTAACACCAGAACTTAAAGTACTAACAAAAGAGATTATCGACACCGCTATTAAATATGACATTCCCTTTGAAGTGAATATCCACGGTTTCATTAGGCAACAAAAAAGAGAGAAATATCATGTTATTGGTTATCCAGCTGGCTATTTCTGGGATGAAGTCAGTAAAAGCAAAGCCAAAGTGGTATATGGAGGAGATTTCCACGAACTAAACGAAGTGGGTAACTCTGTTCTAAAAGCTAAATTCATTGAATTTATAAATAAGCATAATCTCCATCTAACAGATATCAAAGAAATATATAAAAGCTATCGTAAAAAAATATCAGAGATATAAAAAACCTCTAGTCGAAATTGATTAGAGGTTTTTGTTTACTTACTGTAAAGGTTATTTCTTTTGAATTCTACCTTTGTTTTTACCTTTAGAGGCGTGAGAGAGATAACCAACACCTTGGTTTTCCGCCATACGTTTTGTGTATTCTTCAGCTTCTACTTTAGTGTCGAATAATTTAATGACTTTCTCGCTACCTGCTCTAAAGACTTGCCATTTATTGTCACTAGCTCTTTTAGAGATATGATAGGAAGCATTTTTCTTAGCTTCTTTATCTTCTTCTTTTTTCTCTTCAGCTTTTTTAGCTGGAGCAGCTTTCTTTTTAGGAGCTGGTTTTTCTTTCTTTTCTTCTGACTTTTTAGCTTTTGGAGCTTCCTCTTTAGCAGGTTCTTCAACTGGTTCAGAGACTTCTTCGACTTCTACAATTGGAACAACTACAGGAGTTTTTTCAACCTTTTCTTCCTCTACTGGAGCCTCTTCTTTTGGCTCTTCAGAGACTTCTTCAGCTGATTCTTCTACAGGTTCTTCAGCTGGTTCCTCTTCAACTTCATCTTCAGAATGAGTGAATTCAATTGGAGTAACTTTGACAGCTTCTTTCTTTGTTAAAACAAAGACAAGGATTGCTAAACCAAGAGTGAGAGTCATTAAAACAATTGAAATAATTCCATATACTGAAACTCCGATATTGTTAGAATCAATAGCTAATCTCACACCGAATAAGGCACCGAGTACTAAAGCTAAAGCGATAGCACTTAAAACGATAGAGGCAACGCTTCTACCATCGTTTTTCTTTCTTTCATCAATGGCGGTAGTGGCGACACTGCTAGCAAATGAATAAGCAATAACAAAGAACGCAAATTTAAGTACAGCAACAGAGAGCATTAATGTATCTACTGCTCCACCTGAGACCATTGATTGAATTGTGGAGAATAAGAATAATCCAGGAGCGGCAGGAGAGTTAGACATGGTAATGGTTGGCATTAAAGCAAAAATAGATGCAGTTAAGGCCACTAAGACAAAACAAATTCTCAAGCATTTGTTTAATGTTTCTCTTTGGCTTGCCATAAAGTAATTGCATAGAGCGAATAAAGCTGCTGCTACGCCTAAGGCTAAAGCAAGATATCCACCAACTGCAATTGTGGCGGTAAATCCGTAATTGAAAAAGATACTTAAGCCAAAGAAAGTTAATAATACGAATGAAAGCTTTAAAGAATCAAAAACAATTCTCTTACTACTTGCCTCTGTTTTAAATCTCGCTAAGCTGATGATGCATTTAATTAAAAATACAATAGCAGTAATGTAAGTGACTAAATAAACGACAACATTAACTATTGATGAGACGAATAATGGTATCGCACTAGGATCAATACTGCCCATATTTTTCATTAAATAAGTAACTTGAGAAATGTAATATCCTAAAGTAGCTGGTCCTTCGGCAATATTTAATACTGGAAGAACACCAATTAAGACCAAACCAACTACAGAAGCTACTACTGTTAAAATAGAAGCGAATAGTCGTGGTAATCTAGTATTTACTAAGTTCATAATTTTAACCTCTGGTTTTTTATTTTATCAAAAATTATTAAATTATCTACTTATATTCCACATATCGACAATTGTAGCGATCATTTTATCAGTGTGATCTACTATTTCTTCTACGGTCTTTTCTTTATAAATAAAGGGGTTATATAATAAGGGCATGAAAACTATTTATTTTGCTGGAGGATGTTTTTGGGGAGTGGAGAAATATTTCTCTTTAGTAAAAGGGGTGGAATCCACTAAAGTGGGGTACGCTAACGGTAAACTAGATAATCCTAGTTATGAAGATTTAAAAAAAGGACTAGATACTGCTAGTGAAACAGTCAAAATTGATTATGATGAATCTGTTGTTTCTCTAGAAAAATTATTGGAATTATATTTAAGAACAGTGGATCCCTATTCAATTAATAAGCAAGGTGAAGATGAAGGCTTACAATATCGTACTGGCGTGTATTATCTAGACTCTAGTGATGAACTTATTATTAGAGACTACTTATCATCTCATTTAGATAGCAACTTCAAAATAGAAATACTTCCTCTTGCTAAATTTTTTCTAGCAGAAGAATATCATCAAGACTATTTAAATAAGAATCCAAATGGGTACTGCCATATAAATATGGCTAAACTTAAAAAAGAAGAAATGAAATAGTGTGATCTTTGTGACACATCTGTGACAACTAGTGTGATAAATTAATGTTAACAAAGGAGAACTTTGAATATGAAAAACGAATTACTTAAAGGATTAAGCGAAGAACAAATCGCTAAAATTAAAGCCTGTAAAAACCAAGAAGAATTATTAAAAGTCGCTAAAGAAGAAGGCGTGGAACTTTCTGATGAACAATTAGAGGCAGTAAATGGAGGAATCTGCACCAGCACTCCAAGCTTTACTTGCCCACAATGTGGATCTAGTGATGTTCATACTGTTCATAACGAAAACTCTATCTGCGAATGGTATAGCAATAAATGTAATAGTTGTGGCCATGGCTGGAGTGTAAGAAAAGATTAATTCTAATTGTATAAACTTTATTTAAAAAGAGTTGATTTAATGACTAGACCTCAAGATTGAGGTCTTTTCTTTTTGTGACAATTTTGTGACAATTGATGTGCTAATATTTTTTCAAGTTACTAAAAATAAAATAGTAATGACTCAATCATTAAAATATAATATTCTCAATTAGATAATTATTCTTAATTATAGGAGGAACTTCATATGAATAAAAAAGGTATCATTCTTCTTTCATCAATATTATGTTTAGCTTCTGTTGGTGCAGTCGCTCTTACTTCGATGTCAAACAGTGAACTTTTATACGCGGATAGTCCTAAAACAGAGGCGCAGTACACGATTAATCAATGGACAATGGTTGGCCAATCAAGCAATTATTACTATGATGGCGAATCTCACGCTGGATTTTTCTTTACACCTGCAACAGGTAGAAAGGACTTTGTCGTAGGAATAATTGTGCAAACTCAAAGTCAAGGAACTCCAATAGATGAAGAGTTGATATTCGGACAAAATGGCACTGAGATTTCATACCGTAGTTATAGAGAGTGGTATGAAGATACTGAAGCAACTCCTCGTAGATATGTTTATCAGTGGGAGATTAATCACATACATGCTTTTGAGGTTGCAAGAATGACTTATGTCATTGGTACTTATGACGGGGAAAATTTCAATTTAGAAAATAGACCAGATAATTTCTCTGAAACTAGTGTTAGTGTATATAGCGCTTTCGCTTATACATATATGGATGCACCTGGCGCAACTGGTAGTGATTTTAATAATTATCACGTGTTTGATAGTTATAAAACTAGAACATTTACACCTAGTAATCCAGCTGATAGCGACGTAAATTATGAACACCACGCCGCTTATGGAAATGACGTATGTGTTGGTTTTCAAATTAACTACGCTACTCTTTCTTTGACTTACGGATGTTCTTATTAATTAAATAGTTTAAAAAATGAACAGAAAAAATTTATTTTTAGTTACTAGCTTATCCTTACTTTTAGGTTTGGTGTCTTTAGTGGGTGTTAAAAACACTAGTGTTTTACCAGCCAAAGCAGAAGTAATTGAAAGCAAAATTACTGTTGACCCAAGTAAATATTGGGGAAACGGCGCTGAAAATTATAAAGTTGCCGCTTATATATCTGATGACGATTCACATAGTGCGTGGACTGAATTAGTGACAATTAATACTCCTAGCACGTTTGTTGAGTTACCATTTAAATTACAATTTAATGCACTTTATATTAAGGTATATAGATATAATGTTGATTTTTCTAAGGAGAATTGGGAAGTTGATCCTACCGGAGAGCATTATGCTGATTATGGTTGGAGCGTATCACCAGTATTAAACAAGACAAATAATGTTGAATTTAGTAACATTAATCACATCATTTTAGAAAATGAAAACTACGGATTTAATAGAGTGCCAAGTATGGTTCATCAAATATATCTTCCTGATCAATCAACTTGGGAAAGTGAAGATGTATATTTAAAAACTATTAACGAAAATAGCTTTCATCACACTGAATATAGTGTGGAAGTTGAATTAAAAGAGAATGATTTAATTAGATTAGAAAGATATTTTGATAATATTGATGAATCTAAAATTACTCTCGAAGATAGTGTTTCTGATACTGATTTAGAGTATTGGGCTGAAGGATCAAATAAGGGATTTGATTGTAAGGGCGAAGGTATCTATACCTTAAGATTTGATTATAAAGAACAGACTATTGAAATTTCTAAAGCCCCTATTCCTGCTCCTACCCCAACTCCAACCCCTACTCCAGAAAATAAAACATATATTTATGTTGTGATTATTGTTGCCAGTGTGACTGCGGTTGCGTTAGTAGCAGGGCTTGTTTTAATCTTAAGAAAACATTCAAAAAACAAAGCTAAATAATTAAAAATATATAAGTTTTATTGTGGCACTTCTGTGACAACGTTTGTATTAATATAAATACATGAAGAATCAAGAAACATTAACTTTAATGTATAAGGACTTTGAAGTTCTTACTTTTGTTGTGGATTATGTTAATCGACCAAAAATTCAAATTATTAAAGAATTAGAACATTTTGATTTAGCCCCATATGGAGTTAAAAAAGATAACGATAGTAACAATATGAGACTATTGAGGTTTTTTAATTCTAGAAAAATAAGTGAAAATCGATGGGACTACGATTTAATTATTAAAAATATCGGTGTTAGAGATTCTTTTGAATTAGCATTTAAAGGGCATGGGCTATCTTTAAGTAACCATTACTGGTTTAAAAGAGATAGAGAAGATTTAAAATATGACGATATTAATTTCTTCTCTAATAAATGGGATGACTCTTTTGCTAGAGCGGTCCTTAATAGAAAATACGAAGAACTTAGTAAATGCGATTTAAATGTCCCTGACATTGTCACTCAAGGTTGGGCAGTTAAAGGGTGGATCTATGATAACGGTCCTAAATTAATTAAATTAGGAATAGTTAAAGATCAATATGAAGACTCTTTAGGAGAAGTATTAGCCTCTAGACTTGCCTCACGCATCTTAAAAGAAGATGAAGTTTTAAAATACGATTTAGTGAAAGTCGGAGATAAATACGGCTCTATTTGTAAACCTTTGGTAGGAATAGATGATGAATTAGTGCCGTTAAGTGTTGTTCTTCCAAATGACTTATATCAGCTATTTTTAGGAAAAAACAATAATAAAGACAAGAATAGAGAATTCTTTCAAAAGGTTTCCGAATTTGGGATGCCTGAACTCTATGAGTTATTTGTAAAAATATCTTGTTTAAGATCTTTGTGTTTTATTTCAGATTTACATTTTGACAATATCTGCGTTATTAGAAACACCAAAACTAATAAGATTAAACCCGCTCCAATACACGATTTAGCGGGAGCTTTTGGCACCAGTAGAACCGGAAAAGAATTTATTACTAAGCTTAATAAAGGTTCTTATTTTATTATTTATTTCTTATTTAGTTTCTTAGAATCTAGTTGGGACTATTCATGGTACGATTCAACTAAATTAGAGGGATTTGAAGAAGAAATTAGAAATATACTTTCTAAAAGTAATTTCTTTACACCAGAGTTGATCGATAAGATAATCGATGTCTATCAACATCAAAAAGATGCTTTAGATGAAGTTAGTGGCAAAAGTTCAAAGCTTTAATATAATGAATATGGGAGTATCATAATGCGCAGGGTAAATATCACTGAATTTAGAAGAAATCTTTCTCATTATATTAATTTGTGCTCGTCTGAGAAGATTCAAATTACTAAAAACGGCAAAGTAGTTGCTGTCTTTTCTAGTCCAGATTCAACATGCTTTGAATCCCTAACAAATTTATATGGCTGTCTTCAAAAAGTCGATAACCGCTCTGAATATGATGATTTAATTGGACAAGAAATCATGAGGAGATGTGGATATTAATTTAATTAACATATATTTTCTAGTTAAAAATCGAAAGTGTGACACTTTAGTGGCACCTTGTTTGTTAGAATATAATCGGTAAAAGAATTATGGGGTTAGTTATGAGAAAAGAATTATTAAAAGGTTTAACCGAAGAACAAATCGCTAAGGTTAGAGAATTTGATGATGTCTCAGATTTAATTCAACTCGC
>CACXNV010000019.1 GCA_902769185.1 uncultured Erysipelotrichaceae bacterium | reverse complement strand
AAGAATATCCTTCCTCAAGCTTTTCCTGGCATAGTCTCAGCTTGTTTAATGACTTTTATGCCAACAATGTCTAGCTATGTTATCTCCGATGTCTTATCCGAAGGTAAAATTACCTTATTTGGTAACTACATCGAATTAGAGTTCACTAATAAAGCTTGGCATGATGGCTCTTTCATGGCTTTAGTCATGTTAGTGTTCATCGGCTTAACTATGTTACTCTCTCAAAAGTCTTCTAAAGAAGGCAAAAAGGAGGGCGGATCATGGTAAAGAAAATTATTGGTAAGTCCTATATTTGGCTTATTTTGATCTTAATGTATCTTCCTGTTTTGGTCTTAATTGCGTTCTCATTTACTGAGTCAGTAAACATTGGCCAATGGGCAGGATTCTCCTTTAACTTATTCCCTAGATTATTCCAATCTAAGGAAATTATGATTGCCTTGGGCAATACAGTTTTACTTGCGGTTATTTCTGCAGTAGTGAGCACCATTATTGGTACTTTAGGTGCAATTGGAGCGTATTATTCTAAACGTAGAATGAGAAACGCCTTAGATTTAGCCACTCAAATTCCAGTTGTTAACGCCGAAATCGTTGTTGCTTTCTCTTTAACAGTAATGTTTGTTTTCTTAGGAAAAATCTTTAAGGCGATGGGTGGAGATAGCTATATCTTCTCTTTCTGGACTTTATTAATTGGACATTGCTGTTTATCCTTACCATTTGTCTATATTTCTGTGAAACCAAAATTACAACAAATGGATCCAAGCTTATACGAGGCTGCTTTAGATTTAGGAGCCTCTCCAACTCAAGCTTTATTTAAAGTTATTGTTCCAGAAATTATGCCAGGTGTCTTATCTGGATTCTTACTCTCAATTACTTTATCTTTAGATGACTTTATTGTTACTGCCTTTACTAGAGGTAGTGGTTTACTCTCTGGAAGTAAGAATATTGAAACCTTATCAACTTTGGTTCAGGCCAAAATTAAAAAGGGACCTATCCCTCCAGAAATGAGAGCCTTAACTACTATTTTATTTGTCGCGGTTATCGCTGCGGTTATTGGTATTACGATTTATCGTAATCATCAAGAAAAGAAACTTAATCTTTCTAAAAGGAGGGCTGGATAATGAAAAAGATTAATAAAATCCTTCTTTTATCTCCTATCTTTTTAGCAATGAGTAGTGGTCTCACTAGCTGTGGAGATTCTTCTTCTGAAAGAGTGACTTTAAAAATTATTAACTCTGAAGACTATATCTTTATTGATGAGGAAGACCGCTCTAATGACATGACCGAACAATTTAAACGTTATGTCATCTCTTTAGTGGATGCCGGTGAGTTAGATGAAAAATATCGTCACGTTGAAGTTGTCTATGACACCAGTGACACTAATGAAACTCTTTATAGTGAACTTCAAACTGGTAAATCTGATTATGATTTAATTAACGTATCCGATTATATGGCCCAAAAAATGGTCTCTGAAGGACTTGTTGTGCCTTTGTTAGCTGAAGGCGAAACTAGAGAAGTGAAATTAGCGAATTATATGGATTATGCTTCCCCAACTTTAAGAGGAAGATTAGATAATATTACTGCTCCTATTTATTCTAGGTGGGAAGATGATCCTGAACACCCAGGAGAAAAAGTTCATCCATACGCTAAACTGGAAGATTATGCAGTTGGCTATATGTGGGGAACTTTAGGTATTTTATTTAACCCAGAATATAGCGCTTACTCTAATCTTGAAGTCGCTGATGTGATTGAAGATATGCATTATTCTTTCTCTGCTTTATGGGATTCAACCTATAAAGGTTCTATCTCCATTAAGAACTCGATGAGAGATACTTTCGCTGCTGGGTTAATGAAAACTTATGAAAAAGACTTTGCTTCTTTAAAAGCGAAATTAGATGATGGCACATATGACGTAGAAACATATATGTCAGAATATGCGAAAGTATTTAACGGAGAAAATGAAAATAGCTTTGATATCGTTGTTAATAACGTTCAAGCCTCATTAGAGTCTTTAAAAAACAACATCTTCGGTTTAGAAGTCGATAGCGGTAAACAAGATATCGTCACTGGTAAGATTGGAGTCAACCTTGCTTGGAGTGGTGATGCGGTTTATTCTATGGATCAAGCTGAAGACGGTAATTTAGTTGGTGATAATCAATCAACCTTATATTACTGTGTCCCTGAACTTGGTAGTAACCTTTGGTTTGATACCTGGGTGATGCCTAAAAACGATAATAGAAGCGAAGAAAGAAGAGAACTTGCGTTAATGTTCTTAGACTTTATGTCTGATCCTGCTAATGCCTCTCAAAATATGGATTATACAGGTTATACTTCCTTTATCGGTGGAGGAGATATCTTAGAATTAGTTAGAGACTGGTATGATATTAGAACCGACGAAATCTATGAAGAAGTAGAAGTTAAACAATATAACTATGAATATTATCAAGTTTATGCGGTTCATGATGATGAAGTTGAAGAAAATAAAGATTTCTTTGCTTTAGATTATCCTGACTTTATGAAGGATACACATAACGCCGATAGTGATGAATATTTGTTATATTACTTTGTACCATATTCTTATATTGATGAGGCTACTGGAGAAGAGGTCGTTGTTGATGAGCCTGAATCAGTCGAAGATTTATTAGATGAAGAGCATTCTTATCCAGTACTTGTTGATGAGGAGACTCAAAAGAAATATGGTGACCTCACTATTGTGGATAGAGATTTAGAACCTGAAGAAGTTTTAGAATACGATATTGTTGATTTATCTTATTTCTTTAACGGCACTTTAGATGATGGAGACCCTGATACTGAAGACTATGAAGAAGATGTTGATACAATCTTCTATAGTGCGAAATATTACGCTAGAACAGAAGACGGCGAACCTTATACCTTCGTTGACGGAGAAGATGAACATCTTAATAATTCTGTCGGAAGACAATTCTTCACTCAATATCCAGATGAAGCTACTATCACTAGATGTGCGGTTATGAAGGATTTTGGCGAGAATAATAAACTCGTAATGAAAATGTGGGAGGAATTTAAAAGCGACCCACTTCCAACTTCTTCCTTAGTAATCTTCATTGTGATTATTGCTTCTGGAATTGCTTTAGGAGCGCTTATTATCACTAACAAAGTATTAGTGAAACGCATCCGTAAAAAAAGAAGAGGAAATGCTCAAAAATAACACTCTTTCTTGAATAGAAAAAAACGCAGTGATAGAATACCTATCGCTGCACATGGTTCCTTAGCCAAGTCTGGTAAGGCAATTGACTGCAACTCAATGATCGAGGGTTCGAATCCCCCAGGAACCTCCAGCAAAAATAAAACATTAATAATGTTATTGAAGAAAATTGTTAATGTGATAAAATCATATAGCACAAAAATCGTGCGCTAGTAGCTCAGTTGGATAGAGTGCAACACTACGAATGTTGAAGTCAGGGGTTCGAATCCTCTCTAGCGCGCCAACTAGTGCTATAAAAGAAATCGGGACGTAGCGTAGCTTGGTATCGCGTCTGCTTTGGGAGCAGAAGGCCGCAGGTTCAAATCCTGTCGTCCCGACCAAACGATATGAACAGACTTGATACTTGTTATCAGGTCTTTTTTCTTACATTTTTACCTTTTTTAATGTTTTTCGATGGTTTTCAAAGCTAGTGGTGGATTAGCAGAAACCATAGAATATGTATCAAAACCCTCAATTGCTACACCCTTGATGCAAATTTATAGATTGTTGACAGGACTTGAACTACCTATGATGCACGCTAATTGATACAAAATTTCGCTTGATTGCGTTCAAGATATTTTGGGAGGCAATAGGCATGCTTGCTTATGATTGCAGCTTAGTTTTCCTTTGTGGCGGACATTATAAGCTTAGCCCAGAAACGGCAAAGCTTTTTAATATCTTCTTTAACTTTTTTCTTATCTTTTTTATTTTTTAATTGCTCAGCGTAATATAGGCACGAACCATATAATCCTTCAAAGAAGAATATCGATAAATAATCGCTAGGAACATCATAACCAACAGATTTAATCAACTCATTTATATATTTACCATAGTTATTAGATAAAGTGTTTTTGAATATCTCCATCGGAAAAGTATCGCCTTTATGGATGAGGTTTTGGATTTGCTTATAATGCTTCGCTACCCAATCATAGGTAGCCAATAGCGATTGATATTCAATTTCTTCAGGGTCAGTTTCTTTTTTTAATATCTTTTTATATGCATCATTATATTCTTCATTAATTAAATTGATGGAAGCTAACGCTAATAAATTATCTTTATCCTTATAGTAATGATAAAAAGTCATCTTTGTTTTATTAGCTAAAGAACATATCTCGTTAACTGTAATGTCGTGATAGTTCTTTTTTCTAATAATTTGAAGAGTGATTTTTCAAATGCTGTTTTAGTTTTATCGATATCTCTCATATCTATATTTGCCCTTATTTTTTTACTTATTATATATTAAAAACTTTACTTTGAATATTCGAAAGTATAGTTTAAAACTATTTTTCTTGATTATAAGTATTATTCGATATATTTTTTTTGTGAGTTTACTCACATTGATAAAAAGAAGGGGAAATTTATATGAAAAAGAAATTAGTCTTAATGACATCTGCTCTTATGGCTATCTCTCTTTTAGCGGGTTGTGGAAATAAACACGTTCATAACTGGGGTGTAGTAGTTTATGAATGGTCTACTGACCATAAAAGTTGTACCGCGACAAGGGTCTGCAAAGATGATGAAAGACATAAAGAAACAGAAACAAAAGATTCCGTTTACGCTGTCACTAAAGAAGCTAAATGTGAAGAAGATGGATCAGGTAGATATACCGTTACATTTGATAACGAAGGTTTAGGTATTGCCCATTTTGATATCACACTAGAAGCCATTGGCCACGAATGGGGCGAAGTCACTTACACTTGGTCTGATGATTATTCTTCATGTACTGCAACTAGAGTGTGTAAAAACGATTCAAATCACATCGAAAGTGAAACAGCTGATTCTGCTTATACAGAGATTATACCTGCAACATGTGATACAGATGGTAGTGCAGTTTATGATGTTGCTTTTGAAAACAAAGCTTTTGAAGCTCAATCTCACGAAATTACTTTACCTGCAACTGGACATAGCTGGGGAACACCAACTTATACTTGGTCTGAAGACAATAAGACCTGCACCGCTAAAAGAGTGTGTGCACATGACGCCACTCATGTCGATACAGAAACTGTCAATTCTACCTATGTAGTGGTTGAAGAAGCAAAATGTGAAGAAGATGGAACTGGTAGATATACCGCCGATTTCACTAAAGAAGCATTCGCTGATCAAACCAAGGACATCACTTTAGAAGCCGTTGGCCATAATTTAACCGCTCATGATGCTCATGCCGAAACATGTAAAAAAGCAGGCAATAGTGCTTATTGGAGCTGCGAAAGATGCGGCAAATTCTATTCTGATGCTGAAGGGAAAAACGAAATTAAAAACGATAGTTGGATCATTCCAGCTCACGCTCATGATTTAATTCATAACAGTGCAAAGGCCGCAACTTGTTATGTACCTGGCAACATTGAATATTGGGTATGCAAAGAATGCTTCCAATATTTCTCAGATGAAGCTTGCGAACATCCTATTGATCAAAAAGACGTTCGCACTCCAGCTCACCACACTTTAACTCATCACGAAGCAAAAAACGCAACTCGCCTTGAAGATGGTAACATCGAATATTGGAGCTGCGATGTCTGCGGTAAATATTTTTCTGATGAAGAAGGCAAAAATGAAATAGATGAAGAATCCATAATCATTCCAGCATTAGGAACTGATAAGAGCTATTTTAATGGAACGTTCTGGCATGATTCTAGCTTTAACTATACTCTTAGCTTTGGCGCTAATAATTTTTCTAATTATGATATTGATTGCGAATATTATTTTAGTAGCTTTTCTTATGATGATGAAACAAAAGGACTTTCATTTATTGTAACTGGAGTTGAAAGCTTTGGTGAATATCCTTCTCCATATGAAGTTGGTGACAAAATCTCCTTTACATACAATGCAGAAAAAGATGTTTTGATGTTTGGAACAATCGAACTTTCTAAGCAATAAAGCTAATAAAGGCAATCGCGCTGAATTGCCAACATTATATTAGTTCACTCTAATAAAAAAATGTCAAAAACTAAGACCGATTAGGCTAACCACCTAGTCGGTTTATTTTACCTATGATTTCAATGAGAAATAATTCTTGTTATGTTTCTTTAAAAGGACTTATACAAAGTATTAAGGCAAAATCGAATAAGGCTCACTTAGTGGTTGGGTCAAAAAATAAAAAAGTGTAAAAAACATGCAAATAATCATTATTATTCCACACTCTGATTTCTCTTAATCTTTTAATCCACGATTAATGCACTGAAAGTAGAAGTTTATCACCAACAATCAAGTCAGTATCTGGGACAGTAAGATTTGCTATTTAATATCTATATTGATACAATTAGAAGCCGATAAAATGATTCAAGTCCTGTCACCTCAGTGATTTTGTATCAAAGGACTTCTTCAACCTATCGGAAAAACCTTGATTTGTATCAGCAATATTCTTCAAGGGCAAATGAAAATAATTGACCCAATTGGGTCTTTTTTCTTAGTTATAAAAGTGGTTTGTTTAATGGTCATTTTTACTTTATAATAAAAATGAATTAGTCGGAGGAATTATCATGAAAAAAGTTCTTATTCCAGTTATGTCGATTGGACTTTTATCTTTAACTAGCATTTCTTTAACCCTTAATTTTAATAAGACTAACAAGGTAGATGCCTATAGTATTGCTAATTTACCAACCACAATTAATTTAAATGATAATTCTAAAGAAGAAATTAGAAATTATTACTCCTCTTTAAATTCTTTAAGTGAAAGTGAAAGGCAAGGCACTAATTTACTTAAAAACTTAAAGACGATTTTATCTAACGGACAAAAATATTATAGTTACGATAACAATACTAAGATTTGGCAGATGTATGAAATAACTGATAGAGACTGGGACAAGTCTCCTGCTAGTAGTACAACATATGGCACTTATAATCCAAGCACAAATACCATTACCGGATATCAATATGGTAGTTCTGCTTCCGATTCTAAAAATAATCCATATATCCATGCTTTATATAACAATAGAAATATCCCTAACGAGGCTAGAGCCTGGGGTAATCATAATCAAGATGCCTGGGGAATTAACCAAGAACATATTTGGGCTAAATCACATGGCTTTGACACCAAAGGAAGCGATTCTAGTGGTGGAGCTAGAGGTGATCCAATGCACTTAGTGACAGGAAATGGCTGGGCTAATCACGAACATAGTAACTATTTCTTTGCTTTTGTTGATAAAACAAAATCCTATAGTGACGCTGGAAGCAAATATCAAACTGCTTACGGAAATTTAACTGGTAAATCTAAAAACGCTGGCGGTAATGAAACGGTCTTTGAACCACAAGATAGTGATAAAGGTGATATTGCTAGAGCTATTTTCTATATGGCTGCTAGATATAATTATTTCTCTGGTAGTGATACCGCTCCTATAGACGGCAATAACCCTAATTTAGTTTTATTAAATAATTTATCGGAAAATAGTAAAACTGGTACTAGTAGCGCTACTGAAGCTTATGGCATGGGTTTATTAAGCGATTTATTAGCGTGGAATAAGCTTGATCCTGTTGATGAATATGAAACCCATAGAAATAACCTATTATTCAATAACTACACTAATAATAGAAATCCGTTTATCGATTTCCCTGAATGGGCAGATTATATTTGGGGAACTGCTGATAGCGACGGCACTAACTATAAGCCTTTGGTTACTGGCTTTGCTAAACCTTTAACCGATCCAATCGGTCAAGAGTTTAACGTATCTACAAATAAGATTAAATTCTCGGTAAGTGATACTTCCAAAGTATCAGGAAGTAACGCTGATAGCGATATTTCTTGGAGTGTTGCTAATCCTAGTATTGTAAGTTTAAGTAAAGCAACTTCTATTAATGATGAAGAAATTACTGTTACTGCGTTAGCTAATGGAACAACTACAATTACAGCCTCTGCTAGCTATGGAGGTAGTGTAGTAGAGCAATCCATTCAAGTTATTGTTAAGGATTTAATTACTCAAAGTTTAACCCTTTCTGGAATGAAAACATCTTTCAATGTTAACGATAAATTTTCTACTGAAGGTTTAAAGGTTGTTGCTCATTATAAAAATGGGACTAGTGGAGAAATAACTTTAGATGATTGCGAAATTAGCGAACCAGATATGTCGACAGTAGGAAAGAAAACCGTTACTGTAACTTATGACGATATATCTGAATCTTATACGATTGAAGTAGTTAAACCAGGATTCCCTAAATATATTATCTATATCGCTATTGGTGGCGGGGCTCTCGTTTTATTAGCCTTAGTCATTATCTTTGTTAAAGGTAGCAAAAAGACAAAAAAGAAGATGATCTCTGCTGCTAAAAAGGGTGTAAAAACTTATAAAAAGAGTTCTACAAAAAGAAAAAGATAATATTTAAATATTTGTGACACATTTGTGACAAATAGTGATATATAATAACACTATAAATTGTTATTTTTTGGAGGTAATTACATGAAAAAATTATTAGCAAGTTTATTATTGGCTAGCTCTTTATGTTTAGCCGGATGTTCATCTACTGAATCTTGTAGTTCCGCAAGCGGAAAACTCCGTTCCGGCGGATATACTGTTCAAACTTATACCCAAGCAGAGGCTAAAGCTCATTTAAGTGCTTTCAATTTTGAAGGTGTTGATTTAACTGACGCTCTCATTGCTAAAAAAGGCAGCGATGACAATCAAGATTACATGTTAGCTTTCTTCTTCTCAAGTATTGATCAAGCATCAGCGTTTGTAAATAAGAATCAATATGAAAATTTAGCCACTTTAAACTCTGTACTTGATAAAGAATTAGGCAGTGGTTACACCCGTAGAGTGGGCACCCACAATAACGTAGCCTTATGTGCTTCTGAAACTGCGTTTTCTGTTGCTTTCTAATTAACGAAAAGTTGAATTAAAAACCAAATATTAGAGATTGCATCTCAATTTTGGTTTTTTTTATTTATAAACTCGTTATAATAAATACGTGCGTATATTAACTTTGCTATTTGTGGATACAAATACAAAATCACTTGAAAGTTTTTTGCTTTCTTCATTTTTAAGTGATGAAAATATCAAGGAATTATCTAGATATAAATTAGAAGAAACCAAAAAAGAAAAAGCAGTCTCTATGATTTTAAAAAACAAATATATTGGTGAGTTTTATCTTAATGAATCTGGTAAACCCATTAGTAACAATTGCTGCTTTAATATTTCTCACTCTAAAGGATATGTGGTCTTTATAAAAGATGATGTCCCTATAGGGGTGGATATAGAAAAGATAAGACCAGTTGAAGATGATTTAATTGATTACATCTCTTCAAGAGAAGAAAAGAAGTATATAACAACTGATCAGAAATTCTACGAGATTTGGACTAATAAAGAGTCACTTACAAAATGTCTAGGAACAGGAATAAAAGAAAAAATAAAGGACATCCCCTCTATTCCAATAAACGACATTAAAACATATAAAAACAAAACTTATCGTAGTCAAACAGTCAAATATAAAGATTCAGTGATCTCGGTCACTAGAGAATCAACAGAACCATTTGAAATCAAAATTCAGGAGGAAAACTTATGAATAAGAATTACCCATTATCTAAAAGCGAACAAGGATTATATATCTCTTCTTTAAATTCCGGAGATGCTTATAACCTCGCTAATACGATTAATTTAGGAAAGGATGTTTCTTTAGAAAGTGTTAACAAAGCTCTTAACGCGGTCTTTGAAGCACACCCTTATTTATTCACTGTCTTATCAATTGATGAAGAAGGTAATATTACCAAACACATCGAAAAAGAAGACATCAAAGTTAAGCTCGAAGAAGTTAAAGAAATTAAAATTGATTCTAAACCTTTTGAATTAAGCGATAAACACTTATACCGTTTCAAATTATTTAAAGTTGGTGGAGAATTTATTTTCTATTTTGATTTCCATCACATCATCATGGACGGAACTTCGATTCATATCTTTGTAAGTGACTTCTTAAAAACTCTTGAAGGAAAGAAATTAGAAACTGAAAAATCTGATGCGAACGAATATGCGCTTAAAGAAGTAGAAGATCTGAAATCTAAGAAATACGCTGAGGCAAAAGACTACTATGAAAAACTAGTGGGAGGAGTGGAAACTGACTCCACCCCAGTAGAAGATAAACAAGATAAAGAAGTCTCTTGGGGTAATATCCGTATTCCTTTAAAAGTGACAGATAAAGAAGTTAAAGAATTAACTAAAAAACTCAAAATTAAAACCTCTAGCTTCTTTTTAGGAACATTCTCTTACTTATTAAGTAAGATTAATATGGAAAATGAATCCTTATTCTTAAGTGTCCATAATGGAAGAGATGAATCGGTTTCTCATAGTGTGGGCTCTTACGTTAAAACCTATCCACTTTATTTAAGTTACACTGATGAAGATAAGGTATCTGATTATTTAGCTAAAACTAACGAAGAACAAATCGAAAATGTAAAACATAATATTTATCCTTTCGCTGATTTAGCTAAAGACCTTGGAGTAAGCGCGGATGTCTTATTTGCTTATCAAGGTGATTATTTCTATTCTGGAGAATATAAAGGAAAGCTACTTGAAGTTACTCCTTTGCTTAGAAAAGATGGCAAAGAAAAGCTTAGCATTGAACTCCATAGATTAAACGGACAATTTATTATCTGGGTTGAATATCGAGCGGATTTATATAATGAATCCACAATTAGACACATCATCAAAATGTATGATGTTGTTAATTCAGAATTCTTAAAAAAAGAAAAATTAATCGATATTGATTTAGTCGATGAAGAAGAAAGAAAACTTCTTGATTCATTTAACAAGACCAACTTCCCATATATTGAAGATAATAAGACCATTTTAGATGACTTCTTAGAAGTAGTGAAAAAGCACCCAAATGAAGTTGCAGTGGTTTTTAAAGACAAAAAATATACATATAAAGAAGTTGATGAAATTTCGACTAGGATCGCTAATGAATTAATTAGATTAGGCGCTAAAAAAGAGAAAGTAGTTTCTATTTTAGTAAAGAAATCTGAATATATCGCTTTAGCCTCTTTAGGTGTCATTAAGTCTGGAGCAGCGTATCAACCACTTGATCCAACTTATCCTAAAGATCGATTAACTTTCATGGTTAAAGATTCTAGTGCGATTATTTTGATTAGAGATAGAGAACTAAATGATTTAGTGGATGACTTTAAAGGCAAAGAGTTATTTACTGATGAACTTTTATCTTTAAAAGATAACACTGAGATTAAATCTAGACCATCACCAAAAGATTTATTCATAATGCTTTATACTTCTGGCTCTACTGGAGTGCCAAAAGGAGTGATGCTAGAACACGGCAATATCTTCTCGTTCTGTAGATATTATCGACAAGAATTTAACTTTGGAGTGGGCTGTAAAAATGCCGCTTACGCGAGTTATGGTTTTGATGCCGATATGATGGATTTATATCCAGCTTTAACTAGTGGAGCGACTGTCTATATCATTCCTGATGAGATGAGACTTAACCTAGTAGAGTTAGGTGAATACTATAATAAAAACCAAATTACTCATGCTTTTATGACTACTCAAGTTGGTAGACAATTTGCTAGTGAGATTGAAGTCAAATCCTTAAAATACTTCGCTGTTGGAGGAGAAAAGTTAGTACCTATGGATCCTCCTAAAGGCTATAAATTCTATAACTTATACGGACCTACCGAAGGTACAGTCTTCTGCACCCTCCAATTAGTGGACAAATTCTATCACCGTATCCCGATTGGAAAATGCTTAAGCGATTATAAGATTTATGTCTTAGACAAGAATAAAAAGAGATTACCAGTATTAACAAGCGGTGAACTCTATATCTCTGGACCACAAGTGGCGAGAGGCTACTTAAATAGAGAAAAAGAAAATAGTGAAGCTTTCTTAACTAACTGGTTCACCAAAGAAGAAAAATTTGAAAAATTATATAAAACCGGTGACATTGTACGTTTATTAGAAGACGGGACAATTGATTTTATCGGAAGAAAAGACGGACAAGTCAAAATCCGTGGCTTTAGAGTGGAACTTTCTGAAGTCGAAAAAGTGATTAGAGACTTTAAAGATATTAAAGACGCGACTGTCAAAGACTTCACTGATCCTAGTGGAGTGAAATATATCGTCGCTTATGTGGTAAGTGATAAAAAGATTAACGTTGAAGAACTTAATAATTTTATCTTAGAACAAAAGCCACCTTACATGGTGCCTGCTTACACAATGCAAATTGATAAGATTCCTCTTAATCAAAACCAAAAAGTTAATAAAAGAGCCTTACCAGTACCTGAACTTAAAGTTGAAGAAATGGTGGCTCCAAGAAACTCTGATGAACAAGATATCTTTGATATCTTAAAAGGTGTATTAGGGCACGACCAATTTGGTGTCACTAATGACATCTTTGAAGTTGGTTTAACTTCTGTTAGCTCCATCAGATTTACAATTCTTTTATCAAAGAAATATAACAAGTCTGTGGATAATAGCGATTTAAAAGCGCATTCCACAATTGCCTCTTTAGCGGAATATCTTGCTAATAAAGAAGAAGACAAGACTTTTGAAGTTTTAGATGAATATCCTCTTACTAAAACTCAAGAAGGTATTTTTGTAGAATGTGTTTCTAAACCTAATAGCACGAACTACAACATCCCTTACTTATTCAAATTAGATAAGAAGATGGATTTAGCAAAGCTAAAAGAAGCGGTTAGCAAAACAATTGATAACCATCCATATTTAAAATCTATTCTTCATATGAATGATAGTGGGGATATTGTTGCTAGAAGAAATAGTAGTCCTGCTAAAGTGGAAATTCTTAAAAAAGAAATTGATATTAAATCTTTAGTGAGACCGTTCTCTATATTAGACGGCGAGTTATACCGTGTAGAAATCTATGAAGGAAAAGATAACTATCTCTTCTTAGATTTCCATCACATTTTATGTGACGGTACTTCTGAAGCCATTATTTTAAGCGATATTGATAAAGCT
This sequence comes from uncultured Erysipelotrichaceae bacterium, assembly GCA_902769185.1. Taxonomy (GTDB): domain Bacteria; phylum Bacillota_I; class Bacilli_A; order RFN20; family CAG-826; genus UBA2450. Next base: position 8,003 of record CACXNV010000019.1, on the reverse strand, counting down.
TATTTAGGAGAAAAATTAACTCCAGAAACCTATAGTGGTTATGAAGTCGCGCTTCAAGAAAAAGAAGATTTAGCTTCACCTAAATTAGACAAGGCTAAAGCCTACTATAACGAAGTTCTTAAAGATGTTGATGGAGAGTATACTTTAAAGAAAGATTTGAAGATCGAAGAAACTTCAAAACTTCAATCTGTTGACTATGAATTAGAACTAGATAACGAATTAGTAAAGAAATACGTTAATTCAAATAAATTAACTAATAACGCATTATTTAACTTTGCTTTTGCCTTTACATTATCTAAATTCATCTATAAAGATGATTCCTTATATGAGACTATCTATAACGGTAGAAAATCTTCAAAAGTGATGAATAGTGTCTCGATGTTTGTTAAAACCTTGCCGGTTTATATCAAATATCAAGAAGAAGACTTAACTCTAGCAAAAGTTAAAGAGATGCAAGAACTCTTATCAGGATTAGAGGAAAATGACTTATATTCCTTTGGTGATGTCGCTAACGACTATAACTTAAAAGCGGATGTCATCTTTGCTTATCAAGGCGATAACTTTAATTTTGAAACTTTAGGTGGATTTAAAGTCACTCCAATTTTAATGGAAAGTGAAACCCCTAAGAGTGATTTTGGTTTAGATGTTTTCCTAGAAAACGGTAAGTATCGCGCTCATTTTGAATGGGATCAAGCTGTGTACAATAAAGACACCATTGATTCATTTAAACGTTTATATGAATTAGTCTTAAATGAGTTATTAACTAAAAAGAATATCAAAGATATAAACTGCTTGCCTGAGTTTGATAAAGCTCAATATGAGAAGTTCAATCAAACTGAAGTTGAAATACCAAAAGACATTACTGTTAATAAGCTAGTTGAAAAACAAGCTAAAGATAAACCAAATAAAGTCGCAGTAGTGGCCAAAAACGGCAAATTAACTTATCAAGAGCTCAATGAATCCGCGAATAAAGTCGCTCACGATTTAATTAAAGAAGGCGTGAAACTTGCGGATTGTGTAGTGATGTTTATGCCTCGAATTAAAGAAGCATATGTTGTTAGACAAGGTATTGTGAAATCTGGTGGAGCCTTTGTTCCAGTAGATCCAAAATATCCTGATGAAAGAGTAAGTTATATTATTACTGACTCAGGCTCTAAATTATTAATTTCCACCCGTGAAATTATTAAACAAAAACAAGATTTAATTAAATCCACTAAAGTGAAGGCTTTAGCAATTGAAGATATCTTAGAAAGTAAAGAAATTAAAAATCCTGATGTTAAGATTCCTCAATCTTCAATGGCATATGTCATCTATACTTCTGGTTCTACTGGTAAGCCAAAAGGCGTGATGATTGCCCATAAGAACTTACTTAACTATGTTTTAGATGGTTCTAACTTAGCAACAACATGTTATCGAGATATTGGAGATGACTGTGTTAGCTGTTCATTTGCTTCCTTATCTTTTGATGCTTCTTTACAAGAAGAATTCGTTCCTTTAACTCATGGCTATACCGCAGTTATAGCAAGCGAAGAAGAAATTGAAAACCCAATGTTACTCGCTAAAACTTTAAAAGAGAACCATGTGAAATATATGTTCATGACCCCATCATTTGTATCTAACTTGTTAGATATTGATGTCTTCGTGGACGCTTTAAAGGGATTCAAATATTTAGATATGGGTGCAGAAGCTGTACCTATGGAATTATGTAACCGACTTAGAAATTTAGGTGTTAATGCGAATATTTTAAATGGATATGGCCCAACTGAAACTACAATTACTGCGACTTACGCTTTAGTTAAAGATAAGTATATGACTATTGGTAAGCCAGTCGCGAACTCTAAAGTTTATTCTTTAGATAAACACGGACATATCTTACCAATTAATGCGATCGGTGATTTAACAATTGCTGGCGAATCAGTCGGATTAGGTTATTTAGGTTTACCAGAAAAAACTAAAGAAGCCTTTATTGAAATTAACGGCTTAAAAGCATATCGAAGTGGCGATATGGCTAGAATCAACAGCGAAGGTAACGTTGAATTCTTTGGTCGACTTGATAACCAAGTGAAATTAAGAGGTTTAAGAGTGGAACTTGATGAAATTGAAAGAGTTCTTAACTCTTATAACTCAGTTACTAGAAGCATTATTTTAGTTAAACAAAGCCCTGAAGGAGACTATTTAGCGGCCTACTTTACTGCATCTAGCCAAGTTGATAAAGATCAATTACTTGAACATATGGGTAAATACTTAACTCCATATATGGTTCCAAAAGTGGTGATGCAGTTAGATAAATTCCCACTTACCCCTAACGGTAAGATTGATAAGAAATCACTTCCAGAGATTGAAGTTAAAGAAGAAAAGAAAGAAGTGAAATCTGCTTCTAATGATTTAGAAGAAAAACTCTTAACTTTATTTAAGAAAGCTTTAGGTAAAGATAATGTAGGAGTGGATGATGACTTCTTTGAAATGGGAGGTACATCTTTAAGCGTCTCTAAAGTGGCAATGCTTGCCTTAAATATGGGCTTACCTATTGCGTACGGCGACGTCTTTGATTACTCTACTGTATTAGAACTTGAAAAACATATCAATTCTCTTTCTGGAGTAGAAACAGAAGAACCTACTAAAGTAGAGTCTAAAGAAGAAAAAGCTGAACTTGGTAGTTTAGCCCATAACATAGTAGACGAAGTTAATGACACTAAAGACGAATATAAAGTTAGTAAAGTTTTATTAACTGGTTCTACAGGATTCTTAGGTATCCACATTTTAAAAGAATTATTAGATCAAAAGATTGCTACTATCGCTTTAATTAGAGGTGGCAAACTTAATCCTAAAGATCGTTTGTTAGGCTTACTTGCTTACTATTTTGATTCTCCTTTAACTGAAGAAGTTGATAAATACGTCACTATTGTGGACGGGGATGTCACTGATGAGACTTTAGGTGAGAAACTTAAAGATTATGATTTCAATTTAATTATTAACTCCGCAGCAATAGTGAAACACTTTGCAAATGACGATATTATCGAACACGTCAACGTAGGCGGAGTGAAAAACTTAATTGAAATCGCTAAGAAAAAGAAAGTGAGATTAGTGCAAATCTCCACTTTATCAGTAGCGGGCGAAAATATTGATAATAAATTCGACTCATCCTTTAGGATGAAAGAAAATATGTTAGACTTTGGTCAAGACGTTTCTAATAAATATGTCCACTCTAAATTTGATGCTGAAAAAGCATTACTTGAAGCCATAGATAAAGAAGGATTAGATGGCAAGATCATCCGTGTTGGTAACTTGATGAGTAGACAAAGTGACGGAGAATTCCAGGCTAACTCCATTACTAACGGCTTTATGAGAGACTTAAAAGGCTACGCTACGCTTAAGAAATTCCCAGTGAATTCTATGGATGTAGAAGTTGACTTCTCTCCAATTGATGAAGTAGCTAAGACTATTCTTTTACTCAGCAAAACTCCAAGTAAATTTACCGTTTATCATAGTGCTAACTCACATATGGTGCAGATGGGTGACATAATCTATGTCTTAAATGAACTTGGATTTGGAATTGAAATAGTGAGTGATGAAGAATTCTTAAAATCCATGAAAGAGATGATGTTAGATGATTCTAAGAGCATGTTAGTCTCATCCTTAATCTCTTATTCTAGTAGTGATATGCACACTCATAGCTTCATCCTTTCTGATAATGAGTTCACTAACAAGAGCCTTTATCACTTAGGATATAAGTGGCCGATTACTGATTATCAATATTTAAAGAATGCGATTGAGTCGCTTGACACTCTTGGCTTCTTTGAGAGGACCGACTTATGACGACAACATTAAAAAGAAATTCTAAACTTATTAATCGTAAATTTATTACTTATTTAATCCCTTCAATCTTAATGATTTTTGCGATGCAGTTTGGCTCACTTGTCGATGGTATTTTAATTGGCAACTATCTTGGACCAACCGCTCTTAGTGCGTCATCTTTAGTGATGCCGATTTTATATATTGTTCAAATTCCAGGATTCGCTTTAGGAATAGGAGGGGCGATAGTCGTTGCGACTTTACTAGGTAAAAGAGATGTAATAGGCGCTAAAAAAGCATACTCTTTCTCTATTATTGTTGGCATGTCAATTTCGATATTATTCGCTCTTATTGCTTTCCCTGCTGCCGGACCATTAGCCTCTTTATTTGGAGGAGATACTGAACTTTGTAGACAATATATTTTAGGTTTCTTATTAACTGATCCAATTATTACTTTTGCGTTGTTAATTGGATCTTTTATGGCGGTTGATAATAATCCTAGAGTTTCTTCGATTTTCTATATCGTTTCTAACGCTGCTAAGATAGGCTTAGAAATATTATTAATTAAACTTATGGACTCTAGTGGATATGGCATGCTTGGTGCAGCTTTATCTAGTGGAGCCGGCTATTTAGTGGGTTTGATTGTTACTATCTTCTACTTTGCTAGTAAGAAGAAAATGTTAACCTTAACTTTTAAAATCAAAAATAGTGGAGCTAAGTCGATTTTTAAAGCAACCTCGACCACGGCGATTAATATGTTTTTAACCGCGGTGCAGATGTTTATCGTTAATATCTTCATTGGAAAACTACTCGGTGATTATGATTTAATGCTTTATGGTTTGATATCAAATATGGTGTTCATGTTTGACCTACTTTGTGGTGGTGTGCTTAATATCATTCCTAACTTATGTGGCATATTTTACGGGGAAAAAGATTATTATTCACTTAAATCCGTTACACGGAAGATTTATTTTATCAATTTAGGGATAACGGTTCTTATTTCTTTATTCGTATTAATTTTCCCAAATGCTTATTGCACGATATTCGGATTTGATTATGTAGGTGACACTAAATATATTGACGCTATCTTATGGGTCTATCTCATTTCCTTTATCCCATATGAAATTAATAAATTCTCTACTAACTACTATCCAACTATTGATAAAAATGTTCCATCAATGGTTACAGTGTTCTTAAGAGAATTAATTATCGTTTTACCTATTACGTTAGTCTTGTTACACACAAATGGACTTATGGGATATTGCATGGCGTGCTGGATTAATGAATTAGCAACCGTGATTGCAGTTTATATCTTTATCCACTTTTATAATAAAAAGAAAAAATATAAAGGCATTTTCATGCTTGAAAAACTTGATGTTGAATCATTTGATGTCTCGTTAGATAACAATGGACAAAACGCATCAATTGTTTCAGAACAAATTACTGAATTCGCTAAAAGTCATAATATTCCAAATAGAGAGAGTCAAATAGTGGGACTTGCCGCTGAAGAGATGGTGGATAACATCATTAACTATGGTTATAAGAAAAATAGTCACAATTATATCGATGTTAATTTAAAACTCTTCGAAGATAACTTATTATTAAGAATAAGAGATGATGGAGTGCCATTTGACCCTACTAAAGTAGAGTTCGATGAGAAGGAAGAATATTCCACCAGTGGATTAAAACTTATCAAAAACATTACCGATAAGATGACTTATATGCGTATACTTAACTTAAATAACACAGTGTTTGAAATAAAACTCAAAGGAGAATAAATATATATGGAAATTTCTATTAAACACGAAGAGCAATTAGTGGTTGCTCTAAAAGGAAGATTAGACACAGTTACTTCCGTTGAATTTACTGATACCCTCTCTAAAGAGGAAATTAAAGAAGAAGTAGTAGTAATCGAGGCTAAGGAACTTGAATATATTTCTTCAGCAGGATTACGTGCTTTATTAGCCCTTAAAAAATCTTTAGCGGCATCAAATAAAGCTTTAGAAATCCATAACTTAAATCCAGTTTGCCAAGAAGTCTTTAAAGTGACTGGATTTAATAACATCTTAACTGTTAAATAATTATTTTATGAAAGATAAGAAGCGTATTCATTTTCCAATACTTTTAAAAGTGATTTTGCTTGGAATAATCGCTTCTTTTATCGCGGGCACAGTCGCTGTTGTTGTTAGTTATAACAACATGATTAGTAAAGCTAAAGCTGATTTAGAATCTGATGGCATTGCCGCTCTAGAATACGCTAATACTTATTACGCTTTAGATTCTAGTACTCGTAAAACAGGCTCTTTTACAACGGTTCAAGAGGAGGTAATGCAAGGATATGATCTTGTAAAAGATGTAGAACTATCCAATTATCCATCTTTTAGAGATTATGAGAGGCAATTTGAAGATGCTTATCCTTTCTTTTATCCAAAAGGACTTCCTGGTAGCCAAGCTTATTTCGAATTTAGAAGAGTCTATACTGATATAACAGACGTTTTACTCAATGCTTCATTTTATGCATCACAATATACTTTTTATGCGATGAAAGATCCTGCTAATTCAAATCGCTTTATTTTCATAACTGATTCTAGAATGGGCACATCAATGGAAAAGAACACTTTCTATTTCTGTGTTGGTAGCCATTACGATATAAAACCAACTGATCAAGTTTATGATCTTGGGCATGATTATATTAAAGGCTATAGATTAGGGTCATATGAAACTAGATTTATTGAGATTAAAAGTGATGATAGTGGTGAAGTTGAGACTATTGGCTATATGTTTGTAGCTTATGAAACTAGTAAAGTGGCTAGTGACTACGCTCCTATTTTAAGAAATGAAATTTTAATTCTTTTAGGAAGCGGACTCGCGGTTATTATTCTTTATGCAGTTTTGTCTTACTTTATGTTTGTTAGAAACATCAATAAACTCAATAAAGCAGCCTTAGATGTTTCTAGTCAATTAAAAGCCAATAAGCCACTTAAAACAATTGACCCAAATATTAAGTCTCACGATGAAATTAAGACACTAGTAGATTCCTTTATCTATATGCAAGACCAGATTGTCAACTATGTTGATATCATTAAAAAGGACGCAAAAGATAAAGAGAAAATTAATGCTGAGCTTGAAATTGCTAGTAAGATTCAACTAGAAGCTTTACCAAAAGCAAAATTTGATGATGGAGAAACTTCAATTAGAACATTTATTAAGCCTGCTAAAGAAGTAGGTGGTGACTTCTATGATTACTTCTATTTAGATGACCATCGTTTAGCGGTCTTAATTAGCGATGTCTCTGGTAAAGGTATTCCTGCTAGCTTATTTATGATGAAGGGCAAGGAATTAATTAAATCAGCAGTCCAATCTTATGAAGATTTAGTTGACGCGATTAATAGCGTCAATAACATGCTTACCAAAAATAATAATGAATTATTATTCATTACTTCCTTTATCGGTGTGATTGATTTTGAAAAGAATGAAATTACATATATCAATGCTGGACACGAAAAACCATATATTGTCTCAAATAACAAAGTGATTAAATTAGAAGGCGAATCTAACGTTGTTTTAGGTGTTGAAGAAGATTACAAGTTTAAGAAAGAATCTCATAAATTTAATAAAGGTGATTATTTATTGATGTTCACTGATGGATTAAATGAATCCATTAATAAAGAGGAAGAAGAATTTGGCTATCAAAGAATTGAAGAAACAATTAAAGATACAAGTGGTTTAGACTTAGAAGAAGTGATTAATAAACTCAACGATAATCTAAATGCCTTTACTGGTAATAAAGAACAATTTGATGATATCACTATGGTTCTTATTAAAAATAAAGAAGCAAAATTAGATTTACATTATGAGAAAAAAGACTACGAGATTATTAATGACATTATTGATAAATTCAATGATTCCTTCTCTTATTTAGATGAAAATAAAAGAGCCTCAATAGGCATCATTATTGATGAATTAGTGAATAATCTTGTCTCTTACGAGAAACGAGAAGATTTAGTTATTGATATTCACTTTGAATATAACAAAGATGAATTAAAATTAGTTATTGCCTCTAATGGAGATGACTATGACCCATTTAAGAATCATAAAGAAAAATTCTTAGATAAATTCCATTCAGAGATCGCTCCTGGTGGATTTGGCTTAATTATTGTTAAAGATTTAACTAAATCTCATAAATACTCCTATAAAGACGGACATTCAAT
>CACXNV010000018.1 GCA_902769185.1 uncultured Erysipelotrichaceae bacterium | reverse complement strand
AGTTGTATTGTAACAAAAATAGGTGATTTCTTGCGATTTCACCTATTTTTCATAAATTAAAAGGGGCTAAGTCACCTCATAGGTTTCTTAACAGCCCCTGTTATTGTTTGAGATTAGCTGATTAGGCTTGAGGTTTGTTTGCTACAACAACCTTAATATTTTCAATACCTTTAAGTGGGAGAATTTCAAATGAGAAGTCATTTTCATCTACTTTTAATATTTCTCCGTTATAAGTAACAGTAATGATTTTATCATATAACGAATATTCTTCGCTGGTAACTCCTAAAGATAATTTAATCTTTTGGCCAACTTCAAATTCTTTAGGTGATTCTAATTCTTTAATGATATATCCAGCAGTGGAATCCTTATCTAAAGATAAGGTCACTTTTTGAGCCTTAGTTTGAATTAAGAAATCATAAGTTTTTGCATTAGCGGTAAAGGTGTAGCTCATTGAGCCATCTGGGTTAGGAGTATATTCTAATCTCTTATCGTTAACTTCCACGGAATGTAAATCTAAAAATTCTTTAGGTGTGAATTTAATGGTGACAGGACTCTTGCCGTCAACTTCATAAACATCATAGCCCATATCTTCGCTAGCTTGTTTACCTTCAATTTCAGCTTTGAAAGCACCTTTATTAATTCTAACAGTAGATTTATAATCTTGTTCTTGAATTGTGACTTCAAATAAAGATGATTTATCGGTAGTAGCTTTATATTCTGCGCTTTGTTCGCTACTTAGTTTGTAAATCTTGCTTTCTGGCTCCTCTTCGCCATCTGGAGGTGTAGCTGGAGATAAAGGTGAACCTTTAAATGATATAGCAGTAAGAGTGGCGGTTGGATGATCTTCGTTAGCGTAGAATGTTACATAAATTAAGCCTTCAAGTTCTGCGGCTAATAATTTGCCTTTCTCTTTATTAGGTTCGGTTAATTCGATAACTTCTTTACCTTCTTCTTCTTTATCGCCTTCTTCAGCGGTAAAGGAGAAATTAATTGGTTTAACAAATGGAACAGTGAAAGTATATAAATCTTTTTCTTCTTCTCTTTCAATGGTTTGTCCGTTAACAATCATCTTAAGATTTTTATATCCTCTTTTTGGTCTTAAGTTAATAGAAACTTTATTACCAAAACCAATCGCGTTTTCTAAATATAGAGAAGCTTTAGGTTCTGTTTCCATAAATCCTTTAACGTATTTATTTGCGGAATTAGCATCAATAACAAAGTGTTCGTTAGCAATTTTTGGTGTCCAAGTAGCGTTGATAGTAACCTTGCCTTCCATAACATCTTCGTCACTTATTAAGATGCTATAAACAACAATTTCTTTTCCCTCAGGATCAAAGAGCTTACGATCTTGGACTATTTTGTTACCAAATTTCATGTTTAGGGCACTATAGTATTCAGCATGATATTGGCTAAATTCGACATAAAGATAATATGTTTGTAAAGTCACAAATTCAGTGTCTGAAGAGACTAATTGTCTTTTTTGCCAATCTTCATATGTGAAGCCTTCGAATGAATAAACCTTGTCATTAGCATCTAAACCATTAAATATTAATTTGGTTTTCTCAGCTACATATGGGGCGGTAGTTACAACAATTTTAGATATGACCGCTTCGTTAATGCCTTTAAAATCAATGGAATTTTGTCCTAGATTACCCTTAGTTAAAGTAGTGGTCCAAACTCCATTTGCATAACTTTCAAATTGATCAGCATTGATTAACTCTAGTTGATTTTTGTCTCCAACAAAGGTGAATTCAATTCTTCTAATCCAGACGTTTTTGTCTTCGCTTTGAGTACGACAAATTAATTGAAATATTTTTCCGTTAGCAACATTTAAATTGTTATTTTTAAATACGTTTTCAAAACCAGAATCAGTGACATAAGGGTCGACAAACACTCTAGTTCCACCTTTTGTTAACTTTTGAGCATAGTTTTCTTCAGTTAATCCTTCAAAAGTATAAACTACTTTGTTTTCTAATTTATTTGTTGTGACTTTTAAGGTATATGCTTTTTCTTCGGTAGGAGTGAATGTATATTTATTGCTATTACTTGGTGGTAATTCCACTTCATTCATCTTCACGGAAGAAACGCTATATTCTTCGTTTATTGGGCTAACAGTGAATTCAATAGCCTTATTTAATTCATATTCGCCAGCTTTTAAAGTGGTGGTCATGTATTGATTTGCTTCAATACTAATTGTAGCTTTTTTTACAGGAGCGCTCTCACCACAAGAGGATAAAAACATTCCGCATAAAATAGGAAATAATAGTAATCTTTTTACTTTCATAGAATATTCCTCAACTTTCTTATACATATATTATATATAAGTATGCGCACAAAAGTGTCACACAAGTAAAAAATATTATCGTTATTCTATGACAATAATATTCTTTATGTTATTATAGTTAGCGGTGACTAACTCGGTCATCAAGGAGACTTAAAATTATGAATAAATATATATTAGGAATAGACGGCATGGCGTGTGGGATGTGTGAGATGCATGTCGAAGACAAGTTAAGAAAAGCGATTAAATTAAAAAAAGTTCATGCCTCACATATCAAAAATAATGTCACTGTTATTACAGAATTAGAATTAAGCGAAGAAGATTTTAAGAAGATTTTAAATCCTACTGGATATCGAATTACTTCTTATAACAAATCAATAGCGGTTAAAAAATTCTTCAGATGGAGATAATATGGAACAATATGTCTATCCTTTAATTGGAATACCTTTAATCTTTATATGTACGACTTTAGGAGCGGTATTTGTTTTCTTTATTAGAAAAAAAGACATTTCTCCTAGGTTAAATAAAATTTTTATTGGTTTTGCCGCTGGAGTGATGTTTTCAGCTTCATTTTTCTCTTTAATTAAACCAGCTTTAGAGACAAATGTAAGTTATATGCCTACTTGGGTGATAGTGATGATATCTATTGCTTTAGGAGCGGGATTCTTATGGCTTATTGATAAAATAGTTCCTCATTTTCATGTTTCGGAAAATTCTAATGAAGGTCTACCAACAAGAAAAATGAGTAAAACATCCAAGATGTTTATCGCTGTTACGATTCATAATATTCCCGAAGGTTTATCTGTTGGTATCGCTTTTGGTGTAGCTTTATCTCAACCAAATAATGCAGCTTTATTAATGGGTGCGTTATTACTCTCTATTGGTATTGGCATACAAAATATTCCAGAAGGAGCAGTGGTCTCTTTACCTATTAAAAGTGAAACAGGTTCCTCAAGAAAAGCATTTATCTTTGGTATGTTATCTGGAATAGTAGAACCAATTGCTGCAATCATAGGCTTATTTCTTGCGATGCAAATTCAAGGCATTATGCCTTGGGCGTTAGCCTTTGCTGCTGGATGTATGATTTATGTGGTCGCAGAAGAAATGATTCCAGAAATGACTAGTGAAGGGCACGATCATTTTGGAGTGTGGTCATTTATTTTAGGCTTCATTATTATGCTGGCCCTAGATTGCATTCAATTTTAATTTAGATTAAAATAATTAAGTTATGAAACGCTTAGAATCTCAAGAAGATTATTTAGAAAAAATCCTACAAATTTCTCAAAAGAAAGAGTCAGTTCATGCGATTGATATCGCTCGTGAAATGAATTTTTCTAAACCTTCAGTTTCGATTGCGATGAATAAACTTAAAGAATTAGGCTATATCGAGATTAATGACAAAGGCGATATTTCTTTAACTGAATCTGGAAAAGAAATCGCTGAAAAGACTCTAGAAAAACATGTCGTTTTAACTAAAATGCTAATGTATTTAGGAGCAGATGAAGAAACAGCTTCAGAAGATGCATGTCGCATGGAACATGATATTTCTGACAAGACCTGGGTGTTAATAAAAAAACACTGGGACGAGCACAAATAATTTAAATATTTTATTATTTATAATAAAGAGTGAAGAGTTAGTTAATACTAACTTTTTTCTTTACTTGTGTAATTATAGGTATATAATATATTCGGTTAGTCAAAACTAACTAAATTAAGGAGGATAATGAAATGCCAATTGCATTAGCACCAATTAATCAAGAATTAAAAGTTGTAAGAGTTCTTGCTGATGATAAAACCAAAAAGCATTTAGAAAGCTTAGGGATTTTGGTGAACTCCTCTTTAATTGTTGTTTCTTCTGTCAATGGCGGCGTGGTGGTCGCTGTTAAAGAAGGTAGACTCGCTTTAGATCGTTCTATAGCAAGTAAAATTCTAGTAGCGTAGAAAGGAAGGAATTTATGCTTAAAAAACTAGATGAGTTTCAAGTAGGCGAGACTGGCCTAATAAAAATGGTGGAAGGTGAAGGTAGAATTCGCCGTAGACTATTTGATATGGGTGTCACTCCCGGAGCGACAGTGTATCTCCGTAAAAAAGCCCCACTCGGTGATCCTTTAGAAGTGACGATTAGAGGATACGAATTAACGCTTCGTAAAAATGAAGCACATTTCGTCATATTAGAAGTTAAGGAGGACCAAAAATGAAAAGATTTGCGTTAGCGGGTAATCCAAACTGTGGTAAAACCACTTTATTTAACTCTTTAACTGGTAGTACCGCGCATGTCGGTAACTGGCCTGGAGTTACAGTTGAAAAGAAAGATGGAGTTTATAAAAAACTTAAAGAACCAATTTCCATTATCGATTTACCAGGAATTTATTCTTTATCTCCATATACTCCAGAAGAAGTAATTTCTAGAAATTACATCTTAGATGAGCATCCTGATTGTGTGATTAATATCGTGGATGCCACAAACTTAGAAAGAAACTTATATTTAACCACTCAATTATTAGAAATTAATGTTCCAGTAATTGTCGCTTTAAATATGATGGATGTCCTTGTTAAAAACGGTGACTCAATTGATGTTGAGGCCATTGAAAAGAAATTAGGTGTCCCAGTAGTTTCTATTTCCGCTTTAAAAGAGAATAACTTAGAAGAATTAATGTCTAGAGCCTTAGAAGCTTCTAATTCTCCAAGAGTTGGTAAAACAATTATCTCTAACAAAGATTTATTACATCTCATTGGCGATGTTCGTATTGCCTTTGAAGGTCAAAAAGTTGAAAATCCACTTTTCCACGCGATTAAATTAGTCGAAAAAGATGAATTAGAAACTAAAATGCACCCTGATTTAATCCCGATGGTTGAAGCTTTTAAAAAGACATTTAACGATGAAACATTCGGTAATGACTTTGAAGCGGTTATCGCTGATAGTAGATATCAATTTATTTCTTCTAATTTCCATAACTCAGTAAAAAGAAAAGAAGTGGAAATTGTCGAAGACAAAAAACATAAAAAACATAAAGAATCTAAATCAGATCGAATTGATAAAGTTTTAACACATAAAGTGTTTGGCTTAATCATTTTTGCGGTCATTATGTTCTTTGTTTTCCATTTAACATTCTCTGAAAATTTATTTTTCGTAGGTGCAGCTTTTAAAAATAATGGGGTTGCTCCTTCTTTTAAAGGAACAATCTATGAAGGATTAATTTGGACAGATAGTGGAATTAATTCTCCTGGTGTTATTTTATTCAATTTCTTTGATATGTCGTTCTCCGCTTTAATTGGAGATGATGTACCAGGAATTGGTATGGGTGTTATCCGTAGCGGCATGATTAACGCTTTCGGTGACGGACACTGGTTTGTTGGATTTGTGAATGATGGTGTATTAGCGGGTCTATTTGCTATATTAGGTTTCTTACCACAAATATTAGTCTTATTCTTATTCTTCTCTATTATGGAAGATACTGGATATATGGCTCGTGTCGCCTTTATTTTAGATAGAATATTCCGCAAATTTGGTTTATCAGGAAGAGCGTTTATCCCAATGATTATGGGATTTGGTTGCTCAGTCCCAGCAATGGTGAATACCAGAACTTTAGCCGATGATAAAGAAAGAACTGCCACTATTAGAGTTATTCCTTTCTTCTCATGCGGTGCTAAGCTTCCTATTTTAGTAGCGATTGCAGGTGGTATTTTACAAGTATTCCACGCAGGTAATGTTGATGTCATTATTTATAGCATGTACGCTGTTGGTGTTGTGGCGGCTATTATCTGTGCTTTAATTATGAGACATACGACAATGCGAGGAGAAGCTGCTCCATTTATTATGGAATTACCAGAATATCACTGGCCACAATTTAAAGGTTTAATGATCCATTTATGGGATAAAACTAAACACTTTGTTAAGAAAGCATTTACCATTATTTTAGCTTCCACAATTGTTATTTGGTTCTTATCTAATTTCGGTTGGAACTGGCAATATCTTGGTAGCTTTGAAGGGTCAATATTGCAAAGTATTGGTCAATTCATTCAACCAATCTTTACTCCACTTGGTTTTGGCTCTCAACTCAATTCTCTTGGCTGGGTATTTGCGGTTGCCGCTATTACCGGATTAATTGCTAAAGAAAATGTTATTTCTACTTTTGCCGCTTTAGCAGCGATTGTTGTATCCACTAACCCAGCAATTGTTGCTGAACTTGAAGCCTTAGGTGAAGTTGAAGAAGGTGTCGATAGTGCTTATGCAATGATTGCCGCAACTGGTATAACCTGGCAAGGCTGTATTTCCTTTATCGCCTTTAATATGTTAACCATTCCTTGCTTTGCAGCCTGCGCAACAGCGAAAGCAGAATTACCAAAAGGTAAATTTAGATGGACATTATTATTCTGGATTGTTGCTAGCTTCGTTGCCTCTTCTGTTATCTATTTGTTCTTAAGCATGTTTGATAGAACAAGTTATATCTGGGCTATTCCAAGCTTTGCGGGTGCAGCTTTATTAGCCGCTATTGCGATTTATTTAATCGTCAGATATAACAAATCTCACCCAGTTATGAGGGCATAAAATATGAATACATCCCCTTGGCTTGAAATTATTGTTGGAATTGCGATATTTATCTTCTTTTTAGGACTCTTTTTAAGATACCTCTATAAGAAGAAACATCATATTCATACTTGCGAATGTGGGATGGTTCATAAAAATAAAGAACAATTATTAAAAGAATACCGAAAAACTTATTGTTCCAAAAAATAACCTCAAAGGCCGCTTGAATAAAAGCGGTCTTTTCTTATGCGCGCTAGTGGTGGTAAAATAAACAAGAATTTGAAAGTTAAGGAGTAATCATATGAAAATCTTGAGACTTGTATTTTCTAAATGGCTAATCAGTGTCCTTTTGCTTTTAGCCCAAGTTGCTGCAATAGTATTAGTGGCCATTTATTTAATTGAATACCTTATTTGGTTCCAAGTTATTAGTGTAGCGATTGGCGTGATTGTTTTCTTTATCTGCGTTAATCGTAAAGAAAATCCTGAATATAAAATTCCATGGTTATTTTTAATTTTATTCTTACCTCTATTTGGTGTTTTATTCTATTTAATGTTCTCTAGAGTGAAAGCTTCTAGAAAAATGAGAAAGATATACGCTAAAGCGTATAACGAACTTCTTCCTTATGTTAAGGATATCGATAAAGATATTGAAAAAGCATATGAATATATGGGTGATAGAGCTGGAATTGATCGCTATTTAAAAGAAAATTCTGGTCTAGGTCCTCAAGAGCATAATGAAGTGAAATATTATCCAGTTGGTGAATTAATGTGGAAAGATATGCTTGAAGCTTTAGAGTCCGCTAAAAAGTTTATTTTAATGGAATATTTCATTGTTGATCCAGGTCACATGTGGGATTCAATTCATGAGATTTTAGTTAGAAAAGCTAAAGAAGGTGTCAGAGTCCATCTTGTCTATGATGATTTAGGAACAATGACAATGCTTAGAAGTGGCTATTATAAAAAACTTAGAAAAGAAGGCATTGACGCTCATAAGTTTAATCCATTTACTCCAATTGTCTCCGCTGTTTATAATAACCGTTCCCACCGTAAGATTATGGTAGTGGATGGCTTAATCGGATTTACCGGCGGTATTAATCTTGGTGATGAATATATCAACGAAAATGATAGACTTGGTCACTGGAAAGATACTGGTTTAAGAATGAGAGGAAACGCTGTTAATTCTTTAACTGCTTTGTTCTTTACTGACTTTATTATTGCTAAAAGAGAAATTCCTGAATTCGAGTTTTATTTTAATAAAAACCCAGAGAAATATAATGTTCCTGGCACTATTTGTCCATTTGGAGATGGTCCTAGACCACTCTACTATGAACAAATTGGAGAAGAAAACTTCATTAATATTGTGGGACAAGCTAAGAAATATTTCTATATTTCAACCCCTTACTTAATTATTGACCATCACTTTACTCAAGCTCTTAAAAATGCAGCGATGAGAGGAGTTGATGTTAGAGTCATTACCCCACACATTCCTGATAAGAAGATTGTCTTCTGTTTAACTCGTAGTTCTTATAAAGAGTTAAGAAAAGCAGGAGTTAAAGTTTATGAATACACTCCTGGATTTATCCATGCGAAGATGTTGGTGAGTGATGATGATATGGCTTTTGTAGGCACTATCAATATGGACTTTAGAAGTTTAACTCACCATTTTGAATGTGGTGCAGTACTTTATAAAAATGATTGTATTAAAGACATTTATAATGACTTCCAACATATCTTTGAAGTCTCTCAAGAAATTGATGACAATTTCAAATTGTCTTTTGGCGCTAAAGTGACTAAAGTATTGTTAGAAACATTTAGAACTCTATTTTAAATTTAATTATTTTTTACATCATTATGAAAATTCAAACTAAATCAAGTGCCCAAAATATTGTTAAGTGCTTATTAATCACATCTGTTGTTTTCTTTCATGCTTCTATGTTTTTAGTGGCTAATCCCGCTGAAGTCATGTCGCAGTTTAATATTTTATTAACTTTATTCCCATTTTTAATGATGGTGTTCTTTTTCTACGCTGGATATAACTACACTCCAGGAAAAAGAAGTGTTGGTCAAAATATCAAAAGAAGAACTTTTCAACTTTTAATTCCAATGGTTATCACTTTAGTAGTGTCCTGTGGAATTATATTCGCTATTAAGTTACCAGCCGCCAGCGATAAGGTTATTGAAGCTGAAAAACTGACAAATAGTATTTGTTATTCATTAATGTCTGAACCTTTAGCTTTAATGATTGGTTATCCCGCTAATGGCTTATTAAGTTTTGATATGGATTTAGCCCTTGGCATTCTTTGGTTCTTATATGCTTTATATATTTGCTCTATATTCTTCTATTTAATTGTTGATTATGCGATTAAAAAGCCATCTAGATTGCTATCTATTATTTTCATTTTATTAATTGGAGCATTCTGTATGGGCCAATTTGCTGGAGTGTATTTACCTTACACAGTGCAGTGCTATCCAGTGGCTTTAGCAATGATGCTACTTGCGGCTTATTTAAAACAATTTAATTTCTTAGATAAGAAACCAGAATCTAAAAAAGATTTAATATTCTTAATCATCAACACAGTAGTCGCCGAACTAGTGGTTGTGGGCATTGGTTTATTTGGTTATTTCTATTATGGCTCAACGATGGTTGGCTCTCTTCCAGGAGGAATGTTTGATAGTAATATCAAAGGATTTGATGCTTTTGTGTCCTTTATCATGGGCTTTTTAGGCACGTTTGTCGTTCATCAGTTAAGCCGATTAATTATGAAGGTACCTGTTTTATCTACAGTCTTTGACTGGTATGGTAGGCACTCTTCATATGTATATTTATCACACCCATTATTTTTATCATTTATTCACACAATTATTTTCCAAGAACAAACTAAAGTTGGAGGATTCCAACCATATTTATATGTCTTTATGACTATTGCGATGCTGGTAGTTATCTTCTTATTTGTTGATTGGATAATTGTCATTATTAAAAATAAAAAACATCCAGTGGAGGCAGCTAGTTAATGCCTGCTAGTCAAAGACCAATTGATAATTATATTTTTGAAGATATTTATAAAGTTAGTGAAGATAAACAAAATATTCCTGCTTTAAGTTTTAAAGGTGTTTCTTATACTTTTAAAGAATTAAACGATAGCGTTAATTATTTCGCTTCTAAATTAATTAAAAAAGGTGTTAAACCTCATGACCATGTTGCTTTACTTGGAATGAACTCTTATAGCTGGGTAGTGGCATTCTACGCAATTATAAAAGTTGGGGCAGTTGCAGTTTTATTTAATTATATGTCTCGACACGAGCCTTTAGTGGAAGCAATTAAATTTACTGATTGTAAATATTTAGTCGCGGGTGGCTATTTAGCGGCCGCTAGAGAAAAAGGTGAATTCCACCGATTATTAAAAGAAATTGATATTGATTTAGATCATGAATTTTCACTTTTAAAAGCGGATTTACATTTTAAAAATGTCTTAGAAAGACATAAGCATATTGAAGAAGTGCCTAATGCCTTTTCTAGAGAAGAGGATAGCAAAAGAACTTCTTATATCATTTTTACTACTGGAACTACTTCTAAACCAAAAGCGGCAATGTTAAGTCAATTTAGTATGCTTAATATTATTTATCATAACTTTTATAAGCTAGACCCAGTCTTTCCACAGAAGTTTATGTGTCTACTTCCAATGTTTCACTGCTTTGGTTTATTAGTGGTCAACGCATATTTAGCCTATCAAAGAACAGTCTATATAAATGACCTATCTAATCCGGTTCAACTATATAAAGAATTCTTAAAAAATAAGTGTGGTGATTACGCTTCTGTTAGTTTTATCTATGATAAACTCGCTAGAGCCCCATTTTGGTGGTGGCATAGAGCTAGATTTGTTAAACACTGTATAGTGGGAGGTGGATTTACCTCTGAACAAGAATTTAATTTCTTAGAAAAGAAATACGGTAAAGGCAAATTCATGAATGGATATGGCCAAACTGAATGTTCTCCAATGATTTCTTTAGTGTATCCTGATTCTCCTAAAGAGAAGCAGAAATCCACAGTGGGCACACCGATGGAAGATATAGAAATCAAAATCATGGATGTAAACACTAAAAAGATTATCCCTAGTAGTGAAAAAGGAGAAATCCTAGTTAAGGGATATAATGTTTTTAACGGCTACTATAAATTAGATAAAGAGCATCAACCATTTGATAAAGACGGCTATCTACATACTGGCGATCTAGGTCATTTTGATGATGATGGCTATTTAGTTCTTAATGGGCGTATTAAAGATATTATCATTAGAAAAGGAGAAAATATTTCTCCTAAAGAAATAGAACAAGAATTATTAAAGATCCCTCTATTTACTGGGGCTAGAGTCCTAGGCTTCCCATCTATTGATGATGGAGAATTTATGTTAGCGGTGGTGACGTTAACAAAAAAACCACCTCACTTCGTAGAAAAGACTTATTTAGATGAATTACGTAAAACTCTTCCTTCGATTAAAGTCCCTTCTCATATTATTTATATGAAAAAGTTCCCAACTACTGCGAATGGGAAACTTGATGAAGTGAAATTAAGAGAAATTTGTCTCAGAAAAGTTTCCTTATTTATCGATAAAAAATTAGCGAGACAAACCGCTCAATTACTTCGTAAGACTGGTAAAAAATAGCACGTTTATTAACGTGCTTTTTCTTATTCTCTTTCTTTAACAGCTTCTGGAAGATTCCATCTTTTCATGCTGTTCATAGAAATAAAGTGACTGATTAATAAGAAAGCTAAGACCAAGCCTAATGCTAATAAATACATTAATACTGATCTAGGGAATGGGAATACTTGACTTGGTGTAGAAATGCCGTTAAGTAGTAATTTTGACAAAACCATACCTAGTGGTATCGCTAAAGCCATTGCAAAAACGTACTGCACTAAACTCATAAATAAATTAGACATTGAGATTTCTTTTCTTTGATAGCCTAAAGTTCTAATAGTGGCGAAGGTTCTCTTTTGCTCTTTTAAGTTAGTTTGCATCATATTAAAGACAATCATAAAGCCTAGAATAATCGAAACAGCGTTTAAGATATAGCTAGAATAAGTGAAAGCCATTAATCGATCATTATATTCTTGTTTAATTACTTCGTTAAAGGAGATATAAGTTACTGGTTCATAGTCTTTATATTTTTCAAAGAAAGCATTTACATCTTTAACTTGGGCAAGTAAAGACGCTCTTTCTGAAGTGCTACTAGCAGCCTCATAACTCATATAACTAACTTGATAGAGGAACTGTTTAGAGATACCTTTTACTTCGGTATCAACGCCGTTGATGTCGATAATATCTCCAACTTTGCAGCCTAATAATCCCGCGTGATAATTGGATAAGATAATGCCTTCGCTTGGTATAGACATTACCTCATCATAATCACTAACAACGCGTAATAAATCTTGATTAGACTTTACTCCATTAATTAATATTACTTCTTCATTATCACCAAAGGTGACTTCTGAAGGAATATATTTAATTAAGGTTTTAGCCTTGATGTTATCATCATTATCAAAATAACTATCTAACTCATCACTAGCAGGGACATCAAAATAAACTTGGACATCATAGTTGAGTCTAGTCTCATATAATTGACTAACCATCGTGGTCTTTGCTAATTGCAAAGAGATAGCAAAAAAGACCATCATTCCGCTAGCGAGTAAACAAATTCCAGAAAGAATATATCTTCTTAAATTTCTTAAAGTTTGAGAAATAGATATCTTTAAAGTAATTGGAGCGTTTTTAAAGACTGTTCTTACTAAGTAAGGGGTTTTATTATTCATTGGTGGAAGAGCCTTCATAGCTTCTACTGGTTTAATTTTTGAAATCGATAAAGAAGCAAGTAAAGAAGTGGCAACGCACACAAAAACCATTGCTCCTAGAGCAATAAAGACTAATCCAGGATTAATATCTAAAGATAATGGATATAATTTCATCGCTGTACCATATGCATAATTAGCAATAGCGGTTACTCCTACTCCTACTCCTACTCCAATTACCCAGGATATTATAGTGATCGCTAGCGCTAATAAAACATATATGAGGGTGATGCTTCTTTTCTTTTCACCTAACGCTCGCATAATGCCGATATCTTTTCGACATTGTCTAACGATTTGGAACAAGAATAATGAAGTCACAATTAAAACTACCAAAAAGAAAGCCATAGGAACTGCTAAAGAAATCATATTAATTGCCCTTAAGGCATTTCTATATTGAGTAATAACTTCTGATTCATCGTAAGTAGTAACATAAGCGATATTAGCCTTAAGTTCTCTAACTTGTTCTTCGGTAATTTCTGTTCCCGATTCTTTAGCAATTTCTATTAAGCGGTCAAATAACTCATCAGTGGTCTTTTCTTTTCCATCGACATAATCAACCAATATCTCATTAAAGAATGGCTTATTATCTTTTACATGAGTATCAAACACATGTTTTGGTAAATATAAATAGGCAAAATCACGAGAAGAACTAATAGAATATGGATCAGCCTTAACCACAGATGTTTCTGCAGAGACAAAAGTTGATTCAACTTTTAAAGTGACATCACTTCCATTGTGCATTCTAATGGTGATGTTATCATTAACTCCAACATGATTGGCGTTAGAGAAATAATATTCCATTCTTAGTCCACTATAAGAGAATTTGCCATCAATTAAGTGATGTTTTAATAATCCTTGATGGTCATAAGAAATCACTCGGCAAGAATAAGACTCGCCGTTAAAGGTAAAAGTAGTGTTATAAGATGCACGATATTCTATTTTGTTGATATCAAGCTTTTCTCTTAGATAACTATCTGGAATTGAAGGAATATCAGACGTTGCAATTTCAGGAACAGTTTGTAAATAAAAATCTGGATAACCACATTCATTAACTAAATTCCAAATATTGCTCTGTAAAGATAAATATGAATCTCTTAATCCTATAAGGATTCCACTTCCAAAAGCGCCAACAAATACCACACTAAGTAGCATTAGCCAGAATCTTTTTAAATATGGGAAAAGAAATGTTTTTGCGAGATTCATCTATCTACCATTCAATATCTTTAGCATCAATAGGATGCTCATTAACTTTTTCTTTTTGAATTTTGCCGTTTTTTAAAGTAATAACTCGATTCGCCATTGAGGCAATTGGAGTAGTGTGAGTGACTATGACCATAGTTTGGCTTTCTTTTCTAACGATATCTTGTAGTAACTCAAGTATTAAGCGGCCAGTTTTATCATCAAGAGCACCAGTCGGTTCATCACAAAGAATGATGTCTGCTTTTTTTACTAACGCTCTAGCGATAGATACTCTCTGTTGTTCTCCTCCAGAAAGTTGAGATGGGTAGTGGTGCATTCTATCTTCTCCTAAACCCACTAACTCTAATGTTTTTTCAGCTAGATGGTCTTTGTCTTTACCTTTGATTGATAAGCGAACATTTTCTAATGCTGTTAAGTCAGGCAATAAGTTATAGAATTGAAAGATAAAGCCAATCTTATCCTTACGGAAAGATGTTAATTCTTTATCTTTAAAAGATGTAATATCGGTGTCGCCTAACATCACTTGACCAGAAGTAGGAGAGTCCATGCCTCCAATAATATTTAATAAAGTTGATTTTCCGCATCCAGAATTACCAAGAAGGACAAGCATTTCACCTTTATAGACATCAAAAGTTAAGCCATCAAGGGCTTTAACTTGAGAGTCTCCGCTTCCGTAATACTTCTTTAAATCTTTAATTTGTAAAACTGCTTCCTTCATAAGATGCCCTCAACTTTAATATATGTATTATACAACAATAACTATTTTTAAAATTAAAAATATTTCACCATGTAATTATTTAGATATGGTCGATAAATATTTAAACTATAAAATCGCTAACAAATTACTTACAGCTTCTAGAAATTCTTTTTCTAAATTTGAAAATCTAGAGTAGATTGGTGAGTCAATATCAATGACTCCTATTAGTTGATTATTTTTTAAAATAGGAATAACGATCTCACTTTTGGATTTGCCAGAACAGGCAATATGTCCTTTAAAGGTATTAACATCGTCAACAATAATGGTTTCTTTTTTACTAGCAGCTGTTCCACATACTCCTTTACCTAGAGGAATAATAGTGCACGCCACTTCACCTTGGAAAGGACCAAGAACTAATCTATCTTTATCAAATAGATAAAAACCTGCCCAATTTATATCTTCCATCGTATATAAAATAGAAGCGACATTAGCGAGATTACTAACGAGCGGAATATCTTTATCTATAATTGATTCGATTTGTTTTAACAATAACTCGTACATAATATATATTATGCGACAACTTGCAGCATAATTGCGAAACAAATTGTTTCGGAATTGGTCAACAACTTGTTGACCGATTACTTGAGTTTAAGCTCATTTTCAATTTCTTCTACAGTCGGAAGACTGCTTTTGAAGTTTTCTGGAATGAGTTTAGATAATTCAAAAGATGACACCCCAAGTGGCTGAGAAGAAGAATCTAGAGAATATCTTGCTAAAACGTTATCCTTATCTTTACACACAAGAATTCCAATAGTTTTTTCGTCTCTTTCAGTTTTTAGGATATGATCGACAGCGACTACATATGCACCTAATTGACCAACAAATTCTGGCTTAAAAGTAGTGGTTTTAACTTCTAAAACAACGTAGGCATGTGCTTGAGTGTTATAAAATAACATATCTAAAAATTGATCAGTTTGGCCAACCTGAAGTCGATATTCTCTTCCTATAAACGCAAAACCTGTCCCAAGTTCTAATAAAAATTTTTGAATATTGTTAATCAGTGCATCTTTTAGTTCTTTTTCTGTATATCTATCATCCATAGCTAAAAAATTGAAATTATAAGGATCTTTGATTAATTCGTTAGCAAGATCGCTATTTTCTTCCGGAAGAGTTGCTTCGAAATTAGTTAACTTATCTTGACTTCTTTCGTATAAATTTGTGTCTAAAAAGCAAGATAAAACAGACCTAGACCAATTGTTCTCTATTGTTTTTTTGATATAAAACAATCCTTTTTTTGATGAATTATTAACTTTGGAAATGATTAATAAAATATGTCCCCACGGTATGCTTGTAATTTGCGCAGCAAGTTGCTGCGTAATTATATTTTCAGGAAACAATTCATAGAATTGTCGCATGCATTGTAGATTTCGTGGCGACAAACCTGTTGAATTTGGAAATGCATTTCTTAAGTCTTTAGACAAAGATTCATAAAACTTGCTCCCCCATCTAGATTCACTTTTCATTTTTACTATGTCTCTCCCTAATGACCAATAAAAATGAATGAGTTCGCTATTAACTTTTATAGCAGCCTTGATTTGAGATTGCTTATATCTCTTTTTTAAATCAACTATCCAGTTTTGATATTCTTCATCGTAGATGGATAGAACTTTTTCACTAACATCTTTCATTATTTTTTTACCTCCTATAGTTAGCGAGGGTGTTTTTAGAAGATAAATAAAAGCCATCCATTTCTCACAATAAAAACACCATTAATGTAGTCAACAACTAATATCCCTATTAGTCTCAACTACCGGTGTTACATCACTGATTCAGTTGGATGGCCACATGCTCAGATTAATAATCTGTGTGGAGCGTGATGATCTTCTTGCTTATAGGACCGTGTCAATAACCTGTCGCCATTTATCCTATAAACTCATATCCCTACTGGGCGATACTTTCCACATTACTAGTACCTAACACACATACTAGTAATTCAATATATGGGTGTCCTCTATCCGTTTTAAGCCAAGTTTATACCTACTCCCGCAGTATTTCGTGCTTCGGTCTTGTGGCGCGTTTTAAGTCTGCATATAACGAACATAATTATTTTAAAATAATTTGTTGAGTTAAGCAAAATAAAACCGCTTAATCTTTGAAAGGTACCCCAAATCCTAGACATTAGGAAAGGGGTACTTTTTCTATGAAATATTCATGGAAATTCAAACTTGAGTGCGTCAGCAAGTATAAAAATGGCGAGTATATTAAGTTTTCAGGAACTCAGAAACAACGGCAACACTTCATGATCTATGTTAGAGAATGGGCAAAAGCTTATGAAGATTTAGGCATTGATGGACTAAGACATTCTTCAACGAACAAAGACTGGACACCTGAACAGCGGTTTGAACTCGTAGCAAAAGTTCTGGCAGGTAATTCAATACGAACTGTATCGAAAAATGCCCACATTAGTTATGGGATGCTTAATCAATGGGTAAGAAGATATAACGAAAAGGGCATGGATGGTTTACAATGTAAAAAAGGTAGACCAACAAAACAAATCGTTATGAAAAAGAAAACAAAGAAGTCTAAATTATCCATTTCTGAACAAGAGGAACTAAAACTTCTTAGAGAAAGAAATGAATATTTAGAAATGGAGAACGAGTACTTAAAAAAACTCGATGCCTTGGTCTCAAAGAGGGAAGCCGCGGAAGCCAGGACGAAAAAACAAAAGTAATTAGCGAACTATTATCCATTCACAAGAAATGGAAACTTTCTAAATTACTTAAAGTGGCTTCTCTTCCAAGAGCGACATATTACTTCGAACTTAATAAGCCTGATAAAGACATTAAAAACCAGGAAATAATGGATTTAATCCAAAGTATTTTCTATGAAAACAAACAAAGATATGGTTTTAAACGAATCACCGCGGAACTGCGTAATCGCGGTTATTTAATCAATCATAAGAAAGTTCTTCGTTTGATGACAAAACTATGCTTAAGAGCTGTTGTGAAGAAACAAAAATACCATTCATACATTGGAGAAGTTGGTCATATTGCAGATAACATTATTAATAGAAATTTCATAGCGTCTAAGCCCAATGAAAAATGGACAACAGATGTATCTCAATTCAATTGTCCGTTTGGCAAGGCTTATCTATCTCCAATTCTTGATATGTATGGAACAGATATAGTTTCATGGGATTTATCTTTGTCTCCGAATATAGAACAAACAAAGAGAATGTTGGATGAGGCTTTTAAAAAGAATCCAAACTTGGAAGGTCTTATCTTTCATAGCGACATGGGTTGGCAATATCAACATAATTATTATCAAGAGTGTCTCAAAGAGAAAGGAATAATTCAATCAATGTCTAGAAAAGGAAATTGCATTGATAATTGCATTATGGAAACGTTCTTTGGAACGATAAAAAGAGAGATGTTTTATGGTCATGAATACGAATTCAAAACATTCGATCAATTAAAACGGGCGATAGCAGAATATATTGATTATTACAACAATAGGAGGATTAAGGGCAAAACAAAATGGATGCCTCCGGTTAAATTCCGAGAAGCATCCATGTAAGCCTTATGATATAATCCAGTTAACAAACATTTAGTGTCTAGGAAACTGGGTACCCATCACTTCTAAACGGTTAATATTTTTGTATTATTTGTTATTCTTTAACTTCTTTTTTCAAATTATTAAGGACGAAGCTAATGATTAACCAGAAGAATAATCCTGCTCCTACTGTAGCTAATGAGATCCAACCATCTTTAGCCTCAAAGCTTAAGAAGCCTTCTCCTTTAATGGAACTAGCGATGCAGTCAATTAACCACATTAAGGCACTAGCGCCATAAATAATTGTAAGTATATCTAAGTGTAATGCTTTTCTATCCCTAAAGAAGAACCACAATACTGCAGCGATTAATGCTAAACCCAAAGTTGTTAAGAAATACATTATTTTGCTCCTTCTTTTTTAGCTTCAGGAAGAGCTTTTCTTCTTTTAAATTTGATATAGTCGCTAACAAGAACTCCAATACCCCAAACAGCAACTAAGATGCCAAGCATGGCAACACCTATGGTACCCATTTCTTTTAGCATACCTATTGCCTCACCTTCGCTAATAGCAGTAAAGAATGGTGGGAATGGAACGATTTCTCCGTGGATAATATGTTCAATTGCTAAAATAAAGCTTCCAGCAAATAACATTAATTCTAAATAAGCAAGTTTCTTACTCCATTTGGTATCAGAACCAAATTTTTCGATTTTAGGAGCGACTCCTGCATTTTCTTTTTTCTTTTCGTGATGTTTAACAGCGTGACGCGCAACAGCAACACCAATTCCTGCAGCAGCACTAACAACAAAACATGCCATAATTAATAATCTCCTTGTTAACTAATAGTTATTCTATATAATTTGCTTGTCTAATTCAAAACTTTTATATATAAAGTTGTGAAAATACTTCTCCGACTGGTTTATTGATTTCTAAAACATTACCAAAATGGATGTCTAATTTATCTTTATTGATGACCACAATATTGGTTCCGCCATAATATCTTATAAGTCCACTTGCAGGATATACACTAAGTGATGTACCAGCCACAATTAATAAATCAGCGTGCTCTAAAGCATTAACACTAGCCTCTAAAACAAATTGATCTAAAGGTTCTTCATATAAGACAACATCTGGTTTAATAATTCCTCCGCATCTAGGACACTTAGGAACTCCAAAGGAGTTATCTACAATTGATAAATCAAATTTTTCTCCACAATCCATACAAATATTGCGGTGAATGGAGCCGTGTAATTCTAAAACATTTTTTGAACCTGCGAGTTGATGTAAGCCGTCTATATTTTGAGTGATAATAGTAAGATCTTTTTTCTTTTCTAGTTCTGCTAAAAATTTGTGAGCGGCGTTAGGTTTAGCGGATTTATTAATCATAAACTCTTTATAAAACTCATAAAAAGTTTCTGTGTGATTCATAAAGTAGGTATGAGAAAGCATCTCTTCATATGGGCGACCATATTTGGAGTGGAGGTGATATAACCCGTCTTTACTTCTAAAATCTTTGATACCGCTTTCAGTGGATACTCCTGCTCCACCAAAAAAAACAATGTGTTTTGAAGTATCAATTAAATGTTGAAGTCTAGAAATTTCAATGTCCATATCTATAGGGCAAACGCACGAAATTAAATTCAAAGGTTAATAATCGAGGGTCAAATTTGATCCTCTTTTATTTACTACAACATTTTATACAAATAAAATAACCTAAAAACGAATGAAGTAAATAATTATAACTTTATAAATAAAGTTATATATTGTATTATTGACCTATATAGGAGATATAATACAATGGTGAGTTGTAAAAGACTTTTAAAGTCTCATCGTTTTAAACGTTTTTATGATGGACTTGAGAAAATATATGATTTTCGAATGCGTGGAAAGGTAAAGCATCGGTTAAGTGACTGCCTAATAGTTATCATTCTTGCGACCATGTCTGGATGTAATATCTTTAGAGAATTTGTAGCGTTTGCAAAGCGATATGAAAATAGATTAAGAAAGCTACATCTTCTTGATAATGGGGTGCCTTCTCATGACACATTAGAGAGGGTAATGCATCAAATAAAACATTCTGATTTAGAAAAAACGTTGATGAAGATGATTGCTAGATTAATAGATTATCCAGAAATCGTTTCTCTTGATGGCAAATATATAAGGGCAACTAGGGATTCTTCTAAAGAAAGCACCTCAGCGTGCAACATCGTCACTTTATATGATGTTATTACCAAAACACCCATTCTGTCTCGTAAAGTTGCCAAGGATCAAAACAAGAAAGGTGGAGAGCAAGGAGCAATTGAATTCTTGTTAAAGAGATATCATCGACAGCATCCTAGGAAGAAACTAATAATTAGCATCGATGGAGTGGGAGCGAATCGGAGTATAACTATGTTATGTAAGAAACTCAAATATGATTTTGTCATCAATATTAAGCGAGAAGAATTTGATGGATTAGGTGGAATAATTAAAGATGACTTTTTAGCGGAGCTTCAAAATGAAAAACATTCTTCTAGGTTAGTAAAAAAGATAATTCAGAATCAAAAACCTAAACATGGGCGGTTAGAGAAAAGAAAGTTCTACATGATTGACGATTTGTCCTATATCAAAGATAGATATGGCAAATTATGGAAGGGCATCAAATCAACTGGAATGATGAGAAGCGAAGTTCTCAATATTAAGAAAAATAAAGTGACGATTCAAGATAGATTCTTCATAACAAGCGATGTCGATATTGATACATTCTCTAACGTTAGAAGAAAACATTGGAACATTGAAGCGTTCCATTACATATTAGACAATTCGTTTAAAGAAGATCGGTGCACATTAAGAAAAGGCTTAGGCGCGATAAACCTAAACCTTATCAGGAAGTTCATCTATATGATTGTCCAACTGTCCAGGAAAGATAAATCATTTGATGAATCAAGGAGTGAAAATAGATATCTTACTCCTCAAGAACTATTGTATAAGATTCTTTATGTTAATAGTATAAAAACTGTCCAATAAAAGGTGGTGATTTATTGAGAAAATGATGTTTTAGGTGTGGATTTTAGTTTAATTATTCCCATAGAAATGTCTTTGTTTTGCTTATTCTAAGGTCAATTTGTTTCAAGATCAAAAAATCTATGGGTTGGGGATACTATGGAACAAGTTTCATGCGTTTGCCTTACAAATCAATATATTTATTTGAATATATCTTTTGAATTTACTAAAATAATTATGCACTTAGTTTATTTAAGGAGGAGAACTATGTCATTTAACATAACTTTTAATGGCGCAGTCAAAACTTATGATAAGC
>CACXNV010000017.1 GCA_902769185.1 uncultured Erysipelotrichaceae bacterium | reverse complement strand
TGATTTTGTCGATGAAAAATTTGTTAGTTTCAAGGGCTGGCGATTAAATGGCAGCGAAGAATATGTTAGCACTAGCGAAGACTACACATTCACCACTGTTCAAGATGGTTCTTATAAATTTGTCGCTGACTTTGATACCGCTGAAACTGAATTGTTTGATTGTGGTACTAAAGTACCATTGGCTACTGGTTATTATCATACATATGTTTATAGTGACAAAGTGGAAAAGTATTACGCTATTGAAGGTGTTTCAGTTGGTGTTAGTGGCGAACATACAAATCAAACTTTAAATACAAATGAATTATTTGTTGAGAGACACGAAAATGTAGCATTCCATTCTACTTCCCAAAGTTATTTCAAACTCAATAGAAACCCAAGAGATGGATGGGGGACTGATACATACATTACAGATGATCAATATGAAAAATTTGATCCTACTAAGGTCCAAGCAGTAATTTTCTATCTTGCAATGGATGAATCGGATAGAATTGATGAACTATCTTCCACGAATGGAACATTTACAACATATAGTAATTTACAAGATCCACTAGATGGAAATAAAGCGATGTCCAAAGTTGTTTGGACAGGTTTTACCAGCGATGAAGCAAATGTGTATGTTCCTCAAACATATCGTGATGCCGATAAAAACGGAACTCTCTGGATTAAGAGAATGAAAGTTGTCTATAGATAATTAACTATCAATCATTAAAGTGGATCTAAAATTCCACTTAACAAATTAAGTCGTCCATTGTGGCGACTTTTTTGTTTTTCGAAAGACTGCACTTTGTAATTCAATATAGTGATATATAAGATAATTAGTTACTCTGGTTTATAACCCCATACGACAGGGCAGCTTGAATTATTCCATTTCTGATTCCAACTTTTTGGTGCTGTTTCAACTTCACAATAAATTGTTAATTTTCCGCAATGACTAAATGCATACTCCCCTATTGAAGCAACACTATTTGGAATAAAAATAGATTCCAAAGAATTACAATAATAAAAAGAATAATTACCAATTGAAGCAACAGTATTAGGAATACTAATCGAGGTTAAGGAAGTTTGATAATAAAAAGCATTAGAATAAATTGAAGTAACACCTTCAGGAATATTAACTGTATTATCTAAACCTTGATAGCCGACATAACGTAAATAAGAATCATCTTTATAAATTACATTTCCTGATTCATCTTTAGACAATTTTGAATCATTTTCATCAGTAATGACTTGTAATGCATTTGATGCAACATACCCATAACTTTGACTTCCAGTTCTAATATCTAAAGAAGATTTGTTAATAACTTCTACCAATTTATAGCAATAATAGAATGCGTTTTTGCCAATTTCGCTGATATTTTTTGGAATTTCTATAGATATTAATGATTTGCAATTAAGAAAACTGTATTCACCAATTTTAGTGACACTTTCTGGAATTGTAATTGAATATAAAGAATAACAATCGCGGAAAAGATTTTTACTAATTTCTGTGATTGAGTTCGGCATTTCAACAACTTTAAGAAAATGGCAACCGTTGAACGCATCATCCCCTATTGAAATAACACTATCAGGAATAGTGATCGAAGTTAAAAAATCACAATTATAGAAAGCTTTCTTTCCAATAGAAGTGAAGTTATTGGAGAGAATTAAATCTTTGCTATTTCCGATATATTTAACTAAGCATAAATCATTATCATCACCATATGCGATATAATCATCGTTATATTTTATCTTTGATTGACTTTCGTCTGTAATTACACTAAGTGCATAATAAGCAATGTAGCCATTATCTTCATTTCCAACAACAATATCTAAAGAAGACTTGTTAATTACTTCAACCAAATACTCGCAACCCTCAAATGCTCTTGCGCCAATTGAGGTGATACTATCAGGAATTGTGATGGATGCTAATGATGTGCAGCCACTGAAAGCAGAATAACCAATTGAGGTGACACTATCAGGGATGGTAATGGATGCCAGAGATGAGCAGCCGTTAAAAGTATCATATTCAATCGAGGTGACACTATCAGGGATGATAATGGATGACAGAGAAGTACAATTATAAAATGCGCTACTATTTATCGTAGTAACTGTGTTAGGAATATTGACTGAGACTAATGAAGTACAATTAGAAAACATACTTCCGCTTATTGAAGTAACGCTACTAGGTATAGTGATAGATGCCAGAGAAGTACAATTATAAAACGCACTACCACCTATCGTAGTAACTGTGTTAGGAATATTGACTGAGACTAATGAAGTACAATTACAAAACATACTTTCGCTTATTGAAGTAACGCTACTAGGTATAGTGATAGATGCCAGAGAAGTACAATTATAAAACACACTACCACCTATCGTAGTAACTGTGTTAGGGATAGTGATTGATGTTAAGGAAGTACAATCCTCAAAAGCAAGTTCCCCAATGGTGACAATGCTATTTGGGATAGTAATTGATTTAAGGTTAGAATTTCCTTCAAATCCAGAACCAATTATTTTTGTAACGTCTTTTTCATGATAAGAAGATGGAATAGTGATGTTTGATAAAAGAATTGAATTTCCAGCTCCTACAGCGTAAGTGCCATCATCTTGCAAATAAAAAGCTAATCCTTGATCGTTTTCTATAGAAACAGATGCTTTAACGCCTGTATTGACTCCGTCTATATACCAATAGCCATCTTTGATTTCAACGACAGGAGAATGACCATCTTTTCCGTCTTGTCCTTTAATAGACTCCAACCATTCTTCATATGTAAGACCAGAAATTGAACCACTTCTTAAACCAGATTCATATATTTCTCTTGTTTGCCTTTCGAATTCACTCATTGGAGCAACATTATTGCCACAACAAGTTAAAGAAAAAAGCATGCTTAAAGATGCGGCAGTTATAAAAAACTTTGATATGTGCTTCATAAAAGTCTCCTTGTTTATAGAACAATCTAATTTTAAAAAATACGATGTTTGTAGTCAAACGCTTTGGTCTAAAAAAATGCTACTAAAGATAATTAAGTCGTCCATAGTGGCGACTTTTTGATATAATTTAAGTAGATATTTATTTCTATATTATTGTTAATTAATAGATAAGAAGGGATATGTTGATTTATGGCTACATATAACGCAGAAATAACGCAAAAATTTTTAGATGAGTATAAGACTTTTGAATATATTGAAGAGAATGACCCTCATCGATTTGAGATGATTAAAAAGCAGCATTACGTCGAATTCAATGCCTTAAGACATATCCGTAACTGCTTGACACATACTCCAAAAGTTAATGGTGATTTTCCTTTTCATGTCGCTGATTATGTTTTGGAAACACTAGAAGAAATAATTAATAAATTAGTGGTAAAAGCATTTGATGTCGGGGTAAAGAAAGAAAATATTAAAACTTTATCTCCTGACACTGATGTGTTACACGCTATGCGCTATATGGATTATCATCACATCACTAATGTTCCAATCTTTGATGAAAAAGGTTGTGTTAGATATGTTGTTTCTACGCGAACAATATTTTCTATTCTTGCAAACAGATTTAAAAGATAAATTTGATATTAATAACAGCAAAGATTTATATTACCTTTTCTTAGCAAAAGACACTTTTGCGTTTGATGCTAAACAATATTTTATTGGTTATAACAAAGAACATAAAAGATGCGCTTTAATATTTATTACTGAACACGGTTTAAGAAATGAACCTGTATTAGGAATTGTATCTCCTGGAGATGTATTTAATATCTAATTTAAGTCGTCCTTAGTGGCGGCTTTTTTGTGGCACATATGTGACATATAGTGTGATAAAATTTAGTTCATAAAGGGGATTTCGAATATGAAAAAAGAATTATTAAAAGGTTTAACTAAAGAACAAATCGCTAAAGTTAAAGCATGCAAAAGCCATGAAGAACTTTTAAAACTCGCTAAAGAAGAAGGCGTTGAACTCACCGAAGAACAATTAGCTGTTGCTAGTGGTGGTGGCGCTTGTAGTGTTATTTCAGATATCGGAGATTATATTAATCCTAATGATTGTCCAAGATGTGGTAGTAATAACATTAAAGACAAAGGCACTTATTATATCTGCCAAAGCTGTGGCTACAAAATTGAAAACTACGATTAAACAAACGAGTATAACCGAGTTTAACTCGGTTTTTTAAACTGTCCCACTAACGCACCTGACGTTTCAAAAACATGTAAAAAATGTGGTAGATTAGTGGAAGGTCGTTATGTTGGTCGAAAATCATATTATGGCCATATCTATGAATTTGTGTGTGAATGTGGGTATACTTGGAAAGGCTCCAAAAACGAAGATTTATAAAATAATGAACTGAAACCTTGAAATATAGGTTTCTTTTTTTGATATTGGTGCGTGATTTAAACCCTCGTGTCCATCCAGATTATTTTGAGGTTTAAAGGGTTAGCATAGCGAAATGCTAAAAATTGAAAATATTGATTTAATAAGCATTAATGCTTATTTTCTTTAAATTGACAAAATGGTCGGGGGGGGGTATTATTTTTATATAAATTCATATTTTTGTTTAAGGGGGAGAATAACTTTAATGAACAGAAAATTAATGCTATTTGGTGCTGTCTATTCAATTTTCGGGATGTCAGCTATCGTGTTTTCAGTTCCATCATTTGCGATTAATAATGTTTTCGCATTTAGAACTAGAACAAATAATACACATATTGTTTTAGATAAAACCAATCAACCAAACATTACTTCAGGAAGCGGTTCTTTAACATATAATGAATATGCTACTATTTCCTATGTAGGAGCAAGCATCAAAGAGGACTGTCATGTTTCTCTTGCTGATGATGGAACATTATATAAAAATGAAGCATCAAATTCTTTAAGTTCATTTCTAGTTTCTTTCTCTGGTAATCTCATTCTCCATACTGGCTATAATGGAGTTGATGATACGTGCTATGAATATACTTTAGAAAGCGGAGTTTCCACCGAAGTAAGAGGAAACTATTTTAAATTAATTTCTAGTGGTGTGACTGATATTGAAAGTATAGACATTTCTTTTGGCTGTATAACCGAAGATAGCGAAACTCATACTCCTTCCTCTATTTGGTCACATGATGAAACTAAACACTGGCACGTATGTGAAGATCCTAACTGTGTTAGGAAATTAGAAGAAGCTAACCACGTTGTTAGAAACCTCGCGCAAGTTGATCCTACTAATGAGGAAACCGGCTTAACCGCAGGAACAGATTGTTCAGTATGTGGAAGAATTTTAAGTGGTAGAGATGTGCTACCAGTATTAGATCAAGAAGGCACTAATTACGAATATAGAAGACGTACCACAAAAGTTGGTGATGTTGTCGCGGATTTTGATGAATATATTTGGTTAGATGACACTTCAGTAGTAATCCATAACAATCCAGGTGATCCCCTTACTGAATTTGTGCACGCGGGTAGTTCCTATTATTCTATACCTACATGGAACAATTTATTCCCAAATCAAGTAGCAGTTGTTTCAGGAGAAGCAGGTAACAGAACCTTAACTATGACCTTAAATGGAGATACTACAGTAACCGCGGAAGATAGAGTGAGTGATTTAGATGGAACATTTGATTTAACCCTATATAAGAATGTTGTCATTGATGGTACAGGAACATTGAATATCACCTATACAACCGCTCAAGATGGGATTAAATGTTATAATTTGACCATTGGAGAAAACGTTATTTTAAATCTAACTGGATATAGTGCGACCGCCAAAACTGGTGTTAGTTTTGCTGGAACACTTCAAATTGATGGAACCTACAATGTTAATAAATTTGGTAATGGCATTGGTATTAACATAGATATTAATGCTTCTGCTACTGACCATATTTTAGTTAATGGTGAACTTAGTGTTACCAACTGTAAGGATGGTATCCATGCTTGGAATACTCCAAGTGGTGGTGCAACCATTGATGTTAATGGTGAACTCAATATGAATAATATTAGTGAGCAAGGTATGGAATTAGCTAGCGCAGTCACTGTCAACTTTAACACTGGTTGTAACGCTAGTATCACCGCTGTGATTAATGCAATTTTAAGAAACTCTAGTGGAATTATTAATTTCAAAGGTGGCGAAGTTAATCTTACCGCCACTGGTAGTTCAAGCAAATCAACCGCTATTGGCAGCTTAACTAATGTAGCATTGCAAACAAATAATGCTGCTGCAATTAACTTTGATGGTGGCGTTGTTAATATTACTTCTGGTGATATTGGCATTAAAATAGACGCCATAATGACATTTAACTTTGATGGTGGCGTTGTTAATATTACTGCTGACAAAGTTGGTTTGTATGCAACATATGAGTCAGATAACAATAATTTGACATTGAATAATAGTGCATCTTTAACTGTGACTTCCACATACGGATCAGGAATTATAATCAACAACCAAGGAAGAGTTAATTTGAGAAATAGCTCTACATTAGAAATTACTGCTGCTGCTAGTGGTTTATATGGCTTTAGTAAATTATATGTTTGTCAAGGTGACATCAACAGCCATACCAAAAATTCTGCTTCGTTAAAAGTCCACATAAGTGGAAATGGTAGTTGTGCTTCATCTGTCAATAAGGATGGAAACGCAATTCAAGGTCGTAATGGGGGAACATATTTTGCTTTTGATACAAGTGGCGTGGTTTTGATTGAAAACACAAGTGATAGCCAAGGAAAATATGGCATTCATATTGGTGGTGGAAGCGGTAACGCGGGTTTCAAAGTCTATGCTTCAAATATGACCATCAAAAATTTCGCAAGTGCCATCTACTGTAATAGTAATAGAAACTGGACAGTTGAATATGACTACACTTCTAGTGGTTGCGGTAAAATCAATATTGTAAACTGCGCCAATATTTATAGTGGTAACACTGCTACAGCATTGACAAATAAAATTAAAGACTCAACATGTATTGTCTCATAAAAACTAATGTATAACACCTTTTGGTGTCATATATCATCATCTTAATTATTAAAGGCGATGAAAAAAACAGCTAAATTGAGTTAATAAGGGGGTATAAGCGGAATTTACTAAGTATAGAGATACGAGAGTAAGTGAGCAAGAACAAAATGTGCAGCCGTAATAAGGCGCTCCTACTAAGGGTATTTCAGTTTTAGCGACAGTATCAATTGGTAAAGGTATTTTCAATGAAAAAAATGGATACCGATTTGCCACTCGTGCAGCTGATTATAGAATTACCTTAAATCCCGCTAACAAACCTACTATTAACGATGGTAGTGGAACTTCAAAATATAATGAATATGCTTTTTTCCTTTAGGAGCGAGTAGCAATGCGACCGGTGTTGATGGTGGCAATAGTGCTACCGACACCCTTAATGTAGGTTCCGCCGGAACAAACAATGTTGATAGCTAAATAAGGTATTGATGATGAAGAAAGTTTTAAAATTCATTCCAGTCTTATTATGCTGTTATTTATTAGCGGCTTGTTCTTTTTCTTCTCGCACATTTCCAACTGATCCAGCTAGCGACGATAGTGTCACCTCAATTGAGGTAGTCACTAACCCTACTCAAACTTCTTATTATGAAGGAGACTATTTTGATCCTACTGGAATGGTGGTGCAAGCTACATGGAGTTCAGGAAAAGTTGAAGGAAATGTCGTAAATAATAGGAAATTTAGATATGACGATACCCCTTTAACAGTAGATAAAACCAATATTGAAATTTCTTATTATGGAGCCACCGCTTATGTTCCTATCACTGTGACATTAGATACTTTACTGACCTTAGAAATTAAAGAATATCCCACTAGGAACGTATATTTCTCCGAGGGAGATGAAATTGATACGACAGGGCTTGTTTTATATGCCTCATATCAAAGTGGAAGAAATAAAGATATTTCAAGCGGATATACCGTCAATACTACCTCAATTACCCCATCAACAACGGCGATTAATATCTCTTATCAAGATAAACAAGTGAATATCCCTATTACCGTAATTGAAGGAAGCGATCATTTGTTTGAAGCGGAAACCTTCATCATCAATGGTGGTAGCAAAGTCTATAAATGTACCACGGAGTCGCAAAAAGAGACATATGCTCATCCTAGTAATGATGCTTTCATAGAGATGAAAAACACTTTTGGAAGTGGTTTCTCTTTTATCTTTAATTCTGATAAAAATACCATTGCGAGATTCGTCTTTAGAATGTTAGGCAATACAAATAGTTTTATCTTTGGTAATTCCCATAATATTTCCTTAAATACTGATAATATTGTTTCTAATACGAATATTGCTAGTAACGTGGGAGCGTGGAATGAATATGTTGTATTCACGACGAATGTATATGAAGGTACGAATAGATTAAGTGTTTTAAATTCTGGAGGAGCAACCGCAAATATTGATAGAATCAATGTCTATACTGATGGGAATATCGAAATTCCTGATTCTGCGATTATCGCAGGAACAAGTGCGTATTCTATTGATTCTTGGAATGAATTATTCCCAAATCAAGTTGCGGAAGCTACGACAGTGGGAGACGATAAATATCTCAATATCACTCTTTTAGAAGGAAAGAAAACTCTCATCACCGCAAGTGATGGTCAATCAGATTTAGACGGAATGCTTGATTTCTCAGCCTTTAAGAAAGTAACCATTCAAGGCAACGGGACTTTTGAAGTCAAATACAGTCAACTTTGTGATGGAATTAATGCCTATAACCTCACTGTTGCTAGTGGAGTTACTTTAAATCTCATTGGTTCCACCAAAGAAGATATGTCTGGCATAAAAATATATGAAGATCTAGTGATTGATGGAATTTTTAATCTTCAAGGATTCGCATATGCTCAAGCAATTACTAAAGATCAATCAAGTCAAATTAGAATCTTTGTTAATGAAGGAGGAGAATATAATATCTCTGATGTCAATTATGGAATTTATGCTTGGAGTTCTGTAGTTACTTACCCTTATATCGAAGTTGAAGGTTCGTTAAATATTTCTAGTACTCAAGATGCCATATATCTTGCAAAAGCTTCGGATTTTGTGATTGAAAATGAAGGTAGTGTGAATATTACTTCTACTTCGGCATATGGAATATATAATAGTTCTGGCTCTATTATTCTTAGAGATAGTTCTAAACTTAATATTAGAAGTGGAAAGTCTGCGATTTATGCTTTTAGAAATCTCCTTATCGCAAATGGAGATGATAATGAGACTCAAAATAATGCTTCATTAATTCTTCTTAGTGATGACAATATTATCCAAACTAGTGCTACTAACGCAAAACTAGTATTTAATACCAGCGGAGAAGTATTAATTAAATCTAGTCAGAATAAGAATAAGACTGGTATTCAATTCTCCCACAAGAGTGCACTTGGGTTAACCATTAAAGCCGCTAATTTCACCATTGAAAATGCCAATAATGCGATTGGTTCATGGGTTAGTCTAACTAATGCTAGTGGCTTTACTACATATGATTATTCCTCTATTAATACTAATAAAATAACCATTAAGAACTGTAATGGTATCTATAATTCTGGATATAATAACGCGACCGCATTTGGCGTATTCACGGATGCGACCGTAATAAGGGCATAAAAATATGAAAAGAATACATAGAATAACTAAATGGATAACTCCGATTATTGGTGCCGCTCTCATTACTGGGCTAGTGATTGGCATCAATATCGAAAAAGAATATGATCCCGTCATCGGAGGATTTTTAGCGAATGA
Organism: uncultured Erysipelotrichaceae bacterium; assembly: GCA_902769185.1. Lineage (GTDB taxonomy): Bacteria > Bacillota_I > Bacilli_A > RFN20 > CAG-826 > UBA2450. Next base: position 15,709 of record CACXNV010000017.1, on the reverse strand, counting down.
AGCAAATAAGGCTAATACCGATTCTGGTGGAGAAGAGGGAGAAAAAAATAATGGTGGCAAACTTTGTACTGAATTATTAGAAGAAGGAATCGTCTTACTTAAAAATGAAAATCATGCCCTTCCTCTTTCTCATAACAAGAAAGTCAATATCTTTGGCTATGGGGCTACAGAAAATGGGTGGCTTCAAATTGGAGTAGGAAGTGGATCTACGAAACCTAACGCCAATAAATCTGTCAATTTACTGCAAGCATTTGAAAATGAAGAATATGAATATAATAAAGATTTAATTGAAGCATATAATTCTTTCTCTTGGCCCGCGAGAGTCAAAGGGAGCAGTTCTGATACTAAAAAGGCTTCTGTTTATTATCAATATGAAGCTTCTAGAAATTGGTATGAATCTAAGGGGTGGCTAGATAATGCAAAAGCATATTCTGATACCGCAATATTTGTGATTTCTAGAGTTTCTGGAGAAAATACCAGAACTGATTCAAATTCTAAAGAATCAGTACCCGCGGAACAAACTTTAATTACTGATGGTGGGGCTAAACAAACTGTTAATAATCGTACATATCTACAAACGACTTCCGTTGAAGAAGGAGTGATAGATATGCTTAGCGAAAATTTCTCTAAAGTCATTGTTTTACTTAACACTACAAATGCGATGTTTTTAGAATCAATGGATGATAGAGTGGACGCTTTATTATATGTTGGTGTCACTGGCGAATGTGGAGCGGAAGCTATTCCTGAAATTCTCTATGGAGAAGTCAATCCAAGCGGACATCTTTCTGATACTTTTCCGATTGTCCCAAAAGCGGATCCGGTTTACGCGAACAGAAATGATTATAATTCCCCAGTATTTGAAGAAAGTATTTATTTTGGCTATAAATGGTATGAGACCGCGGATAAGATGAATTTCTGGTCTTCTAGTTTTGCTAGCACCAATTTTGGAATTCATAGTTATGATGAAGCAGTCTTTAGGCCATTTGGATATGGAGAAAGCTATACTTCTTTTACGCAACAAATTACTTCCATTAAGAAAAATGGGGTGGATATTTCTACAGGAGATAATATCTCTAATAATGATGAAATTACAGTTGAGGTGAATATCACCAATACTGGCACTATCAAAGGAAAAGATGTCACGCAACTATATGTTGAACTTCCATTTACCACTGGAGGAATTGAAAAACCTTCAATCGCCCTTTTAGATTTTGGAAAAAGTGAAGATATTGAGCCTGGCGCTTCTAAAAAAGTCTCTATGTCATTCCATCCATATGATATGGCCTCTTTTGATGCATATGACAAAAATAACAATAATCATAAAGGATATGAACTTGAAAATGGAACATATCATATCTCTATTAGAAAAGATGTTCACACATTAATTGAAGACTTTACTCTTAATGTTTCTAGCACTATCTTCTTTGATAATGACCCAGTCACTAATACTTCAGTCGTTCCTTTATTCACTGGAACTAATGCATATAAAAATGCTCCAATTGATGGAAGTAGTTTTATTAGTGATAGTGAATATCTTTCTAGAAGCAACTTTGCTTCTTCCTTCCCGCTTAATAAAAATAGTGGAACGATAGTCAACAATTCCTCAGTGGCTAGTGAAGCCGCGGATTCTATCGCAACCGAATATTATAACTATACTGAAGCTCCCAAATTTGGAGTGGAAAATAATCTTCGCATTTTGCTTAAAGATGATGATACTTTCCCAACCGCGAGTGATTTAAATGGCGAAAGTGGCGCGAAACTCAAACTTAATGTTTCTTTAGTGGACACGCTTGCTAATGATTATAATGATTCGACTTGGGATTTATTACTTAATCAAATGTCTCTTGATGAGATGGTGAATATGATTTATTTCTCAGGCTTTAAAACTAAAGATGTGGTAAGTGTTGGTAAGCCACTGACAAGAGAAATTGATGGTCCAGCGGGGTATAACGGTACATTTTCTCCTGTAATAATTGACCCTAGCTGGACTAGTTTCCCAGATGAAGCAATCATCGGGTGTACTTTTTCTAAGAGATTGCTTAATAATTTAGGTCTTTGTATTGGGGCTGAAGGACAAGGAGAGATTGGCGTCAACGCTTTATATGGACCAGGTATCAATTTGCATCGTTCTCCATTTGGATCTAGAAATTATGAATATTTCTCTGAAGATAGAGTTTTAAGTGGTAAACTCGCCGCGGAAGAAATTGAAGGAGCCAAAACTAATGGGGTTTATATGTATATGAAACATTTCATATGCGATGAACAAGGCTATAACCCAAGAAATACAACCACATGGTTAGATGAACAAGTGCTCAGAGAAGAATATGCCCGTCCATTTGAAATCGCTGTCAAAGAAGGTGGAGCGAATGCGGTGATGACCTCGTTTAACAAATTAGGGAATATATATACTGGTCATAATTATGCTTTATGTACGACGATGTTAAGAGAAGAGTGGGGTTTTAAAGGCACAGTTCTCACCGATTATTATACTGGCGCGGATGCCTCTATGAATGCGAGAAAGTGCGCATATGCGGGAAATGATGCGATATTAAATCCTCTTAATAGTTATGCGAGTGGAAGAAGACTTGATTTAAGTAATGTCAATGATTTGCATGTGGCTAGAAAATCAGCGAAAAACATTCTTTATACTTATGTTTCTACTTATTCATATGCAATTAATCATGACGCCAAAAATCCTATCTATGAAGTTGAATTAAATATCAGTGGTCAAAAAGCGATGTCCACAAATATCGCCAAAGGACTTGTAATTTTTACGATTATTGTCGGGATTATATTTAGTTTTGCCACTTTGTTTGGATTTCTTAGACCCGTTGAAAGAGTAGATGGGAAATTATATATGACTGCTAGAGAAGAAAAAGTTAGAAAAGAGATTAGAACTTATTCTCCATTTGTTCTTGCATTCATATCGCTACTGATATCTTTATTAGCAAGATCCTCTATTTCTAGGAGCTTCTTCACAAATTTCTTTACTGGTGTATTCACCGATATCGGAGCGGCATTTACTAATTTTGGATTCTCAGTATTGATGAATGTTGTGGTGTATGTTGGAATTTTAGCCTTCATAGGGGCTAACATCTTTTTCATTCTTAAATATAGAAAAAGACATGACTATAGAGTCATACTCGCTCATATTTCAACCTTGATAGGGATTTTCATGGTAATGAGTAGCTTAGGTGTGCTCTTGTTTGCCCTATCTACAGACGTGCTTTTAAAATCATTAAGTGATATATTGCTAGTCGCGTTAGTGAATGTAATTTCTCTAACTACGTTAGGTATTTGTATCTATAGTGATTTTAAATTATAAATTAAGTTTGGAGATTACATAAATGAGTTTCAAGAAGTACTTTTCAGTAAAAAGGATCATTGCCGCTGCTATCACTATTCCTTTGATGGTGGGACTAGAAATCGGACTCTCTATTGGCAAGGGGTATCTTTACGAATATGAAGACACAATTGATGCATTTTTGTGTCCACCAATTGCAATTGGGTTAATCGCTAACGACGATGAGGGAGTTGATGAAGGATTAGAACTCTCTAAAGAAGTTGTTAGAGAAGGAAGTGTCCTTGTTAAAAATGATGGTGTTTTACCATTAGCACGCTCAAACAAAAATGTTGCTGTTTTAGGTCATGGCGCGGTTGATTGGGTTGTGGGAGGTTCAGGTTCTGGCCAAGTTAGATTAGAAAATGGCAAAGATCGAATCATGCTTTTAAAAGCGCTAAGAGACTATGGAGTTAATTACGCTTCTAACGTGATTGATTATTACCAAACTCTTCCAACCACTCCAATTAGATATGGAAATGAGGGTGGAATTGTATATTCCTTACAAGATACATTTGTTGATGATTATTTCTGGCTTTATGAACCTAGCGTAAGCGATTATCAAGCGATATTAAATAGTGCGAAAAGCCATTCTGATACGGCAATAATTGTTCTTTCTCGTAGAGCAGGAGAGACAGTTGATCCTCCAAAACATCAAAATAAATTTATTCAACATGTTACTGATAATTCTCGTCATTATTTAGAAATTTCTACTGAAGAAGAAGAATTATTGACTTTTGCGGGCGCAAATTTTGATAAAACTATTGTCTTAATTAATTCCACGAACGCGATGGAACTTGACTTCTTAGACACTATCCCTGGCCTAGACGCTTGTTTAATTGTCGGTGGAACTGGCAATAGAGGGGCCGCAGAAATTCCTTATATTTTATACGGAGAAAGTAATCCGAGTGGTAGAACCGTAGATACCTACCCATACGATTTCAGCTTTAATGTCAATGATGGCTATAGCGGTTGGGAAGGAATTAAACATTATTCTAACGGCACTGATTTATATCCTCATGGTGTAAAAAGAAATGCTGGAATGGGATATTATACCGATTCCCCATCATATATGGATTATGCCGAAAATATTTATGTTGGCTATAAATGGTTTGAAACCGCGGATGCTGAAGGATATTGGAATACATTCTCTTCTCCATATGGCTCTGGCTATGAAGGAGTGGTGCAATTCCCATTTGGATATGGCTTAAGCTATACCACATTTGATTGGGAGTTAATTGAAACTTCCATTCCTTTAGAAAAACCAATTGTTAATACTGATAAAATTTCTTTAAAAGTTCAAGTGACCAATACTGGAACAGTTAAAGGAAAAGATGTAGTTGAAATATATGTTGAAGCTCCATATACTCCAGGCGGAATTGAAAAATCATCTGTTTCATTAGTGGGCGCTGCGAAAACTCCATATATTGAACCAGGAGAAAACGCCACTGTCACTATCGATATCAATGTTAAAGATTTTGAAAGTTATGACTGTTATGATGCGAATAACAATGATTTCAAAGGATACGAACTTGAGGCGGGAACATATAAAGTCAAATTAATGACTGATTCACACCGTGTGAAAACCATGACTGTTTTAGGTGAAGAAGATGTTGAAGGTGTATTAAATTACACTGTCGCAGAAGATATTTTAGTCGATAAAGATGAAGTGACTTTAAATACGGTAGAAAATAGATTTACTGGTGAAGCTGCAGAAGGTGGTATTTCCATTGATGGCAGCGATTCTAATGCGAATATTCCTTTCATTCACCGTAATGAATTTAGTGCAATTAATTTATCAACCTTTGTGGCTCCGGATGATCGCGAAATTACTTCAAATGTAAGAGTATATAACACCTACACTCAGGCTCTTGCAAATGCGTGGGACGCACAAACTGTTGATTCAGTTGGTAGAGTTGTACCAACAACTGCTCCAACTTGGGGAGGAAGTCCGACACTTTTATTTGATAAAGGTAGTGCCAATGAACTTGGTCTAAAATTAGGTAATGACTTCAATGACGAAAGATGGGAAGATGTCCTTGATGGTGTCCCATTTAGTGAAGCCCTCGCTCTTGTAAATAGCGGTGACTTTGGTAGCGCCGCGATGCCAAGCGTTGGAAAACCTAGAAATTATGATTATGATGGCCCAAGCCAAGTGAGAGGATTTAATGCTGGTAGCGATGTTGGAACCGGATTCCCATGTGCGACCGTATTTGCGCAAACATTTAATACTGATTTATCCTATAAATTCGGTCTTCAATATGGAAAAGAAATGACCGCGAAAGGGATTGATGGCGCTTATGCATTTGGTTGTAATATCCATCGTTCCCCATTCCAAGGAAGAAATTATGAATATTTAAGTGAAGATGGCTTTTTAACTGGTTTAATGCTTTGCGGAGAAGTTAGAGGATTATATAACACTGGTAAATATTCTTTCTTAAAGCATCTTGTCTGCGCGGAAAGCGAAAACGAAAGAGATGCGATGTATACTTGGTTAACCGAACAAGCACTTAGAGAAATATATTTAAGACCATTCCATATGGTGGTTGAAAATGAAGAATGTGTTGGCATTATGTCAAGTTATAATCGTGTTGGAGGAATCTGGTCAGGAGGAAGTGAACACCTCATTGATGGCGTATTAAGATACGAATGGAACTTCAAAGGGGGAATTGTTACTGACTATGCGGATAACCCAATATATATGAATGGTGGACAGTCTCTTAGAGCGGGTAGTAATTTAGGCATGCACACTAAAACTAACGCGGAAGGTATTGCTTCGCCTTCTACGAGTAGTTCCCCAAGACTTCAACATCGTATGAGACATGCAGTTAAACAAATTCTATACATGACTTTACATGTCCAATATCAAAACAAGATTTATAACGAAACTAGTGAAGATCAAATCATCTCATTACCATCTTTACAAAGCTGGTCATGGTGGAGACCAGCGGTCACCGCGATAGAGGTGGTGCTCGCAGGAGGAATAGTCTTTGTACTATATCTCGTCCTAAAACCAGATTTCGGTAAACTCTTCAAAAAGAAGGAGGAAAAAGGCAATGAAACTAAATAAGTTAATTAACCTTATCGTTCTTCCTATAATTGGATTAACCACTTTAGGTATCGCCGGAGGCATTGTGCTTTCTTCTTATTTAGATTGGAAAGCTTATTTCAAAGAAAATTATCCTGATATTGATCCGGCAGATTATGCGAAACTTCAAAGTGTCGAGGCCTCTTTAAAATCTGAAGTCCATTATTATAAGAATAATCTTGCTCGTCCAAAAGCGGAAGATATCTTACTTGTTGGCACATATGTTTCTAATTCTGATCACTCAGTGTTTACACAAGTGATTGACCCTGTAAAAAGGCCATATAAAGTTTCAACTGATGCTTTATTCTTCCTTGAAGGAGGAGATATTACCATTACTTATAAGGACTTTGTTTTAACCATTGAAGATGTTCAATTAATTGATGTGGCCTTCCAAGGCATCAAGATTAGTGAAGCCCCTTATAAAGTTTCTTATATCGTTGGCGAAACATTTGATAAACAAGGAATGGTTGTTAGTGAATTATATAATGATGGTTCCACCAAAGTTATCGCAAATGATCAATATAGCATTTCAAATGCCAATCCTTTAACTTTAGAAGATAAAGAAATTAATATCACTTATACGAAAAACGCACATAATTATTCTGTCGTTCAAAGAATTAATGTTTATGAAAATTTAGATAATAGTAGGCTTATCTCCATTGAACCATTAGAAACTTTCTATGTAACTGATGGTGAACGAATTAATTTTAAAGATTATAGATTCCTTGCAAAATATACAAGTGGGAATAAGAAAATCTTACCATTCTCTGAATATACCGTTAGCGGAAATGCCACAGTGGCAAGATTAGGGAAAATCTATTCCTTTGATGTGACTTCAAATATCAATAATGCGATTACCTCTAAACTTGATCTTAATGTTGTTTCTCCGATTCCAATTATAAAAATGACACAAACGGGAGGAAAATTCGCTAAAGAAACTAAATATGAATTTGCCGGAAACGAATTAAAAGAAGTTGGAAAAGCGTATTTTGTCGGTGGATTTGGAGATGAAGTAAAAGCCGGTAAAGACGCAAAAATTTCCTTCAATGTCACTAGCTACACTCATAATGAGGCTTCTATTAATCTTAGATGCGCAAATTCTTTCTTAAGAAAAGTAGGTTCTGATTATTATATGAATCCTCTTCAAATCAATACAATTGCTGATTTATACGTTAATAATGAAATAATAGAAATTCCTGATGATGTTGTCTTAGCAGGATGTGGACCCCATAATGCTTACGCTCCTCTATATAATGTATATAGTGATTTTGTGATTCCTAATATCGCTTTAAAAGCGGGACAAAACACAATCTCACTACAATTTAAGACTTCCACTGTTGGAGATGAGACTTATTGGCATGAATCTCCATCAACCTTAAATATTGAAAGCTTTGAAGTTGTTAGTGTGGGAAAAACTAACAAGCATAGAGGAAATATCGTTTCTATTGAATTCTTCGATTCATTCTCTATTATGTCTGGTCAATATTTAACTAAGGATATAGTTCCAGTGCTAGCTCATTATGAAGATGAAACCTCTGAAGTAATAGCTAATTCCTTATTAGATATAGAAATGACTGAAGGAATTGTTAGAGATGACACTGTTACTATTTCCGCAACATTATTAGAAAATAGTGAAATTACCATCACTCAAACCTTTGATGTTGATAAAGCTATTTATCTAGAAGCAGAAAATGCTTTTAAAGAAGGTAGTAACAAGGTGGAAAATGAAACTGGAATGACCTATTCTTATAATTCTTTAACAGGAAGTTTTGTTCCAGCAGGAAACGCTACATATGTTATTGGTCTAGATGCTTCTACTAGCGGAAAAACTAAAACCAGCGCGAAATATAATGGAGACACTTCTCTCACCTTTAAGACAGATGTTATTGAAGGAGAATATGCTCTTTCTGTTAGAGCTGCGAATACCTATTATTGGGATGATGGAGTTGGTCCTCATACCGCGAATAAAAATATCAGCGAACTTGTTGATATATATATTAACGGGACCAAAATCGACTTCAACGTCGATATTCCAGGTGTTGATTCTCCTGATAATGATTCTCTACCTTGGGTAACATTCTTTGAACTTGATTTAGCGGATGTATATTTGGCAAATGGGGAAAACCTCATTGAAATTAATTGCAATAAAAACGCGAGTAAGAATAAATGGAATGAAAGATCCATTCCTAGATTTGATTATTTCAAATTGTCTGTTAAATAAGGGGGGGGAGAATGATGAAAAATAAATTTATTAAGATATTCCTTCCTACCTTCGCCGTCTTATCTTTAGCGGCGTGTAGTAGTACAGAACCAGTTGACCCTTCTCATGAACATACTTATTCTACCGTTTGGAGCTATGATGAATCTAATCACTGGCATACGGCGACATGCGGTCACGAATCGATTAGTGACAAAGCCACGCATACTTATGGTTCCGAATGGATTGTTGAAAAAGAATGTACTACGACTACAGATGGACTTAAATATCAAGAATGTACAGTCTGTGGATATCATAATGAAGTAATTATTGAAAAAGGTAGTCAAGTTCACACCCATACATATTCGGAAAGTTGGTCCCATAATGACGAATATCACTGGCATGAAGGCACATGTGGCCATAATGTTGTCGGTAATAAAGAAAAACATTCTTATAGCGCTTGGGTAATTAGTTTATATCCAACCTCCACGAGTGAAGGAATTAAAATTAGAACTTGTGAAGATTGCGGATATGAACAACAAGAAATTATTCCCGAACTAGAGGATGATATTATTCCATTATCTTTATATAAAATTAGTTATTATGAAGATGATGAGATTGCTAAAGCCGCTGCTAAAGAACTTAATGATGCATTTGGTGATAGAGTGCTTGGCTTACAAGTAGTTAATAGTTATGTTGATGAATCATATTTAATTCATCTAAAGAGTGATTCTACTTTTGAGGATGAATATGAACTAAAAATTAATAATAACGCTTTAATATTGACTAGTGATACAACCATTGGTCTAATTGAAGGAGCAAAAAATATCTTAGAAAAAGCAGAAAGTAGTGATGAAGTTATTACCTATTATCCTGAGCCTATCAAAGAAGGATATAGCAAAAAAGAACAAATCAAGACTATGACCTATAATGTTAGAAACGCGGATGATGGTACTTTAGGAAATGGCGATTCTGGAGATGTTGTTAATCGTTTGCCTAGAGTGGCGGTAAATATTAGAACATTTATGCCTGATACAGTCGCCGTTCAAGAAGCCACTGACAATTGGGTTAGTGGTCTAAAAGAAGAATTAGGACCTGAATATGGCTATCTTGGATATGGTAGAGATGCGAATTATAAAAATGAAAGTAGTGGAATTTTCTATAGAAGAGATACGGTTACACTTTTGGAAAGTGCCACTAAATGGTTTAGTGATACACCTGATGTTTCTGGTAGTCATTTCCCTGATTATGGTGGATATAACCGAATTATGTCATATGGTATATTCAAACGTAATAGCGATGGATATATCTATATGCATGTTTCTGCTCATATGGATTTACAACAATCCCCAAATGCGAAGAATGCGAGAAAACTGGATGAATTAATCTCCCCATATAAAGGGAAAATGCCCATCATTGTTTCTGGCGACTTCAACTGCCATCAAGAAGATATCGGATGGGCCTATGACATTTTCATGAATGAATTAGATTATGTCGATTCTAAATATCAAGCTCTTGATAATAATAAAGAACAATTCACTTATAGCCAAGTGGGATATAAGCCAAATGTAGACCCTCAAGAAATTATTGACTTTATTCTCTTAGCCAATAATGGAATATATTTTGATAAATATTTAGTGGATGCGACCAAATATCAAGGACCGGCGGACACTAGAGCGCAATTAACTAGTGACCACTACGCAGTCTATACTGAATCAACTCCATATGAACCATTGATTCCTTTTGATCGTAGTGAAATTCATAAAGAAGTAGAAATTGATGATGGTTTTGCGATGTATGACCATCATCATGATTTAGTGAACCATGAATCTCAATATAATAATGTTGATACCGCTTACGCCTATTTAACTGAATTTGAGGGCGATTTAGGCGGAAACAACACTAATTATCAATGCATTACTAATTTCACGAGTGGCGAAACTCTTGATTATGTCTTTAATTCCGCAAGTAGTGGAACTGGAGATCTTTCTATTACACTAGCGAATAAGATTAAAGCTGCAACCGGAACAAAAGATTTATCAAATTACATTAGTGTATCTTTAAATGGCAGTGACATTGATGTTAGTGGACTTAATTTAAGATGTAGCGATATTCGATCAACGATGTATGAATGGGAAAATCTCGTATTAAGAGGTGTTGATATTCTCGAAGGAGAAAACACATTAACTATTACTTCGTTAAATAATAACGCTCCATATCAATTGTCGCTAGATATCTTCTCTAATTTAGATATTGAACCTGTCCAAATCGATGAACTTTCTAAATATAAAATTTATTTAGGAGCAGAAGAATTAACTTTAAGAGAATTTAAAAATCGATACCCCGATATTGAACCAACCATTTCTATGGTTAATACTCAAAGTATCTTAACTTTAACATTAGCAGATAATTCTTCTACGACATTCGCTTTAGCGGGTTCGTTAGATTTAACATATTATGATCAAGTATTTATTGATGGAAATGGTGAATTAATTGTTGATTATGATGAGGCAATTGATGGCATTGTGGCTAATAATTTAACTATTGAACAAGGATCAATATTATCTCTTTCTGGCTATAGCGCTACGGAACAATCTGGGGTTAAAGTCCATGGCACTTTACAAATTGATGGCACACTTAATGTTGATCATTATGGAAATGCGATTGCGATTGATTATTCTGAATCTCCTAGTGTTATTACAAATGTTGGTCCATACGGCACTTTAAATGTCACTGATTGTAAAGATGGAATACATGCTTGGAATGCGCCTAATGGCTCTTCCATTAATATTGCTGGCGAAGCTAATTTCAATGTAAGTCAAGATTGTATTGAACTTGCTTGTATACTCCCAATTAATTTCAATAACGGCGCAGAAGCGACATTTATTTCCCCTAAAGCGGGTATCAATGTCTCAATTGAAAGCGCAGAAACTTCCATTTCATTAAACGGAGACGCGCATGTTAGTATGAACATTTCTACTGGTTCTGGTATTTTTATCTGTTCTAATGAAGGTAAAGGTCAAGGATCCATTAATCTTAGAGATAATTCCTCTTTAGAAATTACCGCAGGATCTAGTGGATTATACGGTTTTAGTTCCTTAAATGTTAATAATGGCACTTTAAATGATTATTCTAAGAATTCCGCCTCCCTTAAAATCCACGCAGGTGGAAATAAAGGCAGTGGAACCAAGGTTGATTCTTCAGGTAGAACTCCTGATGGTAACCCAGTTCAAGGTAGATCAGGAGCGACATATTTCACTTTTGATACCACTGGAGAAGTCTTGATCGAAAAAACAGGCGATAAAGCTAGAACCGCTATTCATCTAGGAGGAAGTAGTGGAAAAAATGCATATTTCAGAGTCTTTGCCACGAACATGACCATTAAGAATTGTTCTATTGCGATTGGATGCTGGGTGGATAGAAACTGGACAGTTGATTACGATTATGAATCTACAGGATGCGCCAAACTAAATATTGTGAATTGTACTAATATTTATAGCGGTAACTCTTCTCCTATTTCTACGATATTTACGTCGTCAACATGTAATGTTACTAATTAATATTTTCTAATTTAATAAAATCTCTTTTGGTAAATAAAGAAAGCCGTACTCCCTTTCATGCGTTTCGCATATTTCGCATAGTATAAATATAGTATTTATCTTCTGAAAGATATATCATATTATTATTCTCGTAAATTGTTGCAAAACATATATGAAACTAATAACATTTGCTATTCCTTCATATAATTCTGAAAAGTTTTTAGCGTCATGCTTAGATTCTTTGCTTATTGGAGTAGATGATAAAATCGAGGCGATTGTTATTAATGATGGAAGCACTGATAGAACTAGTGAGATCGCTCATGAATACGAGAAAAAATATCCATTTATTAAGGTTGTGGATAAAGAAAATGGCGGTCATGGTAGTGGTGTGAATGTTGGTATTAATATCGCTACCGGTTTATATTTTAAATTGCTTGATAGCGATGATCATATTGATAAAGAAGGTCTATTATCATTAATTGAAACAATTGAAAAGCATTTAAATGATAATACCTTACCTGATTTATATTTTGCTGACTACATAAGTGTAGTGGAAGGCACCGAAGATAAAGTTACCACTTCTCATAAAAAATGGGTGAAGAGATTAAATATTGTCAGCGATTTCTCTAACTTTAAAAAAGTTCCTGAAGCCAAATATTTTATGGTCCATGAATTAGTGGTTAAAACAATAGTGTTACAAGAAAATAACGTTAGACTCGTAGAAAAGGTATTTTACGAAGACACGAAATATGTTTTGGATTGTTTTATTAACTCCCAAACATTTTATTATCTTGATAAACCGCTTTATTTATATACAGTGGGAAGAATTGGTCAATCTGTCTCCATAGAGAAGATGGATAAAAATTATATGAACATGGTTAAAGTTGCTCACGAGACAATTAAAACCGTATCCACTAATAAAATCATGTCTATGGAAAAATATCACAAGCGATTCGTGATGCATGAATTGAATACCGTATTCTATCTTTTGTATTTCTATATTTATTTGCATTATCGAAAAGAAAAAGGTGTGCATTATAAAGAAATTAGAAAATCTTTCAAAAAGAAAGAGCCAGAATTATATAAACAAGTTTATTATCACTCTCTCTTGTTCTGGATGAACATACTAATTCCAAGACTAAGACAAGCGTTAACTGAATTAGCGTATAAAATTGCAGGAAAGAAATTAGGATGGAGGTAATAACTATGGCAAGAAAACATCAAGATATTATTGATAAGCTTACACTAGAAGAAAAAGCTTCTTTGATGAGTGGCAAAGACTTCTGGCAAACTCAAGATATTGCTAGGCTTGGAATACCTTCCATGTTTCTTTCTGACGGCCCACACGGTTTAAGAAAGCAGCAAGCCGCAGCAGATAACCTTGGCTTTAATGAATCTTATAAAGCAACTTGCTTTCCTACTGCAGTAAGTGTTGCCTCTAGCTGGAATTTAGAGTTAGGCGAAGAAATTGGCCACGCTTTAGGAAAGGAAGCGGTTCATCAAAAAGTTCATGTTTTATTAGGACCAGGCATGAATATAAAAAGAAATCCACTTTGTGGACGTAACTTTGAATACTTCTCAGAAGATCCTTATCTAGCAGGTAAAATGGCTAGCTCTTATATTAAGGGTATACAAGAAGAAGGAGTATCAGGTTGCTTAAAACATTTTGCCTGTAACTCCCAAGAATTAAGAAGAACTACAGTAGACTCTATTGTTGATGAAAGAACTTTAAGAGAAATCTATTTAACAAACTTTGAAATTGCTGTTAAAGAAGCTAAACCTTGGATGATTATGTCTTCATATAACTTAGTTAATGGAGATTATACCTGCCAAAGTAAACACTTAAATAATGACATCTTAAGAGGAGAATGGGGCTATAACGGCTGCCAAGTCTCTGACTGGGGTGGAGAAGATGACCGTGTTGAAGGCTTATTAGCAGGAAATGAATTGGAGATGCCGTTTAATGATGGAGACACCATTAAGGATATCGTTAATGCGGTTAAGAGTAATAAAATCTCTGAGGCAGTTTTAGATGATTGTGTGGATCGTCTTTTAGATTTAGCATTTAGAACCGATAAAACAATTAAGGAAAAAGACGGAGAAGTTGATTTAGAAAAACATCATTTATTAGCTCAAAAAGCCGCTGAAGAAAGTATCGTGTTATTAGAAAATAACGGCGTTCTTCCTTTAAATAAAGATAAAAGAGTCGCTATTATTGGTAAATTTGTTGAATTACCTCGATATCAAGGAGCGGGATCTAGCTTAGTTAATTCTTATAAAGTTGATCGTGTTATTGATGTAATTAATGAATATGATATCAACTATATCGGTTATGAACCAGGTTTCCACCTTAACGGTAAGAAAAGCAAAAATAGAGTTAATAGAGCTTTAAAACTTGCAAAGTCTGCAGATATCGTGGTCTTATTTTTAGGCTTAGATGATTTAAGTGAAGCTGAAGGCATTGACCGTATTAATATGAGACTTCCTCAAAATCAATTAGATTTACTTGAAGAAGTTTCTAAACTCGATAAACACGTTGTTGTTTGTTTATCTTGTGGTTCAGCGGTTGAGTTACCATTTGCGAAAAAAGTCGACGCTTTAGTACATATGAATTTAACAGGTCAAGCTGGCGCGAGAGCGATATTAAATGTCTTAACTGGGAAAGTTAATCCAAGTGGTAAGTTATCTGAATCCTATCCATTCTTTTATAAAAATTATTCAGGATATAAATATTTCCACGATAAACCAATGACCGCGGAATATCGCGAAGCAATTTATGTTGGTTATCGTTACTACGACTCTAAAGGGATATCCGTTTTATATCCATTTGGATATGGTTTAAGTTATACAAGCTTTGAATATAAAGATTTAAAAATTAATTCTCAAGGTGTCTCCTTTAAACTTAAAAACACTGGAGAAGTAAAAGGAAAAGAAGTCGCTCAACTTTATGTTGGACTTAAAAACAGCAAAATCTTTAGAGAAAGAAAAGGCTTAAAAGGCTTTGTAAAAGTAGAATTAGAACCAAATGAAGAAAAGGTTATTAATATCCCATTTGATGAATATACTTTCCGTTATTTCAATGTAAAAACCAATAAATGGGAAGTTGAAGAAGGAAATTATCAAATCTATATTGGTTCCTCCTCTAAAGATATGCGTTTAATGGGAACAATTCATAAAGAAGGAACTACAGACATTGTTCCTTATGATGAAAAGAAAATTCCTTCTTACTATAAGGCTGATGTTACTGATGTTCCTAATGATGAATTTAAATATTTATTAGGTAGAGATATCCCTAATGGACACTTAGTGTTCCATAAAAAGAAAAGAATTGTGGCCAACTATTATACGACCGTTGATCAATTAAGATACGCTAAAGGATGGGCAGGAAGATTCTTTGCCTGGTGCATTAGAGTGGCAATTGCTTTCCTAAGAAAGTTTAATCCAAAGGTCGCTAATATGATTGTCATGGGAGTCTACTATATCCCACTTAGAAATTTATCTCGTATGACAGGCGGAGCGATCCACTGGTATCAATTAGATGGATT
>CACXNV010000016.1 GCA_902769185.1 uncultured Erysipelotrichaceae bacterium | reverse complement strand
ATTGTAACAAAAATAGGTGATTTCTTGCGATTTCACCTATTTTTCATAAATTAAAAGGGGCTAAGTCACCTCATAGGTTTCTTAACAGCCCCTTTTTATTTTATTCTTCGTCTCCAGTTGGGTTAATAACAGAATAACCAATATTAGTTAAATGGTCCGCTACTCTTTCTAGTTCACTAATTAAAGTGGCAAAGTCATCTGATAGAGCCCCATTACATTCGTTCGCGGTCATTCTCTTATAATGGTTATCACTTAGCTCTTTAGCGAGCACATCACTCTTTTCTTCTAATTCGTGAAGTTGATTAAGTTTTTGATATTGTTCATCTTTAAAGATATCAATAGTTAAATCAGACATATCCATAATTAAATCAAAGAAAACATCAATTTCTTTAACCGCTACATCAGAGAATCTTAAGTCGTTTTCTTCTAAAACTTTTGAATGTTCAAAAAAGTTATAAGCATGATCGCCAATACGCTCAATATCGTTAATAACGTGGAAATAAGAACCCACTACTTTAGAATCTTCTTTACCAACTTTATTAGATAAAGAGATTAAATATTCAGTAATCTTGCTATTGATATAATCAATATTACTTTCAGTATCCGCAATAGAGCCTGAATTAGTTTTATCACCCTTTACTAAACATTCGTAGCCATATCTAAAGTTAAGCATCGCTAAATTATACATATGTAAGATTTCGTTTTTTACTTCCATAACTGCGATATCAGGAGTGTTTAATAATCTGTCATCGATATATAAAAGTAAATTCTTCTTATTTTCTAAATCTTTATCTTTGATAACTCTTTCAGATACTTTAATCAAAGGTTTCACTAAAGGCATAGAAGCGATAAAGAAAACTACACTATAAAGAAGCGTAAACATCGCTAAGCCTAAGCCAGAAGAGCCAAAGCTAGAAGAGAAGAAATTAGATATTGGAGTCGATAAAGGCCAAATAATTGCAATCGCAATTAAGGCCGCAACTACTTTTATCACCAAAGAAATAAAGCCTGATCTTTTGGCGTTAACTGTGCCTCCGATAGTAGCGATTAAAGTAGTGACACAAGTTCCAATTGTTGCTCCTAAAGCTAAATATATCGCACTAGAAAAAGGAATTGCTCCACTAGTGACCATGACAATAGCTATACCAGTAACTGCACTACTAGACTGCACTAAAGCAGTTAAAACAATGCCAATTAAAAGAAGTAATAATGGGAAGCTAACTGAAGAGAATAACTGTTGAGTAGCGCTATTAATATCAGCCTGGCTAAATGCGCTTTTTAATAAGTCTAGACCTAAGAAAACTAAACCAAAGCCAGTAAGAACTTCACCAAAATTTTTGACCTTTTCTTTTTTAAAGAACATCATCACAATGCCAACAAAAGCAATAAGGGCTAAATATAGACCAATACTAAATGATGAAAGTGACACTAATATGCCTGTAACTGTGGTTCCTATAAAAGAACCAAGCATGATATTTACTCCTTGATATAGAGTCATCACTCCAGCATTAATAAAACCAACTGCAAGCACACAAGTAGCCGCACTACTTTGAATTAAAGCGGTCACTCCACTACCAATTCCTAAACACGCAAAAGGGCTATTCTGTGTTTTCTTAAATATTTTCTTAAGAGATTTACCTGTCGCTTTTTTTAGTCCGCCTGACATGAGGTTCATGCCGACAATAAAAACAGTGACACCTAAGAATAGAAATATAATCGCAGTCGCTAAATCTTTTACAACCATATATGATATATTATCATCCTAGTGATAGAATTAATCTAATGAAATTCATAAATTACAAATCAAATCAAAATATTAAAAAAGATATCGAGCCATTATATATCTCCAGCTTTCCAGAAGAAGAAAGACCTCCGGTAGAGATGTTTTTCTCTTTTGCCTTAAAGGAAGATAATGACATTTACGCGGTCTATGATAATAACTCTTTTATAGGATTTACTAACCTTTTATTTTGTGACTCCCCCACTTATAGAAGATGGGGGCTTCCCACTCAAGAAATCTTGTGATTTCAGTATCAATGGGCTATCCCCGAGAGTCCCTCGGTTAAGTTTGTTTATATCAAGACAAACAACTTGTTTATAGTTATTTAATTAGAAGGATTAAGAATCATTCTCATTCCTTCTTTTTTAATGTTAATCGCCGCATTATGGTCTCGGTTATGTTTCACTCCACAATTTGGGCAAATCCAGGATTTAGTTTTAAGTAGTAAGTCAGTTTTACGATATCCACATTCAGAACATAATTGACTAGATGGGAAGTACTTATCTACTTTTACTAATTTCTTATTTAGCCATTCTAACTTATATTTAAGCTGATTTAAGAATGTTCCAAAGGCTAAATCAGAAACGAATAGACCTAGTTTAAGTTCTTCCTTTCTTTTTGCCATCTCTTTTAAATCTAAATCCTCAACGAAGACATAATCATATTTATTAGCAAGATATCGACTAGTTTTATGTAGATAGTCTTTTCTTTGATTAGCAATTCGCTCATGTAGATTAGTAATTCTAAGGAGCTGACTTTTATAGTTATTACTACCCTTTACCATATGAGACAGCTTTCTTTGCTCTTTTGCGAGTTTAGTTAAAGACGATTCATAATACTTAGGCATATTAGACTTAGTTTTGTAGTCACTAACAAATAGATTTGCTAAAGAAAAATCTAATCCGATGGAATTAGCTAAATCTAAATAGTCTTTACTATGTTCCTCATATTCTTGATATTCTTCTTCTCCAATAAGAGAAACATAATAATATTTCCCAATTCTAGAAACGCTTATCATTGAGTAGACAAATGATTCTGGTAGCTGACGATGATAAACAAATTTTACTCTACCGATTTTAGGAATTTGGATCTCATTACCTATAATACGGATAGAGTTATTGATATTCATCGTAATATATCCATAATCATTCTTTTTCTTTTTAAATACTGGGAAATCGCTATTATGTCGAAAGAAGTTTCTATAAGCTTCATATAAGTGAATTACGCTTTGTTGCAAAGCAATAGAATCTACTTCTTTTAAATAGGGATATTTGTCTTTATAGTCTGGGAGTAATTTTATAAGATCATATTTACTTACTTTATAATTATGATCTTTTTCATATTCCTTTTTAGCAAGAGAAAGAAACTCATTATATACCTGTCTAGAGCAACCTAAAGTTTTCTCAATTAAATCTTTTTGAGAGTCACTAGGATATAGACGAAAACGATAGGTTCTTTTTATGAGTTTCATATACATTAAATATCGAAGTTAGATATCAATTTATTGATATCTTTCTTACATATTTATTATATCAAAATCTCACCTATATTAATAGCAATATCTATACTTTTTTTGTGTTATTTTTTGTCAAATTCATCCCCAACATATAGAGGTATCCATCAACAAAGTCGTTGTGGGGGCCTTCTTTGACATTACGATAAAGATCTCTGTTATCTCTTCTTCCTTGCAGTATCTCCAAGTTATAGAAACAAGGGATATGGCAGTCAAATCATCCAAGAAGTATTTAAAAAATACCCTAATAAAACATTCATCCTCTGCTTTGAAGAAGTAGATGATAAATATAGCGATAACCAATTAAGGAAAAGAAGAAGAGATTTCTACTATAGAAACGGATATAAAGAAAATATCCTCAAAACCTGTGAATATGGTGTCCGTTATGACACAGTGTATCACGGGTCTCACCAAGTAAGTTTTGAGGATTATTTATCTTTATTTATCCACTGCTATGGCCAGATGGCTAAACAGTATATTAAGAAAGCAAATTGATTATTTAACTAAGGATAAAGAAATAGTTAACGCAAAGGCAACTGCTAAAGTGGCAGAAGCGGTAATTGGAGAGTTAAGAATTTTCTTATAGTCAAATTTAGTTTCAACATTTAACTTTGTTAAAAGTTTACTAACACCATACACTGCTCCACCTAAAGCTAAAGCATAAATAATAGCAACTCCGTTATAGGTGAATAAGTATTTTTCTCCAACTTTCTTCCAGTTTGCCATGCTTTCAAAGGCATTAATGTTACCAGTAAGTCCTGGAGCAGCAACTGCGGTAATTGAACAAATACTAATATAAGTAAATTGATAAGTAACTGCAGCAGTAACAAATGCGGCAAAGGTTTTTGTACTTAATACATTAGATGGTCTAAAGATTGCTAACGCACCAAACATCGCTAAGGATTCCACTACAATATAAATTGCTGGGAAATAGACATAAATTCCAAATGGTACAACGATCGCTGTACTTAATTTAATTGTGGCGGAAATTAATCCTGCAAACACAACAGAAATTAATGAACCAGTCTTCTTATAACATAGAGTCATAATTAAGAAGGCTACAGGGACCATAATTATGCTACTCTTAGTAAATAATCCGCCAGCTTCAAAAGCAGGAAGATGTAATAAAGTGCCTAGAGTAGCTTCAAAAATTCCCCAAAGCGCTCCATAAAACAAAACTGGGAATAAAATAGATAAAAATTTCTTTTTGTTTTCCATAAATAGTTCTCCGATCAGATGTCATTATTTTTACATAATTGGTTTCCATAAAAAAGTTATTTTTTAAGCCTCGCGCGCACAGTCATTAACCTTGAATGACGCGCATGAAGAAAAAAATTTTTTCAGAATAAAAAACCTCTATCTTTTAGAGGTTGCTATTTGGTTATATTACTAATATTAACCTATAAATCTGTTCTTTTGCCTTTGTAATAAGTTGAATCAATTAAGCCTCCACCAAGACAAATATCTCCGTCATAGAATACTGCGGCTTGCCCTGGAGTAACAGCCTTATATGGCTCATCAAATTTTAATTCAACTAGATCATCACCTTTATAGAAAATAGTGACTCCATTATCTTTTTGTCGATATCTAAATTTCGCGTAGATATGTTGTCCTTCTTTTGGTTTATCAGTGATGAAATTTAAATTACTCACTAAACAAGAATCAGAGTTTAATCGATCAGATTCAGGACCACTAGCAACATATAAAATGTTGTTTTTGATATCTTTTTTCACAATAAACCACCCTTGAGCTGTTTCTCCGTGAATTCCGCCTATTCCAAGTCCTTTTCTTTGACCAATTGTGTAATACATCACGCCATCATGAGTGCCTATTACTCGGTTAGTGTCAATATCAACAATATTTCCTTTTTTGGCAGGAATATAATTTTTCAAGAATTCTTTAAAATTTCTCTCTCCAATAAAGCACACGCCTGTTGAGTCTTTTTTATCAGCAATTTCAAGATTTAAATCATGAGCGATTTTTCTAACCTCTTTTTTATCAATATCTCCTAGAGGGAATAATGAGTATTTTAATTGCTCTTGACTAATTTGAGATAAGAAATATGTTTGGTCTTTATTTTGATCAAAACTCTTACATAAATAAGCTTTATCATTTTTATCGATACGCTTTGCGTAATGACCCATAGCAATCATATCAAAACCTTTTGACTTAGCGAATTTTAAGAAAGCATCAAACTTAATATATTTATTGCAGAATATATCTGGGTTTGGAGTTCTACCAGCTTCATATTCTCTAATTAAATAAGAGAATACGTCGTCCCAATATTCTTTAACAAAATCAATTCTTAATAGTTCAATACCTAGCTTTTTTGCTACCGCTAACGCGTCATCATAATCTTTTTCTTGAGGACACTGAGAATTATTAATATTTGGATTACCTAAATAATCATTATTAGCGAGGCTATCCCAGTTACGCATAAAACAGGCAGTTACTTCGTATCCTTCTTTTTGAAGTAGATACGCGGCTACTGCACTATCAACGCCACCAGATAATCCTACTAAAACTTTCATTTAAAATAATTCCTTGCTGTCTAACACCAAAGTAAATGGCCCGTCATTGACGCTATAAACATCCATATCTGCACCAAATACACCAGTTTCAATATGTTTACCGCTAAGTCTAGCTAATTCTTCGTTAAAGAATTCATATAATGGCTCCGCTTCATGAGGATGTAATGCGTTTACAAAAGATGGGCGTCTACCTCCAGTGGTGTCCGCGTATAATGTGAATTGACTAATGGAAAGAATATTTCCATTAACTGCGTCCAAAGACAAATTAATTTGTCTTTTTTCATCAGCAAACACTCTGAGTTTAACAATTTTATCCGCCATCTTAGTGACAGTTTCTTTGTCATCACCCATAGTAAAGCCAGTAAGTAAAAGGTAACCGTTAGAAATGCTTCCAACGGTTTTACCTAATATATCTACATGTGCGCTTTTAACAGTTTGTAGTACTACTTTCATTAAGCTTCTCTAATAATTTCTCTAATAACTGGAAGTTCTTTAACTTCTTTATCGCTATAGGCATAAGCTTGTCTAATTTCATCTAAGACTGGAAGATATTCTTCTGGAGTCTTATTTGTATAGATGGTGCATAATAAATCACCTCTAGTAACTTTCGCACCGACTTTTTTCGCTAATACGATACCAGCAGACATATCAATGACATCTTCAAGAGTTTCTCTACCAGCGCCAAGTTTCATCGCGCTGATACCGATTTCTAAAGCATTGATCTCTTTGATATAACCATCTCTTTCGCTTCTAATTTCAACAATGTTTTTGCTGATTTCAAATTTTTCTGGATGTCTAATGTAACTGACGTCTCCACCTTGAGCTTCTACCATCAAGCAGAATTTTTCAAAGGCTTCGCCGTTTTCAATAACTTCATGTAATTTCTTACGAGCTTCTTCAATACTCTTACAAACTTTAGATTGAACAAGCATAATACTACCAGAGGTATAACATAATTCCATTAAATCTTCTGGGCCTTTTCCTTGAAGAGAATCAATCGCTTCTTTAACTTCTAAGGAATTGCCTACGGCAAATCCTAATGGCTCGCTCATATCACTTAATACTGCGACTGTGTCTCTATTTAAAGACTTACCAATACCAACCATGGTTTTAGCTAGTTCTCTAGCTTGATCCATGTTTTTCATGAATGCTCCTTCTCCAACAGTGACGTCTAAAAGGATAACATCAGTTCCACTAGCGAGTTTTTTAGACATTACACTAGCAGCGATTAATGGGATAGATTCAACAGTTCCAGTAACATCTCTAAGAGCGTATAACTTTTTATCAGCAGGAACTAAGGTGCTAGTTTGGCCAACGATTGCTAAGCCAATACGATTAACTTGCTCCACCATTTGTTCTTTGCTTTTAGCAATAATTAATCCTGGGATAGATTCTAATTTATCTAAGGTTCCACCAGTATGGCCTAAGCCACGTCCTGACATTTTAGCGACTTTTCCTCCAACAGCTGCGACCATTGGTCCTAAAACTAAAGAAGTTTTATCACCAACTCCACCTGTAGAGTGTTTATCGACTTTAATACCTTGAATTTCACTTAAATCAATAACTTCACCACTATGTTCCATATAGTCAGTTAAAGTGGCGATTTCTCTTTTGGTCATTCCTTTAAAGAAAATAGCCATATTCATCGCACTTGATTGATAATCAGGAATTTCTCCTTTTACGTAGCCATCAATCCAGAACTTAATTTCTTCGTCAGTTAATTCATGACCATCTCTTTTTTTAATGATTAAATCTACCATTCTCATATGCTTTTCCTCCAATTTATTTTTTGCTTATAATTAATTGTTTGAATTTGTTGATTTTTTGAGTTGTTCACAAACGACAACGATAAGCCAAATGCAGTAACAATCGCAACTAAATTCATAAACACAGATACCTTCTTTCGTTAAAAATTACTCAGTATAAGAAAAGAGTCTATTTTGAGAGCATTCATTAAAAGGGGTTTTTTCAATTAATAAATAATATGATTTACACACAATTGGGTCAAAAGGAGGATCGTTATCCGACAAAGTAATAAGTGATTGAAAATATATATGAGAGTTAACAATAAAAGAAGCTAGATATTCAAAAGAATAATAATAAAAGGAATAAAAACCACAAAAAACGGCTAAAGAATGATGTTCGAAATCAATATTGTATGAGTTAAGACTGGGCATAGAATTGTGGATGGACGATTGTCTAAAAAGATCGTATTCAGCAATAGAATTGAAAATAAAAGCAGAATCAATTGAATATTCTGGGTTGTCAAGGTCCAAAAAGCAGCAAGTGTTATACAATAAAATATTTGTCTTCAAGTGATTGTCGGACAACAAAAAAGATTGGCTAATAGATACATCGTAATAATTCAATGTGATTTCAAATTCATCATTGGCATCATAAACATATAAATAATAATTTATATCAGAATTATTTCGACCATTCTTTTCAAAAAACTGAGGCTTAATATCATATTCTAAGATGCCAGAAAAAGACCAGTTGATTTTTTCTTGTAGAAGATTTTTATGAGAAAGTGATTTGACTGTCAAAACATGGCAAACATCTTTAGATAATGCCTCTCCTTGATTGATGCCACCAAGAAAATCATCAACTATAAAATAACAATCATCGGTATAAAAATCATAATTATATTGGTTTTGCTTTGTGTTGTGACATGATAACAATAAAAATAGTTGAAGAACCGAGCAAAAAATTAAACTTTTTCTATGAATACATTTTAGATTTTTCATACCAACAATATAATTATATACAAAGTAAATAGTTACCTCATTAATATGTTATCACAAATAATGTATTTAAATACATTTATTTTTGAAATATATATTGCTCTACTTTATAATAACAGCATGACTTTTTTAGAGCATTTAAAAGATTCAATTGGAGAAGATGAAGCTGAGGAATTACTCGCTTCTTTAGAACATAAAAGTGAGCACGCTGTTTTATTAAACACCAATAGAATTAGTGACGAGGAGTTTTTAAAAGAATTTCCTTTAGTGACGCCTCACCCAATTGTGAAACACGCTTTTATCTATGATAAAGAAACCTATGAACTTGGAAAACATATTTATCATGAGCTTGGCTATTATTACTTACAAGAACCAAGTGCGATGGCTGTTTCTTCTTTAATTGATTTTAAAGAAAATGATTTAGTGTTAGATATGTGCGCGGCTCCTGGAGGAAAATCTATTCAAGCGTCTTTTAAAATGAACGATAAAGGATTAATTATTTCTAATGATTTATCTTTTTCTAGATGCGGCTTATTAAGTAACAATTTAGAAAGACTTGGAATTGGTAATGTGATTATCACTAATAACGATTTAAGTAAGATTTATCTTAAATATGAAAATACATTCGATAAGATCATTTTAGACGCTCCATGTTCTGGAAGCGGGATGTTTAGAAAAAGTGATGCGATGATGGCTGACTGGAGTATAAACAAAGTTTATAAATATCAAGAAATTCAAAAAGAATTAATTCTAATCGCTTATTATATGCTTAAGCCTGGAGGAATCTTATCTTATTCAACTTGTAGTTATTCTAAAGAAGAAGATGAAGATGTCGCTCATTATTTATTATCTAATAGCGACGCTGAACTAGTTAATATGCCTTCAAATAAATGCTTTTATATTAAAGATATCGGAATTAGATTAATGCCGTCTCATTTTTCAGGAGAAGGTCAATATATCGTCCAATTTAAAAAACCAGGTTCTTCTAAAGCTAATGAATTTAATCATATAAATAAATTCCCTCAGTTAGTCAAAGGAGATAAAGACGTTAAAAAAGTTAACAACTATTTATTTGCAGTTAATAACGGACTAGATCTAAAAGACTTTAACATTTATAGATATGGGGTGAAAGTTGGCGAATTTAAAAAAGATATCTTTAAATATGACCTTCACTACGCTAGAAGTTGCGCCAAAGATAGTTTCGATATAATCGAACTTACTTTAGAAGAATTAAAGAAATATTTATATGGTGAACAGTTAAATAAAATTAATCCATATAAGGGTTACGTTTTATTAACATATAAAAAGACCGCTGTTGATATTGCTAAAACTGACGGTCATGTAATTAAAAATTATTACCCAAAAGGATTAAGGAAGAAATTTTAATAGATTTTATTGAATCTATAGTATGAATCATGAAGTTCGATCATTCTTGAGTGGTCGATTTTTCTTGCACTGAAGTCCACTTCAGCTTGTACTCTAGATTCCACAATCTTAGCGATTTCTTCAGTGGTCTTGCCTTCATATTCACTTGGATAAATTGGCTTTAAAAATTTAATATATGTAGGATATCTTTTGAAGTTATGCTTTGTATGTAAAATTCTAAAGCTACCAAATACTACAGTTGGAACTAAAGGAACTTTCGCCTTCATTGCGGCTCTAAAGGTACCATGATGGAAAGGAAGTAAATTACCCATATGATCTTTATTTCTAGTTCCTTCTGGGAAAATGACCCAGTTAATTTCCTTTTTAGCTAAGGATTCTTGAACTTTCATCATCACTCGTAAAGACTGTTTTAAATCTGCCCGATCTAAAAATTGTCCATTAATGCTTTTAAATACACGTCCCACAAAAGGAAGAGATTCAATTTCTTTTTTAGCAACAAACGTAGTCGGCTTATCTAAAGCAGCAAAATAGAGTAATGGGTCTGCCGCTCCCATATGGTTAGAATAAAAGCAACACGTTTCCTCAGGAATATTTTCTTTTCCTTCCACCAAAACATCTAATTTCAAATTACGGTTAACTTTTAAAATAAGTTTTCTAGCTTTTTTATATCTTTTTTCAACTGGAGTTTTGCAGTTTTTTCTTGAATAAGAAATCATCCAAGAAAAATATCCCCAGATAATTCTAATAGATGATAATAAAACTGCTCTTAAGATATGCCACATTATTTTAATCCTAAAATAGTTACACTTAAATCTGCTGCTAAGAAGTTTTTCGCATAATCTTCGCCTTCACAAATACCATTTGAATCAAAGAAAATCTGATAATAATCATTTAATTCTAAAGTTTTAACTTCCTCACTTGGATTGATGATAATTAAGCCTTCTTTAAATCCAGGCAATAATAATTTTTCATCTTTAATTGTGATAGTTACTAGACCGTTTTCTAAATAATCAATACTAACGTTTTCTAAGTCTTTCGCGGAATTGGCCTTAAATAAAGGAAGAGCTTTTCTTACCTTAATTAATTCCTTCATGAACTTTACCATTTCATATCGAGATTCCACTAAATCCCAATCCATATTATTCACTTTTGGAACGTTATAAGTATTATCAAGCATACATTTTGATAAGCCTATTTCTTGACCCATATGGATAAATGGAACACCAATAGAAAGTAAAGTCATGGCATTAGCAAATTTAACTCTTTGAAGGTTAAGTTCATCGTTGTCGGAGAAGTAAGAAATTTTATCAAATAAAGTTTGATTATCGTGACACTCAACATAGTTAATAGATTGAGAAGCATTGTCATAGCGATTCTTTAATAAACAAGCACATAAAACATTGTTTAAATCATCTTTATAATACTCATTCATGATGAAGCCTTTGGAATATTTATCAAAAGTTCCACCTTTAATCACATCACGGAATTGATCGTTAAAGAATCCCATCTCTGGAATTTGATGAGCGTTATCGCTACAGCACTTCTTATCTTTTGATAAGCCAGTCATCATATCCCAACCTTCTCCATACATCAAAGCGTCAGGTTTAATAGACTTTACAACCTTAATTGCTTCTTTAGAAGTTTCTAAATCAATTAAGCCGAGTAAATCAAAACGATATCCATCTAAATCAAATGTTTCAGTGAAATATTTTAAAGAATCTAGAATATGTTTCCTGACCATACTTCTTTCGCTAGCGATGTCGTTACCGCATCCACTACCTTCAGAAATCTTTTTACCAAGTCTTCTAAAATAATAATTTGGTAAGTTTTTGTGGAAATCACTATTTTGATATTCATAAATGTGGTTATAAACCACATCAAGAATAACTCTGATGTCATTTTTGTGTAATTCAGAAACTAACTTTTTAAATTCTAATAATCTAGCTAAAGGATCTTCAGGATAATTAGAATAGCTTCCTTCTAAAGAGAAATAACTAGTTGGATTATAGCCCCAGTTATAATGGTCAACTTCAATATCATCCACTCCAAAGAAATCATGAACTGGAAGAAGTTGAACGTGGGTGACTCCTAAGTTTTTAAGATAATCAATCTTATTTAAAACACCTAAATATTTTCCGGCGCTTTCATTATCTTTATCGGCTTCAGTGAAGTCTCTAATATCCATTTCATAGATAATTGCCTCATTTGCCTTATTGATAACTGTTTTCGGTTTTTCTTTAGGAACAACATTTAAAGCCGATAAATCAATAACTGCGGAATATTTAGAATTTAAAGAGGTACCAATACCATATGGATCTCTAATTTCTTTACTAGTGCCACCTTGATGTATAACATAGTTATACTTTTTGTTAAATAAGTCGCCTTTAACCGTTAATTTATAAACACCTTTTTCTTTTCTTTTCATCTGTAAAAGAACAAAGTTGTTATCGCTTTTTTCTAATTTTAGGAACACTTTATCACTAATCGGACTCCAGAATTTAAAGACTGTTTCTTCTTTAAAATAGAACGCTCCAAATTCTTCATTAATTGGACAGTACAATTCATCAAATTCTTTGCTAGTAACGTAACTACGATAATCTAGAGCAATTTCATCACCAACATTAGTTTTAACGTTATTAACGTTACCTAAAACAATATCAACATCACTAATAGTTTCAATTCTAAATAATTTATCACTTCTAGAAAATCTATTGATTCTTAAAGGATGACTAGTGCCATTAACTTCTAATTTGAAATTAATGTCATTAATATCGCTAGATTCTCCATAATACAAGATTGCTAAACTATTTTTATTAATAAGTTCAGCGTTTATTAAACCATAATCCATAATTAACTTATAAGTTCCTCACTACTAGGAATATATTCATTATCATCACTAGGGGCGCCAATAACTGCGCATCCTTTGGTGTTGCCATCTACTTCTGTAGAAACAATTCCTTCCATTTGTAAACGTTTAAAGAATTTACCAGCTCTATTAAATCCCACCATACATTCTCTTTGAATCTTACTCATCGAGACAAATTTTTGAGTTAAAACCCAATCCTTAACGGATTGATATTTCATTTCTTCAGCTTCATCAGCCTCTTTTTGCACTTCTCCAGAAGCTACTAATTGTTTACCTGCTTCTTTAGAATGATCCACTAAATCTAAGAAGTTAGGATCATAATTAGTTTCATAATGTTCTTTTAAATAAGCGACAACACGAAGTATTTCTTTGTTTTGTACAAAACAGCCTTGTAATCTGACTTTTTCTTCAGTAGACACAACTGGAGATTCGACTAACATATCGCCTTTACCTAATAACTGCTCTGCTCCACCTTCTCCGATAATAGTCATAGAGTCAGTATAGCTTGCTGTTCTTAAAGCAACGTGAGTTGGTAAATTACCTTTAATCACACCAGTAATAATATTAGTGGATGGTCTTTGAGTAGAAATCAATAAATGAATTCCACAAGCACGAGCTTTTTGAGCAATAGAAACTACTGGTAGGCCAATATCTTTACAGCGGTCCACTAAATCCGCATATTCATCTAAAACTACAACGATAAACGGCATTAATTCTTTTCCATTTTCTTCAGCCCATTCGTTATATTGGTCAATTTCACTAACCATACCGTTTTCGGCAAAGATTTGATAACGGTGATTCATTTCATCGACTAATTTAGTAAGCATTACTTTAGCTTTATCTGGTTCAGTAATAATTGGACATAATAAATGAGGCATATCTTTATATTTGGACATTTCCACCATCTTTGGATCGACTAAAACGATTCTCAGTAAATCAGGTGAGGCTCTCATAATTAAAGAGGCAATAATCGAGTGAATGAAAATAGATTTACCACTACCAGTGGTACCAGCAACTAAAATATGAGGGAATTTATTAAAATCAGCGTAAATTACTGTGCCAGATAAATTCTTACCAAAGCCAACCGATAAAGGATGTTTTTTGGCATCTGGAAGAGCTTCAACCACTTCTTTAAAACTCACTGTGGTGATTTTAGCGTTAGGAGCTTCTAAACCAGAGAAAGATTCTCCGCTGACGATTGGAGTAAATCTAGTTCTTACTCCACCTAATCTCATAGAGATATCACTTACTAATTTCTCTACAGATTTCATGGTGACATTTGGTTCATATTCAATGTTATAACGAGTAACGCTAGGTCCAATCTTATAGCCAGTGCAATGCGCTCCAACTCTAAAGTTAGCTAAAATGTTATTAATAGCTTCAACTCTATTAGCGGCAACTTGATTATTAAGTTCATTAGCATCATCATTTTCATAAGTCATTAATAAATCAGTAGAAGGTGGAACCCAGTTAATTGGTTCTTTCTTTTTAGGCTCTTCAATAATTGGAAGAGGCTCTTCTATAGGAGTTACTTCTTCTTCAGATTCGTTTAAGAAAATCGGTTGCGCTCTTACTAAAGATTCATCAATTTGTGGTTTTTCTTCAACTACTTCATTTACGACTTCTGGTCTAGTTTCAATTAAGTTTTCTACTTCCACTGGTTCTTCTAAGATTTCTTCTTGAATTGGTTCAACTTCTACTTTAGTAGAAATAGGCTCGCTAATAGGTGTGCTTATAACTTCAACTTTTCTTTGTCTAGAGAACACTAAAGGAGTAAATTCACGAGAATCAGATTGAGATTGAGAGTGAATACTCATATGATTGTCATCTAAAGACATTGTTGGTTTAGAGAAACCACTATTTTGATTAATGAATGGACTTTGATCGCTTTCAAATCCTCTTTTAACTTCAACTGGTTCAGGAGCGATTAAAGTAGGAGTCGGCTCTTCTTCTTTTATAGCCACAACTTCTTTTTCTTTAACTTCCTCTTCCTGAATTAGTTTTAATGGTTTTTCTTTCTTTTTGTCGTTTTTAATCCAAGAGGTAATTAAAGGCATAAAGAAGATTAATAAAGAAACCACTAATAGCATAATTCCTAAGAATATCGCTACAGTGTTGTTATTAATTCCCGCACCTAAAGATAAACCAAGTAGACCATGTTTAAATCCACCATAATAATTAAATGGATTAAAAAATACTGGTGTGTAATATCCATTTAAAGTTGCATGATAAGAATTAATCGCGGTTCCAACACTATCAAAAACTGGAGTGTCATAAACACTTAAAAAGAAAAACATTGATAAGAAAAATAAAGGAACAGAGAAAATGATATTCGCTTCCTTTAGTTTTATTTTTCTTCTAAAAATAATTCTAAATAAGCCATATAAGAATACTAGAGCAAATAAAATATAATAAGACGCTCCAAATAGATATAAAGGAACAAAGGCGAAAGTACGAGCAACTTTACCAACATTTAAAATTAAAATAGTAGAAATTAAACAAAGTGTTAAACCTTTGATCATGTTTTCCAATTTGGAATTTATCTGAAATTTCTTTTTTTCGCTCATATGTAATATTATATGTGTACGTGCAGTAAAGTTAAAGAAAAAAAGCACTTATTTTAGTGCTTTTTATTTATCGTTAACTAAGATAATCGGCTCAATTAGAGGTTCTCGACCATTTTCTCGTCTAATAAACCATCTAGCGCGATCTTTGATTGTCTTTTTTGCTTCTTCTAAATCAGTCCCCTTTGTTAAAGCAGCATTAACTTCTTCAACAAATATTTGGGTAATAGATTTAAAGATTGGCTCAGCTTCTTTTACATAAACAAATCCACGCATCTGGCAGTCCGGTCCCGCAATAATTTTCTTATCTTTAATAGAAACAGTTGCAGCAATAACCACTGTTCCATCAACACCTAATTTTTGTCTAGTTTCTACAACTTCAGTCGCGTCTTTAGTTAAACCTTTGCCGTCCACAATAACTGGAGAAATATCAATTCCAGTCACTTCATTTGGCAAAATCACTGGTCTTTTACCTGGTTCAAAAATGAGCTGCATGCCGTTATCTAAAACAAAGACATTCATATGATTTAAGCCAATTCCTAAAGAGACCGCTAATTTAGCGTTTTCCATAATCTTGGTATAGTGTCCACGAACTGGGAAATAATATTTTGGTCTAAAGATATTTAAGATAAATCTTAAATCATCCTCTTGAGCGTGCATTGAATGGACATCTTTTCCTTTAAGCCATACCACTTGACAGCCAGTACGATAAATTTCATCCATGTTTCTGGTACAAGCAGTTTCAAATATTGGTCTAGGAACAGCGACATTCATAAAGATATCATCAGGCATAACTTTGATACGCTTATCAGAATTAAGACCATGCGCTAAAGCACCAGTTTCTTTAAATAAGTCATCGGAGTGACCAACCATTAAAATTAATAAGTCAGTGCTCTTAACTCTTAACAAATCTTCTCTAGAAACAAAATTAGCTTTGGCAAATGTTGAAGTCCCAGTAGCCTCCATGACATATTTCATCACGGTTTCGGTATATTGGTCATAGCAATAAATTTTCTTGTTATATCTTTGAGCTAATTTACAGATTTCTCTTAAGCGATACATGTTTTGCCAGTAGCAAAGCACAAACATTCTTTTACCTAATTTGAAATATTTTTCTACCAAGTCATTAATTCGATGTTTAGGAGAACAATATCCATTTTTATCAGCGGCTTTAGATTCCGCCATTAAAAGTAATGTCTCTTCTTTAGCAAGCTCACTAGTCATTCCAAGGTCAAATCTATAGCCAGTTTCATTAGTCGCAAAGTTAATAATAAAGTCGGAAGTATAGATAATGTTTCCTTGATCAGTAGAGATAGCAACTCCAAAGGAGTTAGCAGCGTTATGACAGGTTTGGAAAAATCTAATTTTACGATTAGCAACAATCACTTCATCGGTTGGCTTAACAATCACATAATCAAATTGAGTTTTTGCTTCGATGATTGATAATTGCCCTTCAATAATAACTTTAGTAGTTTGAGTGCAATATACTTTACTAGGAGCGTATTTATAGAAATATCTAAGTGCTCCAAAAGATTCATCATGGCCGTGAGTAATAAAATAACCCCTCACACGTTCTTTATTTTTAATAAGATAGTCTAAATTAGGCAACAAATAGTCAACACCAGGAAGAGTTTTATCTGGAAGCGAACTGCCTGCGTCTAAAACGAAAATATCATCGTTAATCTCAACGACATAACAATCTCTACCATCTTCGTCTAGGCCAGCAAGGGCAAATACTTTAATTCGATCCGACATTAAAATCTCCTTTTATAAATAGAATATTGGCTATAACTGATAGTTAACTATATTTTAAAAAGTTTAAAACATTTAATCAATGTTTTTTGTAATGATGATATCCGCACCAGTATTTAAAACATTTTTAATGGCGATATCACCAATATGAGTAGGGGCATCAACTCCTACTTTATTAATTTCATCCATCACTTCAAAAATCATACCTTTAGGAATGCTAGTAGAGGTCTTAACAGAGGCTACAGTATTCTCTCTATTTTTAACCCTCACAAATGAAGTAATCATTCTTTTTGGATTAGTCACTTCATCTTTAGCGTACTGTGCCCCTCTTGGGCATGAATTTCCCGTAACATTTAGATTTTCATCAATTGTTAATCGACATCCGCGAGGACAGACGATACAAGTAAATTCTTTCATATTATCTTTCCTCCAATGACACAGTTATCTCACCTTTTACATTAGCGAGCTTATCTTTACTAACTTTAATCATCACCATTTCACTAGGAATAAGAACTGGCTTAACAACTTTATGGAAAATGCTCTCTTCACTAGAAAAATTCACAAAAACATTTTTAATTGGTTTTCTCACTCTAAATTTGAAAGTGACATCATGATCTAAATCAGTCTCAATAAATTGAGGAATGACATATCCCACTCCGTTTCCAGGATTAACTTTAATCTTCACTTTCTTAGAAACTTCGCCTTTTATATATCTAGCTGCAGCTCTACCAGCTTCTCGACCTTCTTCAGTAACAAAGTCCACAACGTCATGAACATGTAAACAGTTGCCACAAGCAAAGATGCCAGGGATACTTGTTTCTAATTGATCGTTGACCATCGCTCCTTTAGTAGAGCTAATATTCACATCAATATTTTCAAGTAAAGATACATAAGGAATTAATCCAACTGATAAAAGTAAAGTATCACATTCAAATTCCATCTCTGTTCCAGGGATGAATTTCATCTTATCATCGACCGCAGCAAGTACTACTTTTTCTACCCTACCTTTACCTTCAACTCTCAGAACACTTCTAGAGAGGTAAAGCGGAATATTATAGTCATTTAAACATTGAGCGATATTTCTATTTAAGCCATTAGAATAAGGCATAAGTTCACTAACACAAAGAACTTTAGCGCCTTCTAAAGTCATTCTTCTAGCCATGATTAAACCAATATCACCACTACCAAGAATCACAATTCTTTTACCAGCGAGATATCCGTGGATATTTAAATATTTTTGAGCAGTACCAGCGGTAATAATGCCAGCAACTCGATCTCCAGAAAGTTGAATCGCTCCTGGGCTACGTTCATAACAGCCAGTAGCAAAGACAATAGCCTTAGCCTCAATATCTACAACTCCATCGGTGGCATTAGAATAAGTAACAACTTTCTCTTTAGAGATATTTAAAACTAAAGAATCAAGTTTATATTCAATTCCAAGTTCTTTTACTTGATCAGCGAATCTAGATAAATACTCTGGTCCTGTTAATTCTTCTTTAAATTCCGTTAAACCAAAGCCGTTATGAATGCATTGATTTAAAATGCCACCAAGAACACTATCCTTTTCAAGGATAAGAATATCATCAATTCCGTTTTTCTTGGCTTCGATAGCAGCGGCCATACCAGCGCTACCACCACCAATAATTACTAAATCACGTTTAATCATAATTTCTTCACCTCCCTAACGAGGATATTAGAATTTGATTTATCCCATTTAATATCCAAAGGAGAAACGCCATAATGTTTGGCTAAAATCATCGTGACCATTGGAGAGCAGAATCCGCCTTGGCATTTACCAAAACCAGCTCTACATCTTCTTTTAACCCCTTTAACAGTTTTAGGAGGAACACTACGAGATAATAAATCTTTAATTTCTCCTAAAGAAACTTTTTCGCAGCTGCAGATTATTTTTCCATATTCTGGATTTTCTTTAATTAATCTATTTCTTTCTTCTTCAGAGACATCATTTAAGACATGATATTTTTTTACTCTTGGATTATAGTCTTTCTTCTCTTCTAAATTAAATAATTTAGAGACGTAATTATTAACTACATATTCCGCAATTGCAGGAGAAGAAGCAAGTCCAGGAGATTCAATACCTGCAACATTAATAAAATATTCGTTAGATTTAGCAGGCTCAATAATAAAATCATGGGTGGATGGAGTGGCTCTCATTCCAGAAAAGACTCTCACCACTTGATTAAATGGAATAGAAGGAATCATCTCAGTAGCTTGTCTTCTAACATTAGCAAGAGTTTCAGAATCAGTAGAGACATCGTCTTTATCTTCATCAAATTCACTACTAGGTCCTACAATATAGTTATTGGAGCTAGTTAAGGAAACTAATACTCCTTTTCCTTTTTCGCTTGGAAGAGGGAATATTGTGTGATTAACTAAACCAAGTTTATAGTGATCTAAAACAAAATATTCGCCTTTTCTTGGATTAATTTTCCAATTAATTGGTTCAATCATCTTCGCGATTTCATCACTATATAAACCTGCGCAGTTAATAACTACTTTAGCCTCAAAAGTTTCTTTATCAGTTTTAACTTCAAAATGGTCAGAAAGATATTTAATATCTTTTACTTCTTGTTCTAAGAATAATTTGACTCCGTTATCTACTGCATTTTCTACTGCGTGAACCACTAAATTAAATGGATCAATAATTCCAGCAGTTGGGGCTAATAGAGCGCCAACAACTTCACTAGATACATTTGGTTCAAGTTTTCTAGTTTCTTCTTTATTTAAGAGTCTAGTTTCTACTCCATTAGCTATAGCTCTAGTTTGAAGTTCTTTTAAAGTTTTAAGTTGTTCTTCACTAGTGGCTAAAGTCATAGAGCCAATACGCTTAAAGTGGACATCTAGTTCTTCACTAATTAAGTCAAACATCTTATTTCCTTCAACATTAAGTTTGGCTTTAAGAGTTCCAGGAACAGGATCATAACCACTATGGACAATGGCACTATTAGCGTTACTAGTGACATTACCAACATCGTTTTCTTTTTCTAAAAGGGCAACCGAAAGAGAATAACGCGAAAGCTTTCTAGCTACCATCGCGCCGACTACGCCAGCGCCAATAATTAATACATCATACATATAAATTTATTATAATAAAAACTCCCGATAAATCGAGAGTTTTTTTGTTTAATTTAATTATTTACGGAATTTACGTGGACCTTTGATAGATTTATCAGGACGATTATGGTGTTCTAATTTTCTTTCTTCGGTTTCCACAAATCCTTCTGGTTTTTCCATAAATTCTTTGGCGGAGACTTTCACTTTTCCGTGTTCATCAATTTCAATGACTCTAACTTTGAGCTTATCACCGACTTTGCAAACATCGCTTGCTTTAGAGACATATCCCCAGCCTAAGCGAGAGACGTGACATAAGCCTTCGACGTTACCAAAGAGTTTAACGAATGCTCCATAGTCTTCTACACGAGTGACTTCACCAACGAATTCTTCACCAACTTTGGCTTCTCTAACAATATCAAGAATGATTTGTTTAGCCTTGTTGATGACTTCTCTATCCATATGGTATAAGGTAACTTGTCCGTTATCTTCAATGTCAATTTTGACATTGTCACATTGAGCAATGATTTCATTAATAACTTTGCCGCCTGTTCCGATAACTTCTCTAATCTTGTCCACATCAATGAAGAATGTGTCCATCTTAGGAGCATACTTGCCAACATCTGGACGTGGTTCACTAATCGCGGTTTTCATTACTTCACGAATCTTAGCGCGTGCTTCATGAGCTTGAGCTAAGGCTTCACGTAAGACTTCTTTAGTGACACCTTTGATTTTGATATCCATTTGAAGGGCGGTAATACCTTTTTCTGTACCAGCGACTTTGAAGTCCATATCACCGAAGTGATCTTCTAAGCCTTGAATATCGGTAAGAATAGTATATGGGTGTTTACCGTCTAATGGTCCACTACTAATTAATCCCATAGCGATGCCACTAACCATAGCCTTAATTGGGACACCTGCTGCCATTAAAGACATACAAGAAGCACAAATAGAAGCTTGAGAGGAGCTACCATTAGATTCGACAACTTCTGCCACTGTTCTAATGGTGTATGGGAATTCTTCAGCGCTAGGAATAACGTAAGAGAGAGCTCTTTCTCCTAATGCACCGTGACCGATTTCTCTTCTTCCTGGACTACCCATTCTACCAACTTCACCAACAGAATATGGTGGGAAGTTATAATGATGCATCCAGTGTCTAGTTTCTTCATCAGTCAAATTATCAATAATTTGTTCGTCGCTCTTTGCTCCTAAAGTGGTAACGGCGATAACTTGAGTTTGACCTCTAGTAAACATCGCGGAACCATGGGTTCTTGGGAGTAAATCAACTTGAGCGTCAAGTGGTCTAATTTCATCAACTTTACGGCCATCTGGTCTAATTTTCTCATCAGTGATAAGTCTTCTAACTTCTTTAGCCACTAATTTTTCTAAGGTTTCTTTGACCATGTGTACAGCTTTTTGATGTTCTTTTTCATCCGCGTACTTTCTTGTATCATAGTCATCGATAATTTCATTTTCAATCGCGTCAATCGCATCTTGTCTTTCGAGTTTATCAAAGATAGAGATAGCTTTCACTAAACGAGCTTCTGCTCTTTCAGTAACATCTTTTTCAATGACTGGATCACAGACATATAATTCGATTTCACGTTTTGGTTTACCGACTTCTTTAATGATTTTTTCTTGCCAGACACAGAGCTTTTTAATAGCTTCGTGACCAAACATTAAAGCGTCTAACATATCTTCTTCGCTTACTTGATCAGCACCAGCTTCGACCATGTTAATGGCTTCTTTGGTACCAGCAACTGCTAAGTTGATATCAGATTTGGCTTTTTGTTCAACGGTTGGGTTAATGATGAATTTACCATCAACTCTACCAACATAAACGCCTGCAATTGGTCCATCAAATGGAATATCAGAGATTCCAAGAGCTAAGCTCGAACCAAGCATAGCGGTCATTTCAGGAGTGCAATCTAAATCCACAGACATCACTGTGTTAACGATTTGCACTTCGTTTCTAAATCCTTCAGAGAACATTGGTCTGATAGGACGGTCAATTAATCGGGCTGTTAATGTAGCATGTTCACTTGCTCTACCTTCTCTTCTTAAGAAGGATCCTGGGATTTTACCAATAGCGTATTGTTTTTCTTCGTAACCAACGGTTAATGGGAAGAAGTCGCCTTCTTTTGGTAAATCAGAAGCACATGCTGTGGAAAGAACAACAGTTTCGTTTAATCTCACAAGCACAGCACCGTCGGCTTGTTTGGCAATCTCGCCAGTTTCAACAACGAATTTCTTTCCTTCGAATTCTAATTCGAATACTTTCTTCATTTTTTCTTTTTTCCTTTTAAAACACATAACGCGATTATCTTATCATAGATAACGATAAAAAAAGAAATGTTTTTTCGCATTTCTTCTAATTTGTTTTAACATATTCAAGCAAGAAGTCCCCCGCAGCAATTTGTTAAATTGATGGATATTTCTATAGGTGGGGGATGAATTGTAGTTATAATATTCAGTCGTAATTGATGTATAAATTAGTCAATATATCCTTTTATATAATTATAAATAATGATATAATATAGATGTGGAATTGAGGAATAATAACCATTCAATTATAAATAATGATATAATATAGATGTGGAATTGAGGAATAATAACCATTCAGTATTCGCGATTCATTTTCATCTAATCTTGGTAGTTAAATATCGTAGAAAAGTGATAAATGATGAAATATCTGAAAGGTTAAAAGAGATATTTAGGAGTATCGAGGGTAATTATAATATTGCTCTTGAAGAATGGAACTTTGATTTAGATCACGTTCACATTTTATTTAGAAGTGAACCAAATTCTAATATCTCTAAGTTCATCAATGCTTATAAGTCTGCTTCTTCTAGATTAATTAAGAAAGAATATCCTTCTATTAAATCTAGATTATATAAAGAAGCATTTTGGTCTCAGTCTTTCTGCCTTATCTCTACTGGAGGGGCTAATATTGAGACAATCAAGAAATATATCGAATCTCAAGGAGAGTGATTACTAATCTAACTCCTTGAAATAGGAGGCTTATGATTAGAAAAGCTTATAAATATCGTATCTATCCTAACTCTATGCAGAAGGAATACTTCGCTAAGGTTTTTGGATGCGCAAGGTTTTTCTATAATAAGTCTCTTTCGGATATGTGTGAGATTTATAAATCTACTGGTAAAAATGAAAATATCACTCCCGCTAGATATAAGAAAGATTATCCGTTTTTAAAGGAAGTTGATTCTTTAGCTTTATGTAATGCTCAATTAGCAAGAAACGCTGCTTTTAAAGCATTTTATAGAAAACAAAACGCTTTCCCTACATATAAATCTAAAAGGAATGATCAAAGCTATACCACTAATAATCAGGGAAGTGTGAAGTTTTCTAATAATGACCGCTATATATCTATTCCTAAATGTCCTCGTA
>CACXNV010000015.1 GCA_902769185.1 uncultured Erysipelotrichaceae bacterium | reverse complement strand
ACGGAAAGATCCATGCTTGTTTTAATCAAGCCTTGACTCAAACTGGAAGATTATCGTCTTCTAATCCAAATTTACAAAATATTTCTATTAGAGACGAAGAAGGCAAAATGATTAGAAAAGCATTTTATTATCCTCATCATGAATATGAGATTTTAAGTCTAGATTATTCACAAATCGAATTAAGAATTTTAGCCCATCTTTCTGGATGCGAATCTTTAAAGAAAGTCTTTGAATCTAATGAAGATATTCATACCGCTACTGCAAAAAAAGTTTTTAACCTAGAAGGCGAACCAACTCCTTTACAAAGAAGAAAAGCAAAAGCGGTAAATTTTGGTATCATTTATGGGATTAGTGACTGGGGATTAAGCGAACAACTTGAAATCCCAGTTAATGAATCTAGAGAAATTATTAATAGCTTTTATAAAGCTTTCCCAGAAGTAAATGAGTTCTTTAAAGATTTACTTTCTAAAGCGATGGAAAACGGTTATGTCTCTACGATGCTAGGAAGAAGAAGATATTTAAGAGAACTTCATGATTCTAATTATCAAGTTAGAGAATTCGCTAAGCGTGCCGCGATGAACGCTCCTATTCAAGGAAGTGCCGCTGATTTAATCAAAATCGCAATGATACGCACAGAAAAAGCTCTTAAAGATGCCGGACTAAAAACAAAAATGGTCTTACAAATACATGATGAATTAATATTCAAAGTGCCAAAAGAAGAAAAGGAGAAAGCCTACGAAATAGTCAAATCTGTTATGACGAGCGCGATGGATTTATCTGTCCCGCTAGAGGTTGACGGAGGATTTGGTCTATCTTGGTATGACTGTAAATAAATATGCCTGAATTACCAGAAGTAGAAACTGTTAAAAATGTTTTAATTCCAATTGTTAAAGATCGGAAAATTTTAAAGATTGATGTTTCAAGAAGCTCCACAATTGAAGGTGATGTTAAAGAGTTTATTTCTAACCTTCAAGGACAAACATTTTTAAATGTAACTCGTATTGGAAAATATCTAATATTTCATTTATCAAATGCACTAGTAATGCTTTCTCATTTACGTATGGAAGGAAAGTATTATGAATTAGAAGAATCTGACTCTAATTCTAAATACGCTAGAGTGGTATTTCATTTAGATAACGGACATAAACTTTGCTATGACGATTCAAGATGTTTTGGAATTTTAAAATTATCAAACGAACAAGATTATTTAAAGGAAGAAATGATTGCTAAACTCGGTCCTGAGCCATTTGTGATTAACAATGTTAAATCAATTTTGAAGAAAGTTAAAAACATTAAAAAGCCGATCAAGACCACTTTATTAGATCAAACTTTAATGACTGGTTTAGGTAACATTTATGTTGATGAAACCTTATTTGCTAGTAAAATTCATCCTTTGACTCCCGCTAATAAGATCACTGAAAAGCAGTGGCTTAGTATTGTTGATAACGCTAAAAAGATTTTATCTTTAGCAATTGAATCAGGTGGTTCCACTATTAAG
The DNA here is from genome assembly GCA_902769185.1 of uncultured Erysipelotrichaceae bacterium. GTDB lineage: Bacteria > Bacillota_I > Bacilli_A > RFN20 > CAG-826 > UBA2450. The sequence goes on along the minus strand of CACXNV010000015.1, from coordinate 25,575 downwards.
AGCTATCATCCTGGAAAAGATATCGATGGTAATTTTCAAACTAGACTAAAAGTTTATGGCAAATCTGGAGAAATGTGTCCAGAATGTAAAACCCATCAATTCCGTTTTATAAAAGTAGGAGGAAGAGGCACTACATTTTGCCCACACTGCCAAAGAAAAGTCGGCGTTCCACTTAATGTAGCCATTACAGGCAAAATCGCTTCGGGTAAATCCACTGCCACAGAAGCATTTAAAAGTCATGATATAGCGACTTTATCTAGTGATGAAATTGTTAAAGAACTTTATCTAAAAGAAGAAGTCTCAAATAAAATTGAGAAAGCATTTAACTTAAGATTTAAAGATAAACAAGTTGATAAAGATGTTTTAAGAAACTATTTATTAACTCACCCAAAAGATAAAAGAAAGCTTGAAAGAATTGTTCATCCTCTTGTGGAAAAAGAAATTAAAAATTTCTTATCTTCATCTAAGTCACCAATTAGAGTGGTTGAAGTACCACTACTATTTGAGTCTAATTTAGATCGTTATTTTGATGATATTATCGTTATAGATGTTTCTATAGATAAACAAGATGAGCTAATTTCTAATAGAGATAAAGCAAAAGCCTTATATTTAAAAGAAATTAATAAGACCAATAAGATTGATGAGAATATCTTAAAAGCAACTTACGTCATAAAAAATGACGGCACAAAGACCGCCTTTATAAATAAGATAAATAAAATTATTACTGAGCTAGAAAGCTTGGCAAAGTAATTTCTTCTTTACACATTAAAGTTAAGAGTTGTTTAATCTGCTCAATTTTTGGCTTACTTGCAGCGTTTGATTGATACATTGTGCAAATATCATCAATAGAATAATTACTAGTAATTATTGTGAATAACTTGTTTTTGGCTCTATAAGATAAAATTGGGAAGAGAACATTTTCTCTGACGAAATCACTTTTGAATTCATTACCAAAGTCATCAAGGACTAACATTTCACTATTTTTAAGGCTTTCTAATAAGTCGTTATATCTTGGACTTTTTTGGAAAGCAAGATCTGTTAATTCTTTAAATCTTTCTGGTACATCAATAAAGGAAATGGAATTATAGGCTTGGTTTCTAGCTGCATCAACACAAAGTGTTGCGGCGAAATATGATTTACCTGTAGACATATCACCTTTAATATAAATCCAACCATTAGATTTTTTATCTAAAGCAGAATCTTTATATTTTCTTAAGATTTCCCTTTTACATTTACTATTTACATTAGAAATATCGGTTTTAATATGGTTATCAAAAAATTCTTCTCCAAAATCAATAACCGCAAATCTCTTCTTAAAATTCACTTGTTCTAAATATTTTTTACAAGGAAGGATATTACGATCCACTACTCCTTCTTCATAAGTAATATTAGTAACTAGGTATTTTGGATCTTTATTACAATATTTTAATCCTTTACAATTTTTGCAGTTTTTTACATCCTCAGAAAAATCATAGATTTTTGGAGCGTTTTCTCTGATTTGTTCATCGCTTAAACCAAGTTTCTTGCAATAGCGATAAGCAATTTCATTTTCAAAAATTGACTCTTCAATCTGTCTTAAGAATTTTTCTGAAATGGTGATGTTTTGTTCAACTTTTAATCTTTCCATATTAACGGTCCTCGAAGAAACTCATAATATCATCGTCATCGGGAACACTTTCTTCAGCTTGACTAACTGAAGGGGCTTGCTCCACTTTGTTACTAGACGATTTTTTAGTTTGTTTCTTTTTGTCTTTCGTATAGTTATTTCTTAAATATTCCATCGCATCGACTGCGGTTTCTACATTTTCTCTAGATAAGCTAGCAGCAATCTTTTCAGCACTGTATCGACTGAAGACGTTATTATTCATTGTAAGAACGAAATCAATAACGACATTAATTACTGGATTAGCTAAATTATAATCTTTACTAAGATTATCAATAATATTCAAATCTGCTCTTGCTGGCTTAGTGCCATTTTGTAAAACAGATAACACTTCTTTAGGGGAAGTAACTTCAAACCACTTAATTTTAGCGGCTAAGCCATCATCTCCAATGACAGTGTTTTTACTTCTGCGGTTAGATTTTCTACTCGCGGTAGAATAGCTAACTTCATTTTTAAGGTCTTCATTAACTTGGGCTAAATCCACTCTTTTGCCTTTTTCTTTTTCTGGAGAATAGCAATTAGCCACTACATGAGCGCTAACTTCTTCGCTTACTCCATATAAAGTTGATAATCTTTCAATCTCTTTCATTTCTTTTTTAGTGAAAGCATTTTCAGAAATTTGGCTCTCTTCTTTTAAAGAAGTGAAGAAAGAATCATAGCTAAATTCAGTAGCGATTTTACTTCTATTTCTTCCAGCAATTGTTCCTTTATTTTTAGAAGCTTGTAAGAAAGCAGCGTCTTCAAAATCTGGATGAAATACATCATTAAATGATGTAGAAATATCATCTCCCGCAGTTTCAAGATGATGTACTTCATAAACTCGCTTCATTTTATTAGCGTCGCTTTCCCCAATCGCTTGAATGAGTAAACCAAATAATAAAGTATCACCAAAAAAGCCCTGCGGAGTTCTTGGGGCAAGTAGCTCATAGTGATAGATTTTTACATCCTTAATTTTCTCTAATTTAGTTTTAACTAAACCAACAGCCTCTAATAATTTTCTTCCTTCTAAAAACGCACCTGGAGTCATTTTCATTCTTGCTAAGAATTGCTCATGAGAAGAATAAGAAAGTACTTTTTGGTTTTTTGATTCGCTCCAAAAAGAGAAATAAATTGCTAAAGCAGCATAACCAATAATTGGTTGATATAGATTGGTAATTGTTTCTCGATCATAATCTGCTAGTAAAGTAGAAACTCTAACTTCAAACATGTCTTGTTCTGATAAAACAACCATCTCTATACCTCCCCTTTTGACAATGATTATGCCAACTTGATTCGCCCCTTGTAAATATAAAAAATTTATAATTTTTATGTGGAAAAAGTTATCCACATTAACTTCAAAAAGATTTATACAAAGTATAAATCAAATATATTTTTAACCTATCTTTTGGACTTATCCACAATGCATTTTGTGGAAAAAGAAATGTAAAGTATTTTTTAATTAATTAAAAGTGTTCTATAATAAACGCGTGCTATTTTATTGAAATAGCAAAACGGGGTAAAAAATATGATTAAAAAAATCGCAGTTTTAACAAGCGGAGGTGACGCTCCAGGAATGAATGCTTGTGTTAGAGCAGTCATTAGAGCCGGATTAGCACGTGGAGTTGATATGTACGTTGTCTATGATGGTTTAAAAGGTTTAGTCGAAGGAAAAATTGAACAAGTTAATAAAGACTTCACTCAAGACATTATTAATCGCGGTGGCACAATTATTAGAAGTGCGAGACTTCCAGAATTTAAAGATCCTAAAGTCTCTAAAAGAGCCGCCAACATTCTCCAAGACTTTGAAATTGATGCTTTAGTTGGTATCGGTGGAGATGGAACATTTAGAGGATTAAACGATTTAGCCAAAAACGGTATTAAAGTCGTTGGTATTCCAGGCACTATTGATAACGATGTTGGAAGTACTGAGCAAACTATTGGTTTCTCCACTGCTTTAAACACAATCTGTGAATGTGTCGATAAACTTAAAGATACTTCTGGAAGTCATCAACGTTGTTCCTTAATCGAAGTTATGGGTAGACACTGTGGAGACCTTGCCTTATATGCAGCTTTAGCTGAAGGTGCCGAAGGTGTAATCTGTGTTGAACATCCACTTAAAGAAGATGTCTTATTTAGAAAGCTTCGTAAGATGAAAGCTCAAAACAAGAACCACGCTATTATCATTGTTTCTGAAAACTTATTAGATATTAATGAATTAGCAAAGAAAATTGAAGATGAAACAGGCTTTGATACAAGAACTGAGGTTCTTGGTAGACTCCAAAGAGGTGGCTCTCCATCTGCTGAAGATAGAGTATTAGCTGCTAGAATGGGCGCTAAGAGTGTGGATATCGTGATGAGTGATGATCCTACAAGCAAAGTTATTGGAGTTAAAGGCGGACAAATCGTCGATTTACCAATTGCTGAAGCTGTAGAAATGAAACACGAACATACTCATGGCTTAAGAGATTTAATCGATTTATTACAATAATCATATTTATTTATAGAAAGGTAGCCCGCTATTGTATTGCGGAGGAAATTAATTATGAAAATTCAACAACATGATGGTTCAATCATCGAAATTGAAAAGTCCTCAAAAGAGGCATTCGAAGTATTAAACCATTCCACCAGCCATTTGATGGCAGAAGCCATTAGTGAGTTATATCCAACTGCGAAGTTTGGATTTGGCCCAGCCATTGAAGAAGGTTTCTATTATGATATCGACTTTGAAGAACAAATCAGAGAAGAAGATTTAAGAAAAATTGAAAAGAAAATGCACGAACTTTCATCTAAAGATGAAAGAATCGTGAGAGAAGTCTTAAGCAAAGAACAAGCTTTAGAAAGATTTAAATCTAATCCTTATAAAGTGGAATTAATTAAAGATATTGATGAAGATATCACTATTTTTACTCAAGGAAAATTCACTGATCTTTGCCGTGGACCACATATCTTAAGTACCGGTCAAATCAAATACTTTAAATTATTAAATTTAGCAGGTGCTTATTGGAGAGGTGATTCTAAAAATAAGATGCTTGTTAGAATCTATGGTACTTCTTGGTTCTCACAAGCTGATTTAGAAAATCATCTTAACGTTTTAGAAGAACGTAAGAAAAGAGACCACCGTATCTTAGGTAGACAACTAGGTTTATTCATGCTTTCAGAATATGGTCCAGGATTCCCATTCTGGCTCCCTAACGGCATGATTATGCTTGAAGAAATTAAGAAATATTGGAGAGAGATCCATACTCGATATGGCTATCAATTTATTAACACTCCAATTGTCTTATCTCGTGAATTATGGGAGACTTCAGGACACTGGGACCACTATCAAGAAAACATGTACACCACTAAAGTGGATGACAAAGATTTCGCGATTAAGCCAATGAACTGTCCAGGAAGTATCTTAGTTTATAAGAATTCTTTACATTCCTATAAAGATTTACCAATTAGATTAGCAGAACTTGGTTTAGTTCATAGACACGAAGCTAGCGGCGCTCTTAACGGTTTATTTAGAGTGAGAAGCTTTACTCAAGATGACGCTCATACTTATGTTAGAGAAGACCAAATTGAAGACGAAATTACCTCCATCATAAAGCTCTACGATGAGATTTATAATGTCTTTGGTTTAGACTATAAAATCGAATTATCAACTAGACCTGAAGAAGGTTATATCGGAGATATCAATATTTGGAATAAATCCGAAGCTATTTTAAAGGATGTTTGTCTAAAAACTGGTAAAGAATTTAAGATCAATCCAGGAGATGGAGCATTCTACGGACCAAAACTAGATTTCAAACTTAAAGACAGTATGAATAGAGTCTGGCAATGTGGCACTATTCAACTTGATATGAATTTACCTGAAAGGTTTGAACTATTCTACATTAACAAAGATGGAGAAAAAGAAAGACCAATCATGATTCATAGAGCCTGTTTAGGTAGTATTGAACGCTTTACCGGAATGATCATTGAAAACTTCGCTGGAGCCTTCCCTTGCTGGTTTGCGCCAGTGCAAGTTAACATTCTTCCAGTCAACAACGAATTCCATTTAGAATACGCGAAAAAAGTTAAGGAATGTATGTTAAAAGAAGGATTCAGAGTCGAACTTGATGACGCTAATGAAAAACTCGGTTATAGATTAAGAAATAGCCAAGTCAGAAAGATTCCTTACACTATTGTTATTGGAGATAATGAAAGAGATAACGGCACTGTTACTTATAGAAAATATGGACAAAAAGAACAAGTCACAGTCTCTTTAGAAGAATTCAATAAACTTCTTAAAGAAGAAGTCGAATCAAAAAAACGTTAAAAAACACTTTACTATTAGATATATCTAGTAGTAGAATAAACCACGCAAAATAAGGTAGAAAGCAGAGGCACCCGCTTCTCGCCAGATCGATTCAGTATTGATTGGCTAACAACTACATTCTTGGGGTTAAGATTGTTACGGGTGCAATATGCTTGCATCCGTTTTTTGTAAAAAGGAGATGATACTTATCCAAGAGCAAGAATATGGCAGAAAGCCAAATAACCAACCAAAAGATCTCGTCAACGAACTAATTAGATTCCCAAGCGTTCGATTAATCGGACCAGCAGGAGAACAATTAGGGGTTATGTCCGCTAGAGAAGCACAATTAGAAGCTAATAAATATAATTTAGACTTACTATGTGTTGCTCCTAACGCCACTCCACCAGTGTGCAAAATCATTAACTACGGTAAATACCGTTACGAACAACAAAAGAAAGCGAAAGAAAATCGCAAAAACCAAGTTCGTATCGAAGTTAAAGAAATTCAACTCACACCACAAATTGGTTTACATGATATGGAAACCAAGGCACGTGCCGCTACTAAGTTCTTAGTAGCCGGTAACAAGATTAAAGTTGGAGTTAGATATCGCGGAAGACAAATGACTCACTTAGAGGTTGGAGAAGAAACTCTTAATAAGTTCATCGAATTACTAGGCGACGCCGCGGCGATTGAAAAACCTGCCGCAATGGAAGGTCGCTGGTTAATTGCAGTATTAGCACCAAAAAGAAAGTAGGAGGAAATTAATATGCCAAAAATGAAAAGCAAACGTGCTTTAATGAAAAGAATTAAAGTCACTGGCAGCGGAAAAGTCACAAGACATCACGCTTACACATCACATTTAGCCCCACACAAAACCACAAAACAAAAGAGACACTTAATGAAAGGTGCAGCCTTACACAAGACTGACTATAAGAGAGTTAAGTATCTCATCGTGAAGTAAGGAGGATTAGACCATGAGAGTTAAAGGTGGAACAGTCACACACGCTCGTCGTAAAAGAATGCTCAAAAGAGCAAAAGGTTACTTCGGCAGCAAACACTTACTTTACAAAACTGCGAAAGAACAAGTCATGCACAGCTTACGCTATGCGTACATCTCTCGTAGAACTGTCAAAAGAGATTACAGAAAATTATGGATCAGACGTATCAACGCTGCTTGCCGTATGAATGATATCTCTTATAGCAAGTTCATGTATGGATTAAAAGTTGCTAACGTTCAAGTTAACAGAAAAATGTTATCCGAATTAGCAATCAACGATCCTCAAGCATTTGCCGATTTAGTTAAGACAGCCAAGAAAAACGTTAAATAATTAATTTAATTATTTATAAAACCGGGTTTCCCCGGTTTTTTCTTATTCTATAATTTTTACTTCAATATTATTAAGAGCTTCATTAATTAAAGATTCGTAATCAAACTTCTCTTCATATTGTTTTGCTTCCTCTAATTTAGGAGCGGTTTTAGGAGCTTTAGGAGTAAAGATGGTACAACAATCTTCATATGGTCTAATCGAAATATCATAGGTGTCAATCTTTTTAGACAATTTAATGATTTCTAATTTATCCATAGTCGCACATGGTCTAATGACTGGAGTAGAAGTTACTTCATTAATTGTGGCCATTGATTGAAGAGTTTGACTTGCAACCTGACCTACTGATTCACCAGTAGAAATAACAGGGCAATTTCTTCTTCTAGCAAGTTTGCTTGCTAAGCGATACATCATTCTTCTCATAATGGTGATGCAATAGCTTTCAGGCGCATTATCATAAATCGCTTCTTGAATCTTAGTAAATGGAACGATATGAAGTCTAATTCGAGGTTGATAGCGGTTTAATTTAGTTAATAAATCCATTAACTTATAAATCACTGCCTCTTGAGTATATGGAGGAGAAGCAAAATGAATACATTCAATAGTCACTCCTCTTTTCATCATGAGATATGCCGCGACAGGAGAGTCAATTCCTCCAGAAAGCATATGCATAGATTTCCCTGCTACTCCAAGAGGATATCCTCCTGCTCCAGGGAAAGTTTTCACAAAGATATATGTTCCTTCATCTCTAACTTCGATATTTAGAAAAATATCGGGATTATGAACATCAACTTTTAAATGAGTGCTTTTTAAAATAACAGGAGCAACTAATCTTGTGATTTCTTCACTATGAAGAGGGAACTTTTTATTACTTCTTTTAACTTTAACTTTAAAAGTTTTTCCTTCTTCTAATTTGATTAATTCTAAAGAAGATTCTTTAATCTTTTCGATGTCATTTTCTATACGCGCTACTAAAGAAAGGCCTTGAATACCTGATACATCTTGAAGTCTATCAATGATTGGTTGATATTCATTACCGTTTAAATAGACATAGATATGATCAAAGCGAGATTCAACTTTTACATCATAATCTTTTAAAGCATGCTTTATATTTAAAAATAAGGTATGAATAAAATCTTTTTTATTTTTCCCTTTGGTGGATAATTCACCAAATCTCACCATAATGTAATCATAGCTTACCATATTAACGGATATCCTTAATAATTTTATCTAAAGTAGACACTAAAGTGTCTATGTCTTTGTTTGTGTTTAAATAATCTAACGAAACGCGAACTGTGTTATTACTTATTAATTCACTTTTTCCTAGCGAAGCAACAACATAACTTCCTTTTTCTTTAGAAGAGTGACAGGCGCTTATAGAAGAAACCATAATTCCAGCATTACTTAACGCTTCCACTACTACTGAGCCTTTCTTCTTAATTGAAGAAAAGTTAATGATATATGGATTAATCTCTTTAGGTAGATTGAGTTCATATAAATCTGGATTAGATTTTAAATAAGATATAAGTCGATTCGCTAAACCTTCTACATGGAGATATCTTTCTTTAGAAGTAAATAAAGCTAATTCTAGAGTTTTCTTAAATGCTAAAGCACTAGCTAAATCGTTAGTCCCACTTCTAAAGTTATATTCTTGTCCGCCTCCACTAGCTAAAGGGAGAAGTTCGATTTTCTTTCTTTTAATTAAAACACCACTAGATACTAAGCCGTGCATCTTATGAGCAGAAATAGTTAATAAATCAATTTTATTAAAATTGATATTCTTATTAGTTTTACCAATTAATTGAGCAGCGTCACTATGAAACAACACTTTCGGATAATCTTTTAATAAATCCGCAATTTGCTCTATCGGGTTAACACTACCAATTTCATTATTAACCGCCATGATTGAAACAAATATAGTTTCTTTTTTTAAGGCGTTTTTCACATCTTGAGCGCTAATTATGCCATCACTATTTGGGTATAAATAAGTTACTTCAAAGTCAAATTCTTTTTCTAGTTGCTTAAAGGCTTCTAAAACAGAAGGATGTTCGTAAATAGAAGTGATGATATGATTACCTCTATTTTTATATCTTAAACACACTCCTTTAATAGCGAGATTATTAGATTCAGTAGCTCCACTAGTAAAGATAACTTGATGGTCATTACATTTTAATAATCCTAAGATTTCATCTTTAGTTTTATTTAATAAATAATTAGCTTCTTGTCCAAGTTTATGAATGCTACTAGGATTTGCGTAATATTTATCTAAAGCACCAGAAAAAGTTTCCTTAACTACTGGGTCAAGTTTTGTTGTACTAGCGTTATCAAGATAAATAATATTAGGCATTAGGATTATTGTGTCTATTTTTATAAATAGAAGTTGCTTGAGAATTTATAGTGACAAATTCACCTTTTTCAAAACCAAGTTCTAAGCTAGCGACAGTTTGATTAATATCTTGTTCATCTCTTTCTTGGTTAAGAACCATAATCGAAGTTTCTGCCGCTTTTTGATTCCTAGAAAGAGATTCCACTTCTTCAAACATGGAATTAGCGAGATTCTTAAGATTTTCAATCTTACGAGAAACTTCATCGACATTAATTGGCTTATTTTGAATTTGATCATAAATATCATTTAAAACTTCATAGACTGCTTCGATTCGATCAGCGTAATTAGCCTTTATAGCGTCATTACCAATTTCATCTAATAAACTTTCAGTTAATTTGATGCGGTGATAATAAACAGAAATCAAGTTATAGGCTTCTTCTGCAGTGCTCTTTAAGGAATCGACATAATTCTTAAAGTTCATCACTCCTTCATTCACTACTTTATAATTTTCTTCAAGTTCGTCTAACTTGGTTTTTAAAAGTGAGAATGGTTGACGGGTACCACTATGAACAAAACCGTCCAAATAACGTTTCGCGCTTCCTAGGCTATCAACTGATCTAGATAATTCTTTAATTCGGTCATTTTCTAATTCTGAAACCATATAGAATTGTTTAACTTCAGGAAGAACAGCGCAAATTCTTAAAAAGAGTTTTTCAACTTCATTAACTTGATTATAGATGCGGGTGTAATTCTCATTAAAATAACTACGAGCGGAGATCTCTGCGTCTAATAATTTTGCAAACTCATCAATCTCGGTGAGAATGATATCACATTGAGTTTTAACACCACCACATTGAAGGTTAATAATTTTCTTAGTTAATTCTGCAAGTTTCTTTTTCCATTCGTCAATATGAACTTTAAATGATAAGTGATATAAAGGAACCCCTTCTTTTTCAGTTTCCTTATATTTGTTTTGTAACTCTACTAACTTTTCAGGGATAACAGTTTTTACTGTTTTACATAATGTAGATAAATCAATTAGGACATGTCCTAAAGCAGTTAAGACATCATCTAATGACTCAATTTCAGTTTGAATTTCATCGTATTCCGCTCCTTCAAGCATGTCTTCAAACATCGAAAATTTAGAATCAATTTTATCAAACATTTTATTAAATGTTGGAGCGACTAATTCAAGATCATCAGATTCTGAATAATAAGTTTGTTTAACGTGACGATAAACTTCTTTTAAGTGATCAATATTACGACGGCAGTCTTCTTCAAGTTTAATTACTTCGTATAAGTCATGATCTAGTGATTTAACACTCTCACTTAAAGTATCAATTGCCTTTTTAGCTTCGCTAACAACATTTTTAATATTTTTATATTGTTTTGCTTTAACTAAAGCTGCTAATTGTTTAAGGATAGAATCAGCGTATTTATCTTCAACATCATAGATGTTTCTAAAGCGTCTTTGGAAATACTCATATTTATCCATGTAAAGGAGGTTGGTTCTGGAGATAATTTCAAGTCTATGGATATATTGGCTATCTTGTCCGATAAGTAAAGAATCATAATATGAAAATTGCTTTTCAAGATTACGAATTTGTTTTCGATAGTTAAATCTAGAATAGACAAATAAATAAAATAAAACTCCACCAGCAATAACGACTATGCCAATAGCGACTATTAGCGTTATCAATGTACCAGTAGCAAGACCAATAACCATAGATATCCCTCCTTAATCAAAGATTAATTATATATATTCTATAGTAAATCCACTAAAGAAGGAAAAAATAATTAAAATATTTTTTATTAAGAAAATTAGTAGCTAAAGAAAAAATACAAGCAAAAAATATACAGTAGTAGGTTATATCTCAAATGAAAAATACCCACTTAAAAATTAGTTCAAATCACTCAAAGTCCTCACCGCTTTTTAAAAATTAAATTTTTATGTTGATTAGTTTAAGCAAATCCTATATATTATTCACTGCATGTAATGCAGCACATTAATACTGCTCGACTGATGTTTGATATTCAAACAAAGTAACCAAAGCTATGCGGTGAAATGCCAGTTCAAACACCCGGAGCAAGGAATTAATGCCTCAATTTATTTGCAAATAATAAAGAAAGGAAGGAAGTCACATGAGATACACTGGATCAGACTGGAAACAAAGTCGTAGATTAGGATTCTCCACTCTTGAAACTGGTAAAGAACTCCAAAAAAGACCTTATGGTCCTGGACAACACGGTGCTTCAAGAAAGAAGAAACCATCTGAATACGGCAAACAATTAGTCGAAAAACAAAAGTTAAGACAGATGTATGGTGTTAATGAAAGACAATTCCGTAGATTATTCATGCTCGCACTTAAGAGCAAAGAAGTTACTGGTTTTGCCTTCATGAAGCTCTTAGAATCTAGATTAGACAACCTCGTCTATCGTATGGGATTTGCTCGTACTAGAAGAGGCGCTAGACAACTCGTGAATCACGGCCACATCGAAGTTAACGGCAAGAAAGTTGATGTCCCAAGCTATTTATGTTCCTTAAATGACGTTATCGCTCTTAGAGAAAACGCCAAAGAAATGAAAGTAGTTAAAGAATCACTTGCTTCTATCGCTACTAAAGTCGGCTGGGTGGAAGTTGATGAAGAAAAACTCTCTGGTAAATACATTCGTGAACCAGAAAGAAACGAATTAACTCAACAAATCACTGAATCACAAATCGTTGAATACTACAACCGTAAGCTCTAATCTAAAAACTTGCTTACAAAGACTCGTCAAATGGCGAGTCTTTTTTTATACATATCTAAAAATATTATGTTATAATTCTACATAGTAGATTGGAGCATAATTATGGGCATATATGAAGAGTTACAAGCGCGTGGCTTAATCGCACAAGTTACTGATGAGAAAGAAATTAGAGAACTTCTTAATAAAGGAAAAGCAAAATTTTATATTGGCTTTGACCCAACCGCTGATTCTTTACATGTCGGACACTTCATGGCCTTATGCTTAATGAAAAGACTCCAAGAAGCTGGTAATACCCCAATCGTCTTAGTAGGTGGAGGTACTGGTCACGTTGGTGATCCTTCCGGAAGAAGTGATTTAAGACAAATGATGTCTAAAGAAACTATCGACCATAATGTTGAATGTTTCAAAAAACAAATGTCTAGATTCATCGATTTCAATAATGCTTTAGTTGTGAATAACGCTGATTGGTTACTTAAACTCAACTATGTTGAACTTCTTAGAGATGTTGGTCCACACTTCTCAGTTAATAATATGTTAAGAGCGGAATGTTATAAGCAAAGAATGGAAAGAGGATTATCTTTCTTAGAATTCAATTATATGATTATGCAAGCTTATGACTTCTATTATTTGCATGAACATTATGGCTGCAATATGCAGTTTGGTGGCGATGACCAATGGTCCAATATGCTTGCGGGTACTGAATTAATTAGAAAGAAAACCGGAAAAGATGCTTATGCGATGACTATCACTCTCCTTCTTAATAGTGAAGGAAAGAAGATGGGCAAAACCGCATCAGGTGCTGTCTGGCTTGATCCAAATAAAACTACCCCATTTGAATTCTTCCAATATTGGAGAAATGTTGAAGACGCTGATGTGATGAAATGTTTTAAACTCCTAACATTTGTGTCACTCGATAAGATTAACGAAATGGAGCATTGGGAAGATTCTCGTATTAACAAGAAAAAGGAAATTCTTGCCTTTGAACTCACTAAGTTAGTGCATGGGGAAGAAGAAGCTAATAAGGCTCTTCAAGCTGCGAAAAACTTATTTGCGGGTGTTGGAGATGACTCCACTATGCCAAGCATCGAACTTGAATTAGAAGATGAAGTAAATCTACTAGATTTATTAGTAAAAGCGGGACTTGCTACTAGTAAAAGCGAAGCCCGTCGATTAGTAGAACAAGGCGGCATCTCAGTAGATGGAGAGAAGAAAACTAATCCAAATGAGATGATAAAAGTTCCTGAATCAATCAAAATCAAAAAAGGAAAGAAAATCTTCCTTAAAGTGATAAAAAAATAAGACCCTTACGGGTCTTTATTTTTCAATGCTTTCAAAAGTTACTGTTCTAGTCTCTTTTCCAGAAAAGTCACCTTCATATTCATACCATTCTAGGAACGATACTAAGCCTTGGTTATTGAAAGTAAGTGCATAATAACCACCGTAACCGTCATGTTCACCATAAACATAAACTGAAATCATATTATCTTTAAGATAGTAGTGATATTCATTGTTATAGTCTTCTGAACTCTTTTCAATATGAATAAAACCATCTGATAGTTCCATATACATTCTAAAATAGTCATCTGTATCGCTAATAGAACTATATGTTGTATCTATAGAACCCTCTACATAGCTAAACTCGTTTCCAATAAAGCCTCTATAGTCAGCTTTATATCGGAATTGTCTATTTGGCTCGACGTTATTAACAGTGACATGAGCGAGATATTCAACACTTCTATCTACGCTCGTCTTCCACTGCTCACATAAAGAAAAAGCAGCATCATAAGATATTTCGTATTTAGGATCAAATGGATTATGACCAGTGGTTTTAGAACCGCAACTAGCAAGTGAAATACCCAAAAATGCTATGCTAAAAAATTATTTCCCCCATTTCATTTATTAATTCCCCCTTATTAATAATTTTAGTATATAGGATATTTAACCTTTTGTAACCTATTAGACGGATAATTAGCCCTGCCTTCTTTAGCTTGAGGCCTGCCGTCAAGCATCACAAGATCTCCGGTAAAGCCACATGTCATATTGTTTACAAAGTAGGTACCAACTCCATATAAATCAACTGGGATACCAAGAGCTTTCCACTCTTTAATTTTTTCTGGTCCAAAAGAAGAAGAAACAATGATTTTAACATAGTTAAATCCTTCTTTATCAAGTGCTTCTCTAAGAGCGAACACTAATTCTTTGCAGACACCATGAGGGTCAAATCCAGATGTATCTTTATCATCAAAATAATGGTCAATTAAAGACTTGGAAGTATCAATTCTTACTCCATTTAAATCTTCTTTTAATGCGCGCGCTAAAATTAAAGAATCTTTAACTACATTATTGTTATAGTCAATTAAAGCGGTCACTTTCTCATTTGGATAGGTCTTATGATAGATTTGAGCAGCTTTTACGACATCTCCACCGCACACTTGAATTAAGGCGTGAGGCATGGTGCCAATGCCTTTTCCACCCCACCACGCTCCTTGAGCGTCAGTAGAGACTCTATTAATTCCTGCTACATAAGTGGCATAGCCATCTCCTACTTGAGTGTGATAATCATCTTGTCGATCCGCCATAGAAAATACAGGGGTATCTCCTGCAACTCTAAGCACTTCTCTTACATTAGTAGCAACACTACTTCTTCTAGCCAAAACACCATCAATAACGCTTTCTAAAAAACCAAAGTTTTCATATTTACCAGTGACTTTTAAAACTGGTTCCATATTATTAATGATATCTCCATCATTAAGAGCTTCAATTTCTAACTCTTCTGGGTGAATTGCAAATGTATGTAAAATTGCAATTGCTTCATCTACTCCACAAAGCATAGAGTCATCTCTTCTTTGAAACCACTGCATCGTGACTTTATGATTAGGAGCGTTTTCCTTAACTATACGATTACTTTTCAAAAAGTAATTGGCCGCGTAAAAACCTTCTCCTAATTCTTTTTCAAATTTAAAGGTTTTATTCGTAAGACGAGAAATCTTGCCTTGTTTTTTTAATTCTACTTCTAACATTTATTTGACCTCCGAGAGAAAGAAATCTATATTCTCTTTTATTTTTTCATCTATTTCAAACAATCTTTTATCGTTTTCATCTTTAATATATAAATCGTAATAGGAACAATATTGGCCATTAGAGATTTGATAATCTCTCATAAATGTTCCTGCTTCGCAAAACACCATTAATTTATCTTTATTTAATTTAGTGATATATCCTGAGCCGTGTTTATAATCTAGTAGTTCTAAATTATATCTAGCTAAAATGCCGTTAATGACATCGATTAATGGATTAGCGGGTAAATAAATAATTCCACTATATTTAATCTTCGCATATTTAATGAAGTTTTTAAGTTTATAGCCCACTATTTCTGTTTCATGATATAAAACATCAACTTCACCTAATGACGTAGATTTATTTACGCTTTTATCAGAAAAAAGCACTAAAACAGTGTTATCTAATTCATGATTGTTATATAGTCCGTAATTTTTAATCATAAACTTAATACCGCCCGCTTAATCGATATTCCTTTTGCAGCTGCTTTAGTTTGATATTCAGTCACTGCGTCTTCATTATCTAAAGTGTCATAATCATAAGTGACATCAATCTTATTAAAGCCAGCTTCGCTAAACATCTCTAAAGAGAAATTAAATAAATCTAAATCATCAGTTTTAAATATTAATTGGCCGTCTTTTTTCAAAATACGTTTATATTCTTCTAAAAATGAGATACTTGTTAATCTTCTTTTGGAGTGTCTTTTTTTCGGCCATGGATCAGAAAAATTAAGATAAATTTTATTTACTGAATTCGATTTTAATAGACGAATAACTTCCGCTCCATCTTTAAAAAGGAATTTCACATTTTTTAATTCTTTTTCCACAATCTTTTTTAAGGTGATACCAGCACAGGTGACATTTTTTTCCACACCTAAAAATAAGCGATCAGGATATTTCTCCGCCATTTGGATAATAAAATCACCTTTGCCACTTCCAATCTCTAAATATAAATCATCTAATGAAGAAATTTCTTCATTAGTTAGTGAATATTCTTGATGTTCTTCTAGATATGGAACGGTCCAAGCCTTAAATTTTGTGCGCATTTTATTTCTTTAAAACTTCTCCAAGTTCATATATCGCTTTAGCGTAGATGCTCATTGCTTTAAATAAGTCTTCTTTTTTAGTCATTTCTCCTGGAGAATGCATTAAACTATCAAATCCAGGGAATTGCATACCAAAGGCTACAACATTATCAGCGCATTTCGCGTAAGTTCCTCCACCAATAGCAAGAGGTTTGCTCTTTAAGTCACCGGTCTCTTCTTGATAAGCCTTTAATAAAGTTTTAATAAGCACACTATCCATAGGATAGAAAAGGACTGGATTATTTTCTCCAAGTTTAACTTCAAAACCTTTGTTTGCTTCTTTAATAGCGGTCACTAATTCTTTATAGTCACAAGAATTGATATAGCGGAAGTTAATAGTTAATTCGATAAATCCATCTTTATAAGAAATTAAACCCATATTAGAGGAGTTATGACCCATTTCCTTATTTGTTGCACTACAGCCATATCCTTTGCCGTCTAATGGTTCATATAATTTCGCAAGTCTAAGTAAAGACTCATTTTTAGAAAATTCTGCAATTGATTTAAGCGCCATCATTCCAGCGTTAACACCTTTTTCAGGAGTAGAGCCATGCGCTGCTTTTCCAAAGAAAGTTACAGTGGTTACATCATCAACCGTACGAATTTCAGCTTCGTGACGATGATAGCGTTCCATAATGAATTTTAAGAAGTCTAAGTTAAGATCAATTTTGAGTTCACATTTATCGATAACTGCGTTACTCGCGGTGCCACCTTTAATAGAAATTAATCCAGGAACTTCAACTTTTGCTTTAACAGTAAAATTAGTAATACCTTTTTCGGCGTAGATTAAAGGGAAATCGCTATCAGGAGAGAATCCTAAAGTAGGTTGCTTCTTTTTAAGAAAATCAAAATAATGATGCATACATAAAGATCCGCTTTCTTCATTACCGCCAACTAAAAATCTAATTTCATATCCACCTAATAAACCTTCATCTCTAAGAGCTTTTAATGCGTAATATGTGGCTAATAATGGCCCTTTATCATCAGATACACCTCTACCATATAAGACGCCTTTTTTCTCTACCATTTTAAATGGAGGATCAATCCAACCGTCTCCTGCAGGAACAACATCCGCGTGAGCCATGATGGTTAAATTCTTATTTCCTTTTCCATATAAAATTTCCACTATTTTATTATCATAATTAGTCACTTCAAAACCATCACTTCTAGCTAAATTTGTGATGTAATTTAAAGCGTCAGAAACACCCGCTCCAAAAGGGTTAGTTTCATTAACAGTGTTAGGATCATAACTTGAATCAATAGAGACAAACTCTTCTAAAGATTTTAATAATGATTTCTGATATTTCGATGTCAACTTATCAAATTTCGTTTTTTTCATTTTCCTACCTTCTTTTCTACATAAATTGAGAGTCCCTCTAAACAGAGATTCTCATCATAAATATATGGGGCTTTAATATCTTTTAAAACTTTTGGGGCATTACCTCCAGTAAAAATATGTAAGCACTTATATCCAATTTCATTTTCATATCGCTCAAGTAAACCATTAATCATTTCAACATGCGCATAATAAACACTACTATTGATAACATCAATCGTGTTTCTAGATTCACTAAGCTTTTTCACTTCATCTAAATCGGTATTTGGAAGTAGTTCAGTCGCTTCATTTAAAATACGTTTACTAATTCCCATACCAGGAAGAATAACGCAGCTATTAAAGACATTATCTTTAGTGATTAATAGAATTTTAGTCGCCGTTCCCATGTCCACAATTAATATAGGAGATTGATATTTATTTACTGCTCCCACTAAATCAAAATATAAATCTAATCCTAATTCATTTTTGTTATCGATTTTTATTTTTAAGTTAGAAAGATCGCTAACACTAAATTCTTTAATGTCTAATTGATATTTTTTATAAAAAAATTCGCTTAATTGTTCAGTGATTTTAGGTGCTACGCTACTAACATAAATTTCTTCAATATTATCTTTAGATAATAAAGCTTCTAATTTATCTTCGCTTATCTCACTATTAAAGCATCTTCCTAAAAATAAGAAGTCACTATCTAAAGCACCAAACTTTGTGGCGGTATTTCCAATATCAATTAATAATTTCATTTTAAATTGCGACAATATTTATAATCTTGTTTTTAACAACGATAACTTTCTTTATTTCTTTTCCTTCAGTGTGACGTTTAATTGCTTCTAATTCAAAAGCGAGCTTTTTCACAGTCTCATCATCTAAATCTTTGCTAACGTCTAAAGTCGCTCTAAGTTTACCGTTCACGCTCACTGCGATTTGAACATTACTTAAAACGATTTTTGATTCATCAAAACTTGGCCAAGGTTCAAAATCAATTAAATCCTTGTGACCTAAGATTTGCCATAACTCTTCTCCTAGGTGAGGTGCAATACACGCTAAAGTCTTTAAGAATCCTTCTAAATAAGGAAGATAAATCTTCTCGGC
The DNA here is from genome assembly GCA_902769185.1 of uncultured Erysipelotrichaceae bacterium. GTDB lineage: Bacteria > Bacillota_I > Bacilli_A > RFN20 > CAG-826 > UBA2450. The sequence continues at coordinate 6,686 of CACXNV010000015.1, read as the reverse complement.
TTTATATAACTCATTAGTAAAGACCATCATTTGACTAATCGCGGTGTTAAATCTAAGGGCTTCGAAGTCTTCGGTAATCTTTTTAATGGTGAAGTTATAAATATAATCAAGTTTCCCGTCATTTTCACTAGTGAACTTTTTAATGTTCTCTTCTTCAGTAAATAAACGATACACTCTATCTAAATATCTTTTTGCCCCGTCTAATCCAGTATCACTCCAAGGCAAAGAAGCTTCTAAAGGTCCCATAAACATTTCATAGAGTCTAAGAGAATCCGCTCCATAATTAGCGACTACATCATCAGGATTAACAACGTTGCCTCTAGATTTAGACATTTTTTCTCCATTAGATCCTAAAATCATTCCTTGGTGGAATAATTTTTTAAATGGTTCTTTTGACGAGACTACTCCTTTATCGTAAAGGAACTTATGCCAGAATCTTGCGTAGAGCAAATGTAAAACTGCGTGTTCTGCTCCTCCAATATATAAATCTACTGGTAACCAGTGATCTAATAGTTTCTTATCTCCGATACATTTATCATTATGAGGATCAATATAACGGATATAATACCAACAGCTTCCTGCCCATTGAGGCATCGTGTTAGTTTCTCTTGTGCCGTGCTCTCCGCTAGGTAAAGTAACACTTAACCATTCTTTAGCATTTGCTAAAGGTGATTCACCAGTGCCGCTTGGTTTATATTCTTTCATTTCTGGAAGGACTAATGGTAAATCGTAATCTTTAAGTGGAACTAAATCACCATTATCTTTAATGATAATTGGGATTGGTTCTCCCCAATATCTTTGACGAGAGAATAACCAGTCTCTTAATTTATAATTAACTTGCTTTTCTCCGCTTCCTTCTTTAATTAATTTATCTAAAATAACTTCTTTAGCTTTTTCGATATTTAATCCATTAGCGATATCACTATTAATGTGAGGTGCATCTTCAACAAAAGCGGCTTCAGAGATATCACCTTCTAAAACTTGTTTAATAGGTAAATTGTATTTTTTAGCAAATTCATAATCTCTTTGGTCGTGGGCTGGAACTGCCATCACTGCTCCAGTACCGTAACTTGCTAAGACATAATCACCAATAAAAATTGGAACTTCTACTCCGTTAACTGGGTTAATCGCATAAACGCCAAGGAAAACACCAGTTTTATCTTTATTTAATTCTGTTCTTTCTAAATCAGACTTAGATTCCACTTCTTTTAAATAAGCTTCGACTGCAGCTTTTTGTTCTTTACTAACTAATTCTTTGACTAAAGGATGTTCAGGAGCAAGAACGCAATAGCTACACCCATATAATGTATCTACTCGAGTGGTAAATACATCAAAAGACTTATCGGTACCTTTAATTTTAAAGGTTACTTTAGCGCCAACACTTCTTCCAATCCAGTTTTTCTGCATTTCTAAAGTAGAAATTGGCCAATCTAAATCTTTTAAATCTTCTAATAAGCGATCTGCGTATTTAGTGATTTTAAGTAACCACTGTCTCATAGGTTTTCTAATAACAGGATAGCCACCTACTTCACTCTTACCGTCGATTACTTCTTCATTAGCGAGAACCGTTCCTAAAGTTGGACAGAAATTCACTGGTCGATAATCAACATAAGCTAAATCAGAGTTATATAGATTAAGGAAAATCCACTGAGTCCACTTATAGTAACTAGGATCACTAGTGGCGATTTCACGAGTCCAGTCATAAGAAAAACCTAAGGATTTAATTTGTCTTCTAAAGTTATTAATATTCACTTCGGTAATAATAGATGGGTGTTGATTAGTTTTCATTGCATATTGTTCGGCTGGTAAACCAAAAGAATCCCAGCCAATAGGATGAAGGACATTAAAGCCTTGCATTCTTTTCATTCTCGCTAAGACGTCACTAGCAGTATATCCTTCTGGATGACCAACGTGTAAACCTTGTCCACTAGGGTAAGGGAACATATCTAGAATGTAATATTTTGGTTTAGAAAAATCATAAACATCGCAGGTATAAGTTTTATTTGACTCCCATACCGCTTGCCATTTTTTCTCAATTTTTTGATAATCGTAGCCCATATATCTACCTCGTTTTAATTAAATATTAACCAACAATTTCTTTATATAACATGTGGTAAGAGTTACCGCTTTTCTCCCAACTATTATCAGTAAGTAAAGCATTCTTCACTAATTGACGATGAGTAGCGTTATCCCACACGAATATATCGTAGGCATAGTGAACTGTTTGAATCATGTCAAATTCAGAGAAATTGTCAAAGCCATATCCATTCGACCACTCTTTATTAGAGGAATCATAATTTATTACTGAATCTTTTAAGCCGCCTGTTCTTCTAACAATTGGTAAAGTGCCATATCTTTGAGCGATCATTTGTCCTAAGCCGCACGGCTCAAATAAGCTTGGCATCATGAAGAAATCACTACCCGCGTAAATTAAATGAGCAAGCTCATTATTATAGCCAATATAAATTCCTACATGCTCTGGATAATCTCTTCTTAAGCGTTCCATTTCTTGTTCGTAGTCATATTCTCCACTTCCAAGAAGAATGATATTTGCTCCTCTATCTAATAAAGATCTTGCCGCAGCAAACACTAACGACATTCCTTTTTGCCAAGTCACTCTACTAACTAATGAATAAAGTGGTAAAGATTCATCTTTAATATTAAATCTTTCTAGTAACGCTTTTTTATTCGCTTTTTTACCAGTTACAAAGTTATTTGGTCCATAGTTTTTAGCAATAAGCTTATCTTTTTCAGGATTAAATTCGTTATAATCGATTCCATTTAGAATGCCACAGAAATCATATTCCTTATATATAAGGATATTATTTAAACCCATACTTCCTTCTGGTGTTAATAATTCATTTCTATGATTTGGTGAAACGGTAGTGACTTTATTCGCGTACATAATTCCCGCTTTTAAAGAGGAGATTTTGTCTCCAAATCTTACTGTTCCGTTATCGTATAAATAATCAGGTAAACCAAATAAATCACCTAAAGCAGAACGATCTAATATTCCTTGGAAAGCTGGATTATGAATCGACATCACAAATTTTGTCGAATCATAAAAGGACATCCTTTTTTCTCTGATATAGCAAAATAACATTCCTGGCTGCCAATCGTGAGCGTGGATGATATCTGGTTTATAATTCACCATTTCTAAAACTTGGGCAAAAGCGACAGAATAGAACGCAAAGCGTTCTCCGTCATCATCATAGCCATATATTCCGTCACGTTCAAAATAGTGTCTATTTTCAATAAAGTAGTATTTGATACCATCTTTTTCTAAAAAGTAAACATTAGCCCCTTCTACTCTCCAACCTAAGTTAGTTGACATATAGCCAACATAAGTTAAAGGAACGTTTTTAGCCTTGATTAAGTTATATAAAGGAAGGACAATCACTACTTCTTCGCCAAGTTTTACTAATTCCTTAGATAAAGCATAGGTGACATCGGCTAATCCACCAGTTTTTACAAATGGGTTAGCTTCGCTACAAGCCATCGCGATTTTCATTAGACTTTCACTCCTACTTTGATATAAACAACATCATCTGGAGTGCCAGTGATTCGTTTAACTTCTTTAATTGAAGCATTTTTATCAGAAAGGACATATTCAAGCTTGGTGTCTTTTCCAATTTGAGTTTGCGTAAAGATAATGCAGTTTTTAAGTTCTGCACCTTTTTCCACAACGACATCACGAGAAATGATACAGTTATGGACTTTACCTTTAATAATTGCCCCATTAGCGACAAAACTATTTTGGACATCCGCGTCCTTACCATATAAAGCTGGTGGGGTATTATGTGTAGTTGTATAAATTGGCCAATCTTCTAAGAAGAGTTGACTTCTAATATGATAATTAAGTAAATCAAATGAATGATTAACGTAATTTCTTAAATTTAAAATAGGAACGACATAGCCTTCAAATTTCACACCATTAACTTCCATTAAAGCTTCATTGATGTAGTAATTAATCATGTCTTTTATAGAGAATAATTCACTAACTTTAGTCCCATCAGAAATTATTTTTCTTAAAGCTTTTTTAGAAACAATATATGTATCTAAACTAATATCGGCTTCTTTAGATTTTAATAGATTAAGAGAAGATTTAACGACTTTATCATCATTAAGTTTATATTTATCCGCTCTTAAATAATCGCTATCCGCGTTATCTACATGGACATAAACGCTAGATATTTCAGCTCCTGAAGCAATATGCTTTTCAATAATTGGTCTAAAGTCCATACTGCTTAAGTAGTAGCTAGGAGCAATAACCGCATAATCAAAATCAAGTTCATCAACAGGAACGTTGTCTTTGATATTATTAATATCAGTGTTAAACGCTGGATGACGTAATCCTTTTTCATTTATTAATAATTCGATAAAGCCAAGTCTAGTGTTATTGGTCCAAATGGAACCACTACCAATATGTCTTCTTAAAGCGACAATTCCTTTTTTTACTAAGACATAGACTCGATCAATATGTGAATTAGAGAAGTTAGATAAGGTAAAATCGATTAAGCCATATCTACCTAAAAATGTCACAGCACCTAATGGGCGCTTTTCTGTTAAACCACCTAAAGATGGCTCGTTATGTAAATCACAAATTCCAATAACTCGTCTCATACTTTTTCTCCTTAGGCAATTAATACTACTTCGTCGTTACCAACATTAATTTTAGCGTCGCCTTCGACTGTCACTCCTGGAGCGATAATCGCATTATGAATTCTAGCGCCTTTTTTAATATGAGCGTTTTCCATAACGACACATCTAGTGAGTTTACAAGTAGATTCAATTGTGACTCCTGTAGAAATCACACAGCTATCAACATCACCTAAAACAATCGCTCCTTGATTAGCGATACTTCTAGTGATGTGACCTTGCTTACCAATATATTGAGGGACACTGTAAGTGTCTTGTGTATAAATTCTATTGCCGGTATCTTGCTCATATAGATTAAGTTCCATCTTATCTAAAGCAATATCCATATTGGCTTCGTGTAAACTTGATAAGGTTCCAACATCTCTCCAGTAGCCTTTAAAGCGATAGGCCATAAGTTTACATTTATCTTCTAACATTGCAGGGATAATGTTTTTACCAAAATCATGTTCGCTTTTTTCATCTTTGCTATCACGTTTTAAATATTTACGTAAAGTTTTCCAACTAAAGACATAAACACCCATGGAAGCTAAATTACTTTTTGGAACTTTTGGCTTTTCTTGGAATTCGACGATTCGATCGTTTTTATCCACGGCCATAATACCAAATCTAGAAGCTTCTTTAGGATCAACTTCAATAACGGAAATTGTGACATCAGCTTTACTAGTTTCGTGTAATCTAATCATGTCAGCGTAGCTGGTCTTATAAATATGGTCTCCAGAAAGAATAACCACAAATTCCGGATTAGCGTTATCTATAAAATCAATATTTTGTGCGATGGCATCTGCTGTTCCTTTATACCAGTTAGCACCTTCTTCAGTTTGTCTAGGCGCTAAAGTATTCATTAAGCAGTGCACACCATTAAGTCCCCATTTTTCGCCATTACCAATATAAGAATCTAATTCAGTAGACTCATATTGAGTTAAAACCCCCACGACGTTAATTCCACTATTTGCACAGTTACTAAGTGGAAAATCAATGATGCGATATTTAGCAGCAAAACTTACTGCAGGTTTTGCAGTTTTTTTGGTTAAGGCTTCTAATCTAGTGCCTTTTCCGCCTGCTAATATCATCGCTATGACTTTATTATTATTAAGCATTTATACACCCTCCATAAACAATCATACTCTTTTAATATTCTTTACTAAAGAAATAAATATAAATTTATTTATGTAATTTTTTGATTACTTCATTGATTTTTATAAGTAGTTTTAATCATAGTAGGTTATATTCGCTCATCACTTCTTTACTGATTCAATCATTTGATATAAAATAATCAACATGGTTTTAAAAATTCATCCTTGGAGAATCACGTGGCGATATTTACTTGTTTATATCATTATCCTTGCTATCGCTTTTGGAAGCTGCTTTTCTATTTTCTTTAAAGTTGATGCTAATGGATCAATCTCTTTTGCCAGTTTTGGTGTTTCTCAGGGAATATTTATCGCCGTATTTGTTGGTCTATTTATTGCTACTTACTTAATGGCGTTATTTGGACAAAAATATATTGTCGAAGACAAGTATTTCATTGTTAAAAGATTAACTAGAGAATATCAATATGATTATTCCAATATTATTTTTATTGATGTTGATCAGAGTAAAAGAAAAAATATGGTCATTCTTTTTACTAAAAAAGGTGGGCTTAGATATCTCTTGGGAGATAAAGAAGGAAAGCTATTAGAAATACTAATCAAAAAATGTCCAAACACTATGACTGTAGAAGAGTTTAGAAGAGCCTACCCTCAAGAAAGATATTAATTTTATAAATTAGTTGTTGAAATAACTAATTAATTTGTGATAGTCTTTACAAGACGCTTAAAAGGAGGTGTCGATATGTCAAGAGTATGTCCAGTTACAGGTAAAGGTCCAGTCAGTGGAAACCGTCGTTCACATTCTTTAAGAGCAACTCGTAGAAGATGGAACACCAATTTACAAGTTCGTACTGTTATGGTTGATGGCAAAGAAGTACGTGTTCGTATGTCTACTCGTGCTTATAGAACCCTCAACAAAGCTGAGAAATAATATTAACT
>CACXNV010000014.1 GCA_902769185.1 uncultured Erysipelotrichaceae bacterium | reverse complement strand
AAGATGTTTAGAAGAAGGATTTAATTAATGAAATTTAGATGGCGTATCCTTTTCTTTGCTTTAGGTATTGGCGGCATCGTTTTAATGGCCTGGCAAAATAACTGGTTTAGAGAGACCGATTGGAGCTTATTTAGACCAGAGATTGCATGGCTATTAATCTCTATTTTTGCTGTTTGGATTGTCATTTATTTCTTACACGCGATAAGCTATAAACTCATTCTTTGTGAAGATTCTAAAAAAGTGAAGCTACATTCAATGCTTCGTATTTGTGTTGCAGGTTTTGCATTAAATAATGTTACTCCTGCTGGCTTAGTTGGTGGAGAACCATATCGAATTATGGCTCTTAAAAGATATGTTCCTGTAGAGAGAGCTGCTTCTTCAACCTTAACCTTTTCTATCATGTACGCGGTGGGTCATTTTTTGCTTTGGATTACTGGCATTCTAATGTTTGCTTTATATATATGGATTGGTATTGGCTATGGGGCTCCTCTTTGGGTTTCAATTCTTTTAGGAGTTTCAGGAGGCGTATTGTTATTATTAGTGCTTGCATTTTTTATTTTTAAAAAGATGGGTTTTGCATATCCTGCGATGCGTTTATTAGCGAAAATCCCATTATTAAAGAAAAAGCTTGCTCCATATGTTGAAAAACATAAAGATTCTTACATTGAAATCGATGACAACATTCGAGCTTTTAGAAATAAGACTTGGAGATTTATTTCGGTACTTTTATTACAATATTCCACTAGATTGCTAGAAGCTTTAGAGTATTTTTTGATTCTTTTCTATTTAGTTCCAAATGGTACAGCAGTAAATTACTTTGATGGCTTACTAATTATGTCGACAGCTTCATTAATGGGAAATTTGTTGTTTATTATGCCTATGCAAACTTTCTCAAGAGAATTCGGAACTCAAATGGCGTTAGATGTTGTCATTGGTGAAACTGCTAGAGCGACTGTCATTGCCCCGTTGGCACTTATCTATCGTTTTAGAGATTTAACATTTATTATTATTGGCATTATCCTTGTTCTTACCGGACGAAAATACAAAAAAGACCAGATAAAAGAATTTGTTGATCGGTCAATAAAAGACCAGATTGAACTTGCTAATGAATTGGAGCAAGAAAAAAATCAATAGTTAATATTTAAGCGTTTTGCTATAATACTTAACGCTATGGACCCATAGCTCAAAGGAAGAGCCCTCCGCTCATAACGGAGTTGTTGTAGTGTCGGGATCTACTGGGTCCACCAAATGGAGATTTACCCAAGTGGTTGAAGGGGTCGGTCTTGAAAACCGATAGGAGGTGCAAGCCTCGCTAGGGTTCAAATCCCTAAATCTCCGCCAAAAAGTTAAAAATACTCACTAAAATATAGTGAGTTTTTTCTTTGATTTTGTCATAATATTTCAAGAGGTAAATTAATATGAAAAGAACAATTTTATTATATAGTGAGTTTTTTCTTTGATTTTGTCATAATATTTCAAGAGGTAAATTAATATGAAAAGAACAATTTTATTTGCTATATTTCCTGCAATTGTTTGTCTAGCAGGCTGCTCTCAAGAATCACCAAAACAATATTTTCAATCGTGGAAAAGAACAGATAAGTCAACTGGCTCTTTAGATGTTTTAATTAATTATGTTAATGATGTTACTAATCCTAATTCAAAAAACTTTATTCCAGTAGAAGATAGAATTGCAACATTTGATATGGATGGAACTTTTATTGGAGAATTATATCCAACTTATTTTGAATATAATTTGTTAGAATATCGTGCTTTAGAAGATCCTAACTTTAAAGATATTTGTCCTATTGAAGTTAAAGAAGTGGCTCAAGAAATTAGGGACTTCGTTAGAAAAGGCACTAAACTTCCTGATCATTTTGATATGCGACACGCTTACGCTGCCGCTAAAGCCTATGCTGGAATGAGTGTTGCGGAATTTGATAGATATGTCAAAGAATACGCTAAAAATACTCCAAATGGTTTTACTGGTATGACTTATGCTACTAGTTTTTATAAACCAATGTTAGAAATATTTGATTATCTTAAAGATAATAACTTTGCTTATTATGTGGTATCAGGATCTGATAGATATATTTGCCGCTCTTTAGTGGAGTCAATTGGTATTCCCTCTAATAGAGTTATTGGCATGGATGTCGTTACTAAGGCCAGCGGACAAGGTTATCAAGACGGTGTTGATTACACCATGAAATCTGATGAATATCTTATTCGAACTGATGAATTGATTATTAAAAATTTAAAAACTAATAAGGTTAAACAAATCTCTCAAGAAATTGGCAAGATTCCTGTTCTTTCCTTTGGAAATAGTAGTGGTGATGAAGCGATGCATAACTACTGTAAGAGTAATCCAAAATATAAAACTGAAGTCTTTATGGTTGTTGCAGATAATGATAGACAAGACCATATCGACCCAGAAGAAACCGCGAGAAGAATCGCCAAATGGAAAGCTAACGACTATAACATTTTCTCGATGAATGATGACTTTAAAACAATTTATGGAGAAAATGTCCAAAAGGTTGATTTCTCTTGGTCTGCTACCACTGTAAATGAGTTAGCGGACTATGATGCTTTCATTAGCGAAGCTAGTAAAGCACCAAGTAAAAACTACACTAAAGCTATTTTAGATATTTATAACGATACTGATGAGCACTTTACCTCTAAACCAACGGAAAGCATTCATGAACATCACCAATATCAAGCAACTTATAATTCTGAGACTGGTTTATGGTCTATTAGCGATGATCCTCTTATTGATGCTTATTCAATCTATTTAAATAACAAGGCCAAAGATTTAACTCAAGATCACGTTATTTATAACGAGCAAATGTTCCAAAGTAGAGACATTCATTACTATACCACCGCACATGGATATCGTTACCGTTATAAGGCTAGCGGAACATCAACGTCACCTATAGAATCTACTAACGCTGCAATGGGCGTTGATTTATTCAACCAATATGGTTATTACATTTATCACGAATATAATCTTTCAATGGTTTTTGAAGGTGGAAATAACGCTATTGCCAGTAGTGAAACTATCTTCATTTCCTATATCGCCGAATAGCCTTTTTTCATCAATATTCCATTCCCACAAGTCGCTGTGTCATATAATCAAGGTAATGAAGAAAGCGAATTTCTGTTAAAGAAAAAAAGTAGCGGAATCATTTGTTGTAGAACAAAAAGATTTATCCTATGATATTGAAAATAAAAGCAATAATGAAAGGAGAAAGAAAGATATGAAGTTAAAAAATGTATTTATTTCTGCAGGTTTGCTATTGGCTTCTAGCGCTTGTGCTTTTACTGGTTCACTAGCATCTAAAAAAGAATTGGTTAAAACATCTGCTGAAAGTGTTAGCACAATAACAATTGATACTTTCTCTGGTTTACGAGAAAAGCCTATAGATGTAAGCGAAACTATTGATTTGGAAGGGTATACTTTCAAATGTAGAAATGCCTTTTCTAACGCCTCTTATGGGTATAGTCGTTACGATGCACTTTCTTTTTATCCTGAATATACTAGGTATTTCAATAACCAAACTGCTATGCCTGGAGATATTAAAAGTATCACGCTTTATACCCACTCAGCTCAAACAGAGACAATCACGTACAATGTAAGATTTGGTACAAGTGCGTTTACAGGCCAGGGTACTGGCGGAGATTCCTATTCTATGTATGGAAGCGAAAGTTATACGTTCACAAATTCAGTTACTGGTGCTACATTTTTCAGCATTAGCTGTGATAAATATACCATCACTAACCGTGTAGCATCATGCCTCGACAAGATAGTTATTTCTTACGTTGTTGACGAGGCGAAAACTGATGCGACTACATTTGCTCAAACATTTATAGACACCACAGGTGGTATTTGTAAAGATACTTCTAAAGGTATTGTTGACACCGATGTTAATGCTTTAGCAGCGGTTTGGAACATTAAAGAGGAACCTGATGGAACTTCATTAGTGGAAAAGTGGAATGCGTTATCAAACGGAGCTAAGGCTGTATTTACAGCTGGTACCGCTAACGCCACAATTGCTGATGCTAACGCTAGATATGTTCATATTATGGGTAGATATAGTAATGTTTTAACTGCCTTCAATGGTGGGCCAACATTTAGTGCCATTAATACTAAAACACCATTAGATGATAGTGCAAATGACACTTTGATAATTGCTGTTGCAATCGCATCATTAGCATTGGTCTCTATCGGTGGACTCGTCTTCATTCGTAAGAGAAGAAAAACTAATTAACTAAAGACTTAATAAAGAATGGGAGAAGAATTGTCTATCTCCCTTTTTTGATGATAAAGAGTTAAGCATTAAATTTCTTAGCAATACTATTTAAACATGGTGAGACAAATAAATAAAAACACGCACTTTTTTCGTACGTGTCTATTCAATCAATTGTGTCTCCAATTGTCCGTACACACAAGGGTTTGAAATGCCAATTGTCGGCACACACAAGTTAGTTAGTAGAATAGAGGAATTATCTACAGCAGATACGACGACTATCTATATACTTTTGAAAGCTTTTGCAATGGTAATGGAAGCTGATCTTCATAAACATTCTTAATTGAAACGATTCGAACCTCTTTCTTTTCACCGTTTGAATAAACTTTAACAATGTCTCCTACTTTGGTGTCGAATTCACAATAATAATCATATTGTTTAGAACCAGGATAAAACTCAACCGAGACCATCTTATAATCTTTCCCTAATTTTTTAATTTTTTGTGGAACATAAATGATATGGTCTGCTCTCAACATCACAAAATCATCTTTGCTTCTTGATAAATAGATTTCATTACCATAGAAGTCTATTGCTTGCCACTTCTTATCATAAAATTCTTTGAATTGCTCATCATTTACATAATGATTCTTTAAAACTATTTTTATACTTTGGGCTCTCTCTGTGTATGAAAGATTTTCCCAAATAGGCATTATGTATTTAGTGTCCTCTTTTTTTGATTTAATGGTTATTTCAATGCTGTTATCGGCTAACTTTTTTAATCTGATTTCATAGTCTTTAAATGCATTGTTTAAGTCAAACAATTCATAGCCGTTATCAACAATAGTTCTATCTTTTATATCTAATTCTTTTTCTACTTCATTTAGAGCTTTCGATATAGAAAGAGCGACGCTTCTATCGCCAACATATTCCATATTCTCTAAACGAGTCTTAATTGCGTCTCTTGCTTGAAGTAAACAGCCTTGAGCAATAATTAAATCCTTATCAACATAAACTCCATCTTTGAAATACGAACCAATTCTTAAAGCAACATCGGCAAATTTACTATCTTCACCAGATAAATAATTATCTTGAGTTGCTTTGAATATGCTGCTTACCAAATTGAACGCAGCTTGTTCGTTAACTGGAGTACCATATCCTTTCAAATAACAATCTGCTAATTTATAAGTGGCTTCATAATAACCACCGGCGAAATGGCCAATCGCAAAATATTGAAATGCCTTATCTCCTTGAGGCACCCCATCTGTAGTTCTTCCATAATAATAAATATAACCGATGGTTCTAGCCAAATCAGGGTCTTGAGAAATTTGATAAGCCTTTTCTAACCAATATAAAGATTGTTTTGGGTCAAGTGGAAATCCGCCATCTCCTTCATAATAGTTATATCCGAGAAGTCTCATACAAGTGTAATTTCCCTGCTTAGCAAGCCTTTCAACATTTGTGTGATAAAAACTATTAAATTCATCATTTGTTTTAATATTAAATGATGACGCAGCAGACATTTCATAAAGTATATGAGATAAGGTGGAATCTTTATATGTTCTTTGATTTCTCGGCAATTTATTTTGTTTAATAATATCTTTTAAAAATGAATTCAATTCTTCCCACTCTTTTTGTGGTTTATCAGAATTCATAATTCTAATTATTCTAATACAATGTTTTAGCAAATGATCGTCATTTTCAAAAAGATAATCAGTTACATCTTTATAATCTTCTAATGATTTATCATCAAGATTGGGAGATGTAACTCCTTTAATGTTCACTGAGTAACTCCAACTATAGATGTCGTCGTAATCAAAGCCATTTTCCTTATTGTTTTCAAATTCAAATCTAACCAAGAAGTCTTCTGGAGTTATGTGATATTTTTCACTATATTTAGCCATCAGAAGTTCATCATCTTCTTTTTTGATCCTTGCTAATAATTCTGGTATGCCATAACGAATAATAGTTTGGATATCTTGTGCGCAAAATTCGATAAGCTTGATTTTAGCAAAATCTTCAGGTTCCTCTCCATCTTCGTTTAAAGTAAAATATCCATCTAATTGATATTTCTTAATATCTTCTATTTCCATACCAAAATACCTCTTTTAAAATTATCGCATCATTTCTATTAAAAATATATTGTTTACTATTATTAGCAAAATAATGGTCACAATGAAGCTATTTATTTATTGAATCGCTAAAAAGAAAGAAAAAACACGCACTTTTTCGTACGTGTCTATTCAATCAATTGTGTCTCCAATTGTCGGTACCCTAATACATTTTAAGGTACAATTGTCCGTACACGAATTTGCTCTCATAAAAAAGAGGATATTGTTTATCCCCTAGTTGATATAGATTCCGTATTTAAGCAGGTGTTTTGTTTTCCTAATTAGGTATGGTTCTGTTTGAATTAGGATGTCATCATCCATAGAAGTGATGGCGGAAATATCGCCAGCTTCTCCAAGAACAAAAGTGATATGGTCTCTATCGTGTATGATTACCCTACTAAATACTTTATTAAGTGGAAAGTCAATTAAAGAAGAAATTGTTCTATCGTATGGTGATAGGACTTTTTTAAATTGATAGAGGTAATCGTTAACGCTAGTGGCGGTACTTATAGAATTTTCAAGAGCCACTTTCTTCATGCATAGTGGTTTGAGCTTCTCTTTATAAGCCTTATTTACCTCGCGATAAAACTCATCATCGATATCTTTGTATTTTTTGAATTTTGCTTGTAAAACATCTATTTTTTCTTGCAATTCCTGTATTTCTTTCTTCTTTTTCTCTACGTCATTTTTAGAATTGAAGGATTCCTCTAGCAAGTCAAAGAAGTTCTTTTTATTAGTGATAATCTTGTTTACAACCTTAAGAGTAATGATATCGATAACATCTAAAGGAAGATCATCATTCTCACAAATCTTTCTTTCTCGATTAGATGCACAGTGGAAGATTCTAGACTCCGATGTCTTACCTCTATTGTTTACTTTGAAATTATAGTTTTTACCACACTTTCCGCACATAAAGAGACCAGAATAAATGCTCTTATTAAAACAAATTTTACCTTCTCTTTTCCCATCATATTGAACTTGACTTTGATATTGAATTGCTTTCTGTTTTAACTTTTCATTAGCGGCAAGCCATACTTCTTTAGTTACAATAGCGGGATGGTTGTTCTCAATTAGAATAGTGGGCAAAGTTCCGTCGTTTTTTAGTCGCTTTCCTCTTACTCCTTTGACAAATGTTTTCTGCAAATAAGCAGCACCCATGTATTTCTCGTTATGAAGTATTTTTCTAAATGCCTGGAATGTCCATTTCTTAGTGAACCTAGGCTTTAGTCCTCTCCTATCTAGCTCATCAATAATTGCCTGTCTAGTGTAATCCTTTAAATAAAGGTCATAGATTAGTCTAACTGCCTCAGCTTCTTTTTCATCGATAACAATACTTCCATCTTTACCGCGATGATAACCATATAGCTGTTCGGGGTTGAAATAAGCCTTTTTATCTTTAAAGTTTTTAGCGTAACTCATCCTGACGTTGTCACTTATGACTTTAGATTCATTCGCGGCATGAGCACTTAACACGTTAATGACTAGTTCGCTGTCCATATTAAAGGAAGAAATATTCTCCGTTTCAAAATAGACTTCAACATTGTTGTTTCTGAGGACTCTTAAGATATTAATCGCATCTTCAGTATTTCTAGAAAATCTAGATAAGGATTTAGTAATGATTAAATCAATTTGACCACTTAAGGCTTTATCTATCATCCTTTGGAATTCTTTTCTTTTGTAAATAGAAGTACCAGTTACTCCATCATCAACGAAAACACCACAGAACTCATAGGCAGGATTTGTCATGATCATTTTGGTGTAAGCCTCAATTTGGTAAGCTAGAGAATTCTCCTGGTCTTCACTTTTAGAAGAAACACGGGTATAAGCACATACTCTTCTTTTACCTATTGGGGTAGCTTTATTAATTTGAATTATTTCTTGAGCCATGGATAATCCTCCAATCTTACGATTTTATATTTATAAACTTTAGTGGTTATAGGAGAAGTGTAGTAACCATGTGCAACTTCTTCTAAGCCATTTATCTTTTTGATGTTTTTACTGATGTTTTCTTTAGAAACGTTGTGACCAGCATTATCGATTATGGTGATAGAGTTATCTTCATTAACGATTACTTCATCTATAAGTTTTAAGTAGCATTCATCGTTATCCATATTTGTTATTAAAGAGGCGATTTCCTTGCTTCTAGCTTCGAAGATAAAGGATTGATATGTTTCACCAGATAAAGTGTCTAATTTAGCCTTTAATTCATTAAGATGTTTCTTGACTTCTTTGTATTTGTTAGATAATCTTTCATCATCTTCTTCTGAGTCGGTTTCCATCTTTTCTTCAATGATGGCTTTAAGCCTATTTTCAGTAGTGGTTATCTCTTCTTTAACTTTGTTAAGTTCTTCTTGTTTATGAGAAGCTTCACCTAAAGATGTAAGACAATCCAGTAGATTAGAAGAAAGAGGATCGCCAGAGTAATATGCTTTCATCGCTTGAATACAGATGGTATTTATATCTTCTTCTTGAATTGGCGATAGTTCGCATTTGTTCCTTTGGAGATTTCTTCTAGACACATTGCAACTGAACATGTTCTTTCCATCACACCTTGATTGATAAAATAGTGGTCTCCCACATAAGCCACAATAAAGCTTGGTGGATAATGGGCCACCAATATTAGGCCTAAGAAATCTATCGTTCTTTTTATACTCGATGATGGTTTGCACTAAATCAAAAGCTTCTCTAGAAATAATGGCAGGGTGGTGGTTCTTAACTAACCACATGTCCGCGTATTTTCCATCTTTATTGCTTCTTGATTCATGAGATAAATAATCGATAACAACAGTCTTTTGGAGAATTAAATCACCTTTATATTTCTCGTTTTGGAGAATCTGCATGATGTTTTGGCGGCTCCATTTTTCTTTACCTGAACCAGTTAAGTAGTGGTTACCTTCTAAATAAGCGATGATTTCTTTTATTGATTTATTAGCGAGATAAAGATTAAAGATGGCTCTAACGATATTGGCTTGAGATTCATCAATAATCATGTTCCCATTTTCATCTTTGGTATAACCAAGGAACTTCTCAGTTGGTACTTTCCAGTTACCATCTCTCATCCTTTTTCTAATTCCCCATTTAACATTATCAGAGATGTTTTTAGCTTCTTCTTGAGCAATAGAGGAGTGGAACGTTAAAACCATATCGGTCCTGGTATCTAAAGATGAAAGGTTTTCTTTTTCAAATTTAATCTCCACACCAATTTCTCTAAGCTCTCTAACAATCGTGAGAATATCTAACGTATTTCTTCCGAGTCTAGAAATAGACTTCACTAAAATAAGGTCAACATTACCTTTCTTAGCTTCTTTTAATAAGGCGTTAAGCCCATCTCTTTTCTTTAAAGAAGTACCTGAGATACCTTCATCAGAATACATGCCAACAAATTCCCAGTTAGGATTACTGGTTATCTTAGAGGTATATTCATCAATCTGTGCTTTAAAAGAGTGAATCTGATCTTCGCTATCAGTAGACACTCGTGCGTATGCCGCTACACGTTTCCTTTTATTATCTAAACCAGTAGAGGCGATATATTGAGCAGGACTCGCTACTTTAATTACTTCCTTTGCCATCATGTGTATATTGCCTCAATACTGACTTAATATCAATATAATTGATATTATTGATACAAGGGAGGTTATACTTCTGACGGAGCATAGTTAAAAGAGCATACCATTCTTCGTGGGTAATCTTGTTTTCTTTTAATAACTTATCAAGAATCGCTACTTCAAATTCGTAGCTAATAGTCTTATTCATCAAAAAGTCCTCACCGAAGTGAGAACATTCTTCTCAAACGAGAGGCTCTTTGTTTACCGCTTTTATTCTAAATGGAATGAGATTTTTATAATAGGTGATAGCGATATGCTACTTAACATCTAACAAATGATATTTAACAGCTTGGATAACAACTGCGTGACAAATCCTTTGTATAACTTGGCACCCAACAATTTTTAATTCACCTGTGTGGGTGTAGTAGTAGAAAGATCTCTTTTTCTTGTTGCCGTATAAATCGGTTGCGACACCCACTTCAGAGAAATAGAAAGCGGTGGCAACTCCATGTTTTGCTTCTTCAATATAATCGCCAGAAAGCATACATGTGCATTTTTGATTCATTGAATTATTGATGTAGTGCCTTATGTCTTTATCAACGATAACAGCATCGCCTTTTAATAAACCCAATATACTTGAGTCGTTTTGAAGAAGATAAGCACAGATGTTATTTGGCCTATCCGCAAATTTGGCATCGAATTTCATAACTCCTTTTAGACTATTGTCTAATTTATAGAAACCGCGTTGCACCTGACTAAGAGCAATAGTGGTCAAGTTGTTGTTTTGCTTGTTATAGGCGTAATCAAACGGCATACCTAACAAAAGGTCGATGGAACAATTTAACACTTTTGCCATTTGCATAAGTAAAGAAACAGGAATCTCTTTTTGCCCATTTTCATAATAAGAAAGTTCATACCTATCAATATCTAGCAGCTCAGCAAGCTCATCTTGTGTGAGGCCTTCTTTATAGATTTCACCTTCTCCTTTTAGAGCGACAACTCCTTTGAAGTTCTTTCTAACTGATGAATTGATTTTTGGGTATGGTCCTGGTTCAACATTTACTTTTGGCATACGTGCGTCTCCTATTTAATAATTTACACAAAAAATAAATAAATGTGCACAAAAGTCTAAAAAATGTGTCTCCACAAAAATGAGAAAATTTGCATACCTAAATTAATGTGTGCTTTTCTTTATTTATAAATAAATAATACAAATGATAACTCTCTGAAATATCCACAAAAACCGCCACAAAAATTGAGCTAAATTTTTACCACAAAAAATAATTTTACACGCAATTTTCCTTATATAAAAATAATGGTGACAGCAGGAGCTCATGCTGCTTAAAAAATGTTGGGTAGATCCCAGAAAGGAGTGAAGCGAGATGAAGTATTATCCGATTCGTATGTACTTAGTTAATGCGAGACAAAAGCTCGGGTTTTCACAGTATCGCGTTGCTCTTGAGATGGGGGTATCGCACCAACATTACAATCGCATTGAGAACGGTGCTATTGGTGAAGCAATTCAATTTAAAACAATTGTTTCACTCGCATACGCTCTTAATATTCCTGTTCAGGTCATCTGGGAAGAGGAAGAAAAATATCAAGCATCGTTAAAGATGAATAGTGATGACGACTAGTAGGGCAATGCTCTATTGATTTTCTAGAATGATGGACTCTTTGTTTACCAAGGTGGAGACGTTCTTATTGTTCTTCTTAATTAATAGAGCTCGCTCTCATTAAGCGGTAAACCCGCACGAGGAACAATATGAAAACTAAAATTAATAAGAATAACGTTAAAAGGCTAAAGGCGTTATTAAAAAAAGGCGAACCGTTGCCTTACAAAAACTTGGCCACAATCTTTGCAGAACATGCAACTGACCCCGAAGAAAGCGAAGATTCTTTATGTAACAAATCTATCAAAAAAGGATTACTCGCTTTTGGCGAATATCTTGAGGAGAAGAAGGTGATAATGCCTCTTAAAATTGATGTGATTGATTTTGTCCTTAAGAATCAAAGCAAAAAACCAGATGTTTTATGCTGGTACTTTTGGGGTTGCATGAAATTTATGATGTTCTGTCATGCTCACTCGGATGATATCTTTGATGGAATTTTTAAAAATACTGATGTCTATAGAGAGGTCAAGTTCTTATCTGCTGTCATTTTCGATTACGACTACACAGGTTTCAAATCTGATGAGGAGGATGAGTGATTATGCTAGTTACACCAAGCAACGCTCTTGAGTTAGCGAAAGAATTTTACAAGACCAAATATGGAGAAGTGACATCCAGCACAACTGAGACACAGTTATATATTAGATCTGCTCTTATATCTTTTGCGGAATACATAAAGAGAGAATGTCCACACAATGGATGTGCAACAAGTTATTTCCTTCATAAATATGTCAAAAGTATGCCTGTCCTCTCTATTAACTGGTTCAAGCATTGCGCTCCAGTGATTGTGGAATTTATCACTCCAGATAAATAGCATAATGTCATCACCTATTCAAAAGTGGATTAGATGTTATAACATCTAATTTGGAGAGTGGTGCTTTAAAATATTTAACCACTTTGCCATTAAGGCACCTCTCTCCATTTGTGGAGGTGCTATGGCTAAGAAACTCGATACATATCAAATGTGGGAAAAGACAGGTGTGCTAAAGTCCAAGCTTGATTATATCAAAGCGGCTTCAGCTACTTTCTACACGCAAAAAGAGATGTGTCGTGACTTAGGCATCACCGAGCAGACATTTACACAACTTAAAAATAAACATAAAGAAATTCAACAAGCTATTTCAGAAGGCGAAGCTCTGCTTTTAAATGATTTGTTCTCCGCTCTTAAAAGAAAAGCTGTGGGATATAAAGAAAAGACAACTTCAAAAGCCATGAGGAAAAATCCTATTGGTGGTACTGAAACTAAAGTCACTGAAGACGAGAAGTATTATCCACCTGATTTTGAAGCTATCAAATATATCCTCGTGATGAAATTCGGTAAAGATTTCGACCCTAAGAAATACATGTATGAATATATGGATAAAAAGAATGAACCAGAGGAGTGGGCTAACGCTACTCCTATTGGTACAGACGATGATAAGGAGGATTAATTCCTATGAGAGATTTAATAATCGCTGTTGGACAAAGAGCCAATAGCAAAACCTGGAAGAATACCAGAATCACTTGGGAACAACTCTCCCAGAAATTAAGTGAAACAATTAGAACCTCTGAAACAGTAGAGGAATATAAACACTTTGTTAAAGATGCTAAACAAGAAGCCAAAGATCATGGTGGTTTTGTGGGCGGCAAACTTAAGACTCCTCAAAGGCTTAAAAACAATGTGGAGTATAGAAGTTTAGTCACTTTAGATTTAGATGACGCTACACCTGGTTTTCTTAAATGGTATGAAGATAACTTCCAATATACGAGCTGTCTTTATTCCACTCATGGGCATAGAGATGACTCACCTAGATTTAGAATAATTATCCCTTTAAGCAGAGATGTAGAAGGCGATGAATATGTCGCAATATCTAGACTGCTTGCTGATGAAATAGGTATCGAACAAGTAGATCCTGTTAGCTTCACAACTAATCAATTAATGTACTGGCCTTCAACACCAAGCGATGGTAATTACATTTATCGAAAAGTTGAAAAAAACCTATTAAATCCTGACTCTTTTCTAGCAAAATACCCAAATTGGAATGATTTAACTTCGCTTCCTAAAAAAGCAAAAGAGACTCATGTGAGTAGTGGTAAACCAGGAAGAAAACAAGCTGACCCATTAACTAAAGATGGCATAGTGGGAGCGTTCAATCGAGCCTACTCAATTAGTGAAGCTATTGATGTTTTCTTGGGTGGCATTTATGAAGAAGCTGGTGGCAATCGCTACAAGTATATTCCTTCAAGTAGTGTTGCGGGCGCGATTAATTATGATGATAAATTGTTTTATTCTCATCACGCTAATGACCCAGCAGTGGGGCAAACTCTAAGTGCCTTTAATCTTGTCCGTATTCATCTATTTGGCGATGATAAGCCTTCCTTTAAAAAGATGGTAGACTTCGCTAGAAATGATGAAAAGGTCAAGAATCTAATCGCTGAAGAAAACATTAAATCTATTAAGGAAGACTTTGGTGATGAAGAAATCGATTTTAGTTGGACTAAGAAGCTTGCGACAAATGATGATGGCGATATCGCTAATACAGTTGCTAACCTCGTTATCATCTTAGAGAATGATGAAAAGCTTAAAGGCATCGCATTTAATATCCTCGCTGATACTGCTGAAGTAAGAGGAGAGGTGCCATGGCTTAGGCCAACATCTACTAGGTTTTGGAGAGATGCGGATACATCTAAACTTAAGGTCTATGTTGCCAGTCATTATTGCGACTTTAGTGATAGGAACTTTGAAAATGCCTTCGCTAAGGTAACTGAAGATAGAGCGTTTAACCCCGTTAAAGAATATTTAGATAACTTACCTAAGTGGGATGGCGTTAAGCGATTAGAGAGCATCTTTATTAAATATCTTGATGCAGATGATAACGACTACACTCGTGAGGTAACTAGAAAGTGGTTTGCCGCTGCAGTAGCACGCATCTATGAACCAGGAATCAAATTCGACAATATAATTGTCCTAGATGGTAAACAAGGTGTTGGTAAATCCACAATTATTAAATCGCTAGTGGACCCAGAATACTTCTCAGACTCGCTTCAACTATCCGATATGGATGACAACAAGAAAGCAGGAGAAAAGTTACAGGGATTTTGGATTGTTGAGATTCAAGAACTCGCTGGCATGAAGAAAGCGGACATCGAAAAAGTGAAAGGTTTTATCTCCTCAACCGATGATAAGTACCGTGCCTCTTATGGTCATCATGTAGAAAGACATCCAAGAAAGTGCGTTATCTTTGCTACAGTCAATGGGGAACAAGGCTATCTTCGCGACTTAACTGGTAACCGAAGATTCTGGGTTATTAAGATTAACTCAACCAACACAATTCCTAACTTCAGGTTCGATAAGACATTCAAGGATCAATTATGGGCAGAAGCTAGATATTACTATGCAAGTGGTGAACCATTATTCCTTGATGAGAAGTTCTTAGAAATAGCGGCAGAGTATCAAAACAATGCTATGGAGCATGACGATAGGACCGGCATAGTGGAGAAGTATCTAGATGAACTTCTTCCTGATAACTGGGATGAATGTTCCATCGCGGATAGGCAATACTACTTTAATAAAGAGTTTGATTCTAACTATTACCCTCAGGTGACATTTGGTCCAGCCATCTATCAACGTGAAGAGATTAGTCCTATAGAGATTTGGGTGGAGTGCTTCAATAAAGACAAGGCCGACTTCAACAATAAAGAATCTAACGCGATATCTATGATAATGGCGCAGATACCAGGCTGGGTTAAATCTGGTAAAACTAAGATCATGGGTCCTTATTCTAAACAGCGATACTTCGTTCGTAAAAAGTAGGAACAGGAACAAGCGGAACAAGAAATATATAACAGTTCGAAAATCGTAAATTAATTCAGTAGAGATAATTAAAAGCACGTTTTAGAACTTTATAGAAAATCTTGTTCTTTTTGTTCCTTGTTCTCTAGCAAAATGACTCCCCCCCGGTCTGCAAATACAAAGTATTTGAGAGTACCGGTGGGCCTACCTCTGAAATACGCGGGGCAGAATTTTTGAAAAACTGAAATCGATTCCGATAAAAATAATTCTTCATAAGTTTTAATGGATAGCACCAGGTAATTATGATATAGTTCTTTTAAGATCAATAGTTCTTAAAAAGGAGTCATTATGAGCAAAGCAACACCTTTTGTTAAATGGGCCGGCGGGAAACGTCAGATTATGAATCATCTTTTAGAGCACAAGCCTAAGAAATTTAAACATTACTATGAACCATTCGTTGGTGGTGGCGCCCTTCTTCTAGAACTTGCTCCAATTCACGCAACAATTAATGACTCAAACAAAGAACTTATCTATGTGTATAAATGTTTAAGAAACAAGAGACTCTTCAAGAAATTCTATGAAGTTTGTAAAGAGCACGAAGTTAATCACTCTGAAGAGTACTATTACCAAGTTCGTGATATGGACAAAAAGAAAACCGCCTATGCAAAACTTCCAATGTATGTGAAAGCTGCTAGATGCGTTTATTTAAATAAAGCGTGTTTTAATGGTTTATATCGTGTTAATGGAAAAGGGCAATTTAATGTTCCTTCTGGTAAATATGAAAAGATTAAGTGCTTTGATGAAGAAAATATTCAAGCCTTACATAAGTACTTCCATAAGAGAAAACCTGTTATTTTAAATAAAGATTTTGCTGAAGCTGTTAAAACTGCTAAGGCCGGTGACTTTGTTTATTTTGACCCACCATATGATGTGGTTGGAGAACAATCATTCACCTCTTATACAACTGGTGGATTTGATAAAAAAGAGCAAGCCAGACTAAGAGATGTTTTTAAAGAACTTTCTGATAGAGGAGTCTTTGTTATGGCTAGTAACGCCAACACTGAATACGTTCAAGAACTCTATAAAGATTTCAACATACACGTTATCAATGCTAGAAGAAGTATTAATTCTAAAGGCGATGGACGTGGAAAAGTTGAAGAAGTGATTATTACCAATTATTAGTATGTTAACGAAAAGAGATATCTTTTTTAAAGATAAAGATTTCACTCTCCTCAAGGGAGATTCTTTTCGTATATTGAAGAAATTAGAACCTAAGTCAGTTGACATGATTTTTGCCGATCCGCCTTATTTTCTTTCTAGTGGTGGCATTAGCTGTCAAAACGGAAAACAGGTATCCGTCAATAAGGGCGAGTGGGATTACTCTAAAACCATTGAGGATAGAATTAAATATCATCGCAAGTGGATATCTTTATGTAGAGAAGTCCTCAAGGACAATGGAACAATAATGATTTCATCTACTCTTCATAGTGTTTATGCAATTGGTGTAGCTTTAGAGTTAGAAGGCTATTCGATTATCAATAACATTATTTGGAGAAAAACAAATCCTGCTCCAAACCTAGCTTGTAGATGTTTTACGCATTCAACCGAAACGATAATATGGGCAAGGAAGCAACTTACTCTTAAGAAAAAAGGAACACATTATTTCAACTACGAAGCCATGAAAGAAGAAAATGGCGGAAAACAAATGAAGGATGTATGGGAGTTTGAAGATATTGAACCTGAAATTTTTGAGTCTTCAACGGCCCCAAAAAGCGAAAAGAAATATGGAAAACATCCTACTCAGAAGCCAATAGCCTTATTAACACGATTAATTACTGCAGCTTCGAAAGAAGGAGATTTGATTTTAGATCCGTTTAATGGAAGTGGTACTACTGGTGTTGTCGCCGCTCAAATGAAACGTCATTATATTGGTATAGATAATGTGATAGAATATTTAAAGTTAAGCAAAGAAAGATTTTTATCTTTGAAAACGGAGAATATTCTTGATGTCAGAAAATAATTCAAACCAAAACGAAAAGAATCCTGTCCTTTATGAATTTTCCAATGATGACGGCATTATTGTGAAAGTTAGAAAAGGAACGAGAGGCAACACAGATACAGATATTTTGGTTACAATTACAGATTCTAAAGTTGGGGATACTACCGAAAAAAGAATAAGGCACATTTATTGGCTTGTAGATGTGCTGATGAAAAAAGAACACAATAAAGAGCTGATGAATAGTTTTTTGAAAATCTTTGTTAATCTATGGTCTTCGCTGGACACTTTCAAATCTAACAGTAAAGAAAATATCGAAAATTGGATTCATAAATATTTGGATAACATAGAATTATCTGAATATGAATCGTTGAACGCCTATGGTTTTTTAACGATTAAAACACTTCATCGAATTCTTATGTTGCTAACAGGAAACGAAAAATCTGCTGGCGAGGAAACATTTATGTTTAAAACGATTATCACTAGAATTGTTGAAAACGATGATGACATCTATGACATTATTGCTTGGGCAGATTATAGCAAGATAAATAGATTAGAGATTAAATGGGATAATAGACGATAGGAGCAAAAATGGCAAATAGAGATTTTAACAACTGGCTATCAACAATGAAAGACAGCATTGCTACATGGACTTATTACACTGATTTCAATAAGGTCTATGAAAATGTTCAGAAGATTAAAGTTGAATTGAATATTTTAAATTCACTCATTGGCTCTAAGAATATCGAAGAAGAGTTTAAGTCTATCGTTAACCAATATCCTAATGTTTTGGTCGTGGTACCAATTTTATTAGCTAAAAGAGAAGCTGAAATTAAAGTACAAGACGCTGATGGAAGCTACGTTTTTAACTTTGTTAAGATGAATTACACAGTCGACCAATACACACTTTTTATGAGAAATAGTGGTCTATTTGATTTATTACAAAACCATATCATCAATAACTTAGTTGATTATGTTTTAGGCATTGAAGTCGGCATGGACACGAACGGAAGAAAGAATAGAACTGGCCATGTTATGGAAGATTTAGTTGAATCTTATCTGATTAAAGCCGGTTTAGTTAAGGGCAAGACATATTTCAAAGAAATGTATGCTTCAGATGTCGAAAAGAAATTCCACTTAGACTTATCTAAATTAAGTAACGATGGCAAAGCTGAAAAGAGATTTGATTTCGTATTTGTTGGAGCGTTAGGAACCGTATTCGCTTGTGAATGCAATTTCTATAGTGGCGGTGGTTCTAAATTAAATGAAACTGCTAGAAGCTATAAAACATTAACCGAAGAATCTAAAGGCATTACAGGTTTCCAATTTGTTTGGTTCACAGATGGTGTTGGCTGGAATAGCGCAAAGCACAATTTAGAAGAAACTTTTGATGTTTTGGATAATCTCTACAATTTAAAAGACTTAGAAAATGGTGCAATTGAGAAGTTAGTTGATTCTGCAAAATATTTAAAGCAACTATTAGAAAATAAGTAAAATTTCTAAGCCAAATAATTCACGTTAATAGATATAGAAAACAAGTAATACAAAGTATTAAGTAAAAACGATAAGACTCACTAGAAATAGTGGGTTTTTTCTCGGACATCATTATTTGAAATTTGTTAGTAGTGTACGGAAAAACGGACATTGTCTTTTGTACTATATAGTTGCGAGGTGAAGAAAAATGGAAAGAAAATGTCCAATTTGTAAAGGCAACAAAACAAAAGGCCCAAAGTACTCTGACTACTGCAGAAAATGCGGTTTGTTCTTAGGAGAGATCAACAAAGAAAAAGTCATCGAAAGTGTTAATGCGATGATTGAGAAGTGGAACAGCCCTAAAAAATTCGGCTACTACACCAAATGGAATGATGGTCATGTTAGATTCGAATACCGCGGTGTTAAAAAGCTCATCGATAACATTACATTTGGCGATGATTTAAATTTCGAACAATTTGGTTCCTTGATTCAAATTATTTCTTATTTAACAATTGAATTCGATTACAACATTACTTCTTTAGCGCTAACGCTATTTGCATTTGGTTCTCAGTTTTTTGAAAATGCAAAAATCCCATTTGATTATTGGCTAAAAGTCGGACTAAAAGAGAAGAATAGAACAGCTTACGATTACTTGCTTGGCTATAAGTATTCCGCCGGCGTTGATAAAACTAGAAGAGGAAGAAAACAAATCGCAAAAATCAAAGCAATCCTAAGACATCTTCCTAATTATCAGATCTAGAGGTGGTGGATTATGAATTACAAATTTGAAACCATCATGACATGGATAATGTATGTGAAAAACGGAATATGGAACGTTCAAAAACAAAATGATTTCGCAGACGATCCTGAAGTCATTCAATCAAAGTTTGAAGATTTATTCGAGAACGAGCTTTACAGAGAATTTAATGATGCTAGACATTTGATGCCTGGACTCTATAACCAAATTGGAACCATCGGCGTGTTTATTAACACTGATAAATGGGAATTTAACGTAAACGACAACCATAATAATTTATTATCGTTCTATAACGGGATTTATAAAGATTTTGGTGGAAAGAGATTATGTCTCAAAACCAAAAAACGTGGTATTAACAAATCTTTTGATAAAACCAATGGATACTTTGAATTTAGAGAAAAAGAAGACGAAGATTACGTCTTTGTAAAAACCATAGTTGATGGTACCTGCAAAGTTAAATCGCCAAATGTTAGAAGAATGATCTCAATTTTGTTCGCAAGACCATTCAATTATTTAGAAAGCACTAATTCCGAAACATTCATGTTTATGGATTATGGCCAAGAAGAAAGAGATGAAATCATCAAAGATTGTGAACAATACGATAAAAGAATCAATAAAAAGAAAGCCAACAAAAAAGTTAATGTTGACGGTGAAGAATAGCGAGGATCAGATCATGGAAAATAACGAAACAGTTAAAACAATAATTCCTTATGATTTAATAGCGGCAAACAAATATGATTCTAATGAAGAGCCGTTATCAAAAGTTATAGGTCATGCAGCACAAAAAGAAATCCTTAAATCTGTTATTGAGTGGTTTAAAAAAGCAGATGAATATAAAGAAAAAGGTGTTGATATTCCTAAAGGAATACTGATGTATGGTGATCCCGGAAATGGTAAGTCGCTTCTAATGAAAGAGGCTATTAAGTTCGCAGAGGCACCTACATTGGTTTTCAAAGGTGAAATTGAGAATATTTCAGAAGGCTTAGAAGAAACTTTCAAAAAGGCAAAAGAAATAGGCCATTGTGTTATTGTCATCGACGAATTAGATCTCCTTATTGATAGAGACAATAAAGCGACACGAATATTACAAGATAACCTCGATGGTGTTGATTCTCCGGCTGATTTCCTGGTGCTGTGTGCGACAAATAATATGTGGCTAATTCCTGATGCTTTAAAAAGATGTGGAAGGCTTGAAAAAATATTAAGAATTCCTGCTCCAAATGGAGAAGAAGCCACGATGCTTCTAAAGAAGATATTTAAAGATTTAAATGTAGATCTTCCATCGGATTTGGTGGACGAAGAGGTTGGCTTAGCTCTTGACGGTGTAGCTTGTGCCAGCATCAAATCCATTGCTAATGAAGTAGTGCTTAAGCATGGATTTAGCAATATTACTTCCGACATGATTTATGAATCTATATTTAGTGTCACTAACAAAATCAAAGATAGTGTCCCAGCAGATAATTATCAACATGCGGTGCATGAAGCTGGTCACGCTTTAGTAGCTAGTTCATCGAAATTCTTTAAAATCGGTAGATTAACTATCAATAACAATGGCGGTTATTTATCAGTTGTTGATGATGATAGAAGCTTCTGGACTCATGAAAAAATGATGGCGGACATTCAGATATCATGTGCCGGTCTAATTGCTGAAAAAGTTATTTTTAAGACAGGATGTGATGGCTGTGATGAAGACATGCAAAGAGTTTATAAAACTGCAGCTAGAGCAATTAACCGTGTTGGCTTTATGTCGTGTTCAAAAACCCTTCCTGAAGTAGAGCCTTATAAATATATAAGGAATGAAACGGAAGAGAGAAGATCTAGAAACGAAAAAGAAATTGAAAGACTTATAAAAGTGTGCGAAAGAAAAGTAACTAGATTTTTGAAGAAAAACAAGAAGGCATTGATAGCTTTGGCGGATGAGTTGTTCCAAAGGAAAAACCTCAAATCTTTCGAAGTAGCACATATCATTGCCTGCAATGTTAGAGGAGGTAAATATGAGAACTGCTAAAGATGTTGATTGGTTGCATGTAGATTTTGCTAGTTATTCACTAGAAGATTATTACAATGATATCCCTTTTATTAAAGTCGCATCCCATTATGTGAGACTGCAAAGAGATGAGCACGTTGAAACTCTCTATAGAGGAGAGTACGAAATGGCTGGTAAAAATCACGTTGTTCTTATAAATATTGACCTTAATGATTGCAGAGTTGATGACGAATACTATAATCCCGAAACATTCATCGCTTTGTTTGAAGGGGAAGAAGTAGATCCAATTCCGATTATTAAAGATCTTACGGGTATTGATCATGAAGATTATTGCACCGAAGTTCAATATAGCGATGGAACCATTGAACTATTAGAAGTAAAAGGAAAATGTTTAGTGCTTTATGGTTATCCAAAAAGTAGTCAATGCGATGATAAACGTTAAGGTTTATAATTATGTTAATGATCGAAAATAAGAAGGCCTCAATTTTATTGATATTAAAAGTACTTGAAGAGTATTCGGATGAAGACCATTTTCTTACGCAACAAGACATTATCGATAAGGTTGATGAATTATACGGAATTGAATTAGAACGTAAATCAGTAGCGTTTTCGATATCGCTCCTACAAGAACTCGACTACGATATAAATAAGTCTCCTAGAGGCGGATACGCATTATTATCACGTAGTTTTGATAATAGCGAGATTCGTTACATTGTCGATTCTTTGTTTTCTAGCAAATCAATTAGTGGTAAACAAGCTGCAGAATTATCAAAGAAACTCAATTCCTGCTTAAGCAAATATCAAAGAAAAGATTATAACTTCATTTATAAAAGCAACGAGATCAATCGTTCTGAAAATAAGGAACTCTTTTATACTCTTGAGTTAATAGAAGAAGCAAAAAGAAGAGGCAAGAGAATCTCATTTCAATATTTGACTTTTGATGAAAACGGAAAGCCTCAACCAAAAATGGATGGATATCGCTATATCGTTTCACCATATTATTCTGCTAACAGTGGTGGTCGTTATTTCCTGATTTGTAATTATCGTGAAAAGTACCGCGCAATTACATGGTTCAGAATTGATTACATGATTAATCCGAAGATTGAAGATGAATGGCCTATTAAACCAATTGAATCTCTTAAAGAAGTTAAAAACTTCGACATTGCTAATTACTTGAATGACAACATTTATCTTCTTGATGGAGAAGTCATAAAAGCTACAGTTAGAATTGATTGGTCTAATGCCATTCAATACATAGTTGATTGGTTTGGCAAAAACGCTAGAGTTTATAAAAAAGACAATGTTCTTTATGCTGACATTAAGTGTAATGAAAGCGCATTGTTTTATTGGTATATGCAATACAGTGAAACGTTCACAATTATAAGTCCTCAATCATTGATTGATAGAGTCAAAAAAGAAGCAGAAAGGATAGTTAAAAAATATGAATAATCAAGATGTGTTTCAAAATTTAATTAATAAATTAGATAAATCACCTATTTTTACAATGTCCCTCGGTTCAAAGGAATTATTTCATTCTAATTTTTGGGCGTATTTAATGAATCACAAAGATTACAAGCTTCTCCTTTATTCATTATTTGGCGTGCTTGAACCATCTGAACCTATTGAGATTAAAAGAGAATACAAGAATCGTGATATTGTTATCGTCTACAGAGGTAAAGAATTCGTTATTGAAAATAAAATCAAATCTTACCCAGACTTTGAACAATTAAAAAGATATGGTGAGGATGCAAATATGGTATGCGGCATCGTTACCGGCATTAACAAGCCTCCATTTGTTTTACCTGACAAGTGGTCCTTTGTTTCGTATTCCAAAATTGCATCAATATTAAGAGATGTTATTACAGATGATAAGTATTTAGAATCAATTGTTTTAGATTATTGTGAAGTATTGGAATCAATTAATACTTTGATGGATTTATCGCTTAAAGAAACTGATAATAGGCTCTCTTATTGGACGCCAAATCTCTCTCTTTTAGATGAAATTAGATTAATGGATGTGTTCAGAAAATTAAAGGCTGATGACTTTGCCATATCTTGCAAAGATATTGAACTTAATTTTAAGGAACTATGTAAAACACATAATGGGTGGAGATTTAACATCTCTAGATCCTTCCATAATGGGAAAGCCACATTATCTTTCGAGATTTTAAAGTATATAGAAGATAAATATGCTGGTGGGATTGGTATTCAAATTGAAGACAATCAATTCCGTTTATTTTTGGGATTTGCAGAGGGCTCAAAATACAATGTAAGCGATATATTTAATATCGGTTTAGAACTTGGATGGTTTGATTCTTCTTTCTCAAAGAAAGAAAATAGAAGAGTTTTTGGATATGATACATCAATGAGCAAGAACCCTTGTAGTTATTCGGGCAGATGGGTTTATCAATATTTCGATACTTGGATTAAAAATAAACAAGATATTCAAGAATATAGTAAGCTAAAAGAGATTATTAACGATTACCTCAATAAAGCAGTTTCTTTGCTTGATAAATTAGATAAAAAATACGAATAGCATATTCGTTGTTCGATTTTTAGAACATTCTTTTGAATATAATCAATAAAGGAGGAAAATGTCATGGGTTATAGTAAAAGTTATCTAGCACAATTCAAAGGAAAGAAAGTCACTTTTAAAGTTGTTACATCCTTTCCTGATTTAAAAGTTCAATTTGTTGATTCATTTGGTGATTACAAAGTTAAAATGGCTAGCAACAGTTCATTTTCTAAAGAGACAATTAAAATTCAAATTGTTACATCTTTCCCAGATGTCAAACTACAAAAGGTCAGTTCATTTGGTGATTTTGAAGCCTATCTTGATTAGAGCAGAAAAAGCGAATAATCGGTGTTCGAAAAAACGGACATCGATTTTTTTATACTTAAAGCAGGAGAAAATAATAATGAGTATTTTTACAAAACTATCAACTTCTGCATTAGCAGTTCTGTCAATTTTTGCCATGACTGGATGTAGTCCAAATACCCCAGCTCAAAGAGGATACGAAAAAGCCAAGTCACATCTTAAAGAAAACTTAAAGGTTCCTAACTCTTTAAAGATTAATGGTGCAACTTGCTATTATGTTGTTGTAGAAGAATACATTGTTAGTGGTGGTTATCCGTATCAATATAAAATTTCGTATTCTGCAAAGAACGGATTTGATATGACAATCAACGATGTCGCTTATTATGGATACAACGATGAATACGGTTCATTAAAAAGTTACGGAACAGATTCTTCCAAATTTAATAGCGCAAGCACTGGTGGAAAGAAACAAGATATTAAAGTCTAATTTTAATGTTAGGTAATGTAAGTTAGTTGATATAGAAAACAACTTAATCAAAGATTAAAGGCTCATCCTAAACGATGCGCTTTTTAATTATGCCTATTTATGTCCTATTTAATATGATATTTTATTAACAGTGGAGGTTCCTTATGTCGAAGATTTCACAAGAATTAAAGGTTCTACTTTATCTAAATCAAAGATACACAAGAACCAAATGGATAACCATTAAAGAAATAGCAGATTATTTAGAAGTCAGCGATAGACAAGCTAGACGCTATTTAGAAGACTTAAATCTAATTCCGGAAATTAGTATTGAGACAAAACTTGGTCGCGATGGTGGATATCGTTTAAGAACGCCATTAGATAAAGGTTTTGCTATGCCAGAGAATGTGGTGCTAGCAATGTCTATAGCTATGAAGCGAAACGAAAAAATTGAAACGGTTCTTTCTGAATTGCCTAACTATGTTATTACTGATTCAATAGTTGGAGACAATAAGATCGGGAATGATGTTTTAGACAATCTAGAAGCAATTATTACAGCAATTCAAAATCAGAAACAAGTCGCGTTTTATTATCAAAATTTAGAACATATTTATCTGGCCGATCCATATAAGGTTGTCTTGACAAATCACACATATTATCTCTACGCGAGACATAACGATATCACTAAGAAATTTGATATTAGTTGCATGCATGAATTAAGACAATTGGGTTCATTTAAACCATTAGATAAGGTGAATGAAGAGATAAATGATAAACTAAGCCGTTATGGTATTAAAAGTGGCAAGGAAACCACATTGAGAGTTAAGTGCAAAGATTTAGAAGCCTTGCTAACGTTTGACAAGTATTTCGAAGGCAAAGGGATAAAAGATGAAGAAGAGCTAACGTATACCGTTATTGGCAATAGTGAAAATGAGCTTTTTTACCCGTTATTCAGAATAAGCACAAAAATATATTCATTCATGGATGATGATTTTAAGAAGAGTTATCTTCAATATCTTCAAAATATAATAAGGAGTATTAGCAATGAGTAGAACAGAATTTGATTCATTAAATAAAACCCCATTAATAGAGAGAGGAATAAAGTTTGGTTATAGACTAAATAGTAGAACATCTGAAGGTTTTGTTGTTGGCGAAGATAGAATTGAAAGAAGAGAATTTTTAAAGAAAGCCTTTGATCTAAAAGACAAATCAAGATTTAACAAGAAATATGAAGAAGCTTCCACGGGTTCTGGACAACCACACAAAGATTTCGACGCCCTCAGATCTTCTGCTCTGTGCGCCTTGCTATCTTTTTATGGAATATCTGATTTAGAAATAGGAAACGAGCATTATGACAAAGCTTATTTTGAAGTTCAAAATACTGTTATTCCTGGACGTCAACCTTCAAATATGGATGTTGTTTTGGTTAGTAAAGATAATAAAACAATATTGTTTTTGGAATGCAAATTTAGTGAATATAAAACTAATGCTCAGCAAGAAGTACCAAACGATTATTTAGATTCGTGCAATCTTTCAAATCAGCTCTATGATTTAGTTGTAAAAAACGGTTTAGGGACCATCGTAAGAGGTAAAGAAAAATTTATCTTCAAGACAAAAGATGCCTATTCTCAAGGAACCAAACAAGTTATATCGCATTTGGTTGGTATTACTTCATTTCTCAATCGTTCAAGCGGATATAAAAACCAATTCTCGTTCTATGGAGATGATGATGAGAGAAAGAGTTTATACGATATGAAATTTGAGAAGGTTATTTTCCAAGAAATATTGTTTGAGCTTAAAGGTTACGAGTCTGAACTTAATGCCTATATTGAATTATCCGAAAAGGTGAGAAAACTATTTGTTAATAGTGGATTGATCAGCAATATTGAGTTTGCTCCAGCAACAACATATCAAAAGGTTTTTAAAGGCCAAAGAGGAATTAACGTTGATAATTTGGTTGCTGATTTTTACAAATATTAGGTAATTTTAAGAGATTTTTAAGAAACACGCCATTTTATGTCCTACTTTACATGGTATTTATATTATGTAGAGAAAATGAAAGGATATAAAAATGGCGTTTTTTGAAGAAATTAACACTAAAGAAGAACTGTATGATGTTTTGACTTCAATCTACGATGTTGAAGAAAAAACTGCTTTGATTATTGTTGAGAACTTAGGAAGTAGACATAGACTTTCTGAATCTGAAGAGATACTACTTTTATCTCATGAAATACCTCAAGAGTTCCTTGATTACATTCAAACCAACAAAAACCTGAATCAAATACATGTTGAGGAAGGCGAAGAAAGTAATATATCTCTTGTCGGTCCCTTCTTTTATATTTGTAAAAAGCTATACACCCATAGTGTCCCGATGTCTGAATTCAAAAAGGACGAAAGATTTTATAATGATCCAATTTCTCATCTAGAATTTTTCGACGCTTTGGGCATCGAAGGTGATTATGGCAATTATCCTAGAGGTAGAGTCATATATGATTCTCTTAAGGATAAATATATTGTCTATATGGATAAATCCATAATGACTGAAGATATAAAGCACTCAGTTATGCTTGCTTATTGTTTAGATAAAAGTAAAACGGTGTTTAGAAGAGATGCTCACTACACACATAACTATTTATGAAGGAGCGTAAAAATATGTTTGAACTAATTTGTATGTCCTTACTTGGTGTCGCCTACGTAAACGCTTGTATAGAAGAAGCGGCTGAAGAAAAGAGACAAAAAGAAAAAGAAAGAATTCGCGATTTAAAAATTTCCGTCTTTTGTTATGCGGTTCGACACCGTCTTAACTATAACGAAGTGGTGGAAATGATTAAGAATAAAACATTAACTTTTGATGATATAGAAAGGGACGAAAAAGAATATGAAGGAAAATAGGGAAGAATTAAAAACCAGGATCATTGACAAATTGAAAGATAGAAAACGAATCACTTTGTCAGGTATTCAAACTGAATTTAAAGTTGGGTTTGCTTTAGCAAAAGAAATCTATTTTGAATGCGAAGAGATGATAGCAGCTAACAGTCTAAAAAATGTAATAAATAAAAAAGTCAAAGTTTTACCAAAAAATAGAGCTGATTTTTTATTAGAAGAAACTAATCAAATAGTTAGTCACGGCGGTGCCCTAAGAATGATGACTGCATATAAAATTGCTAATTATCTTCATAAGAATAATGAACATTTCATTTTAAGTGGAAATTTACACTCATCTTATGTTGCTTATGAATTGGGGATTAATATTGTAGATACATTTAAATATAGTATCTATCCTGAATTATGTCATGGAATCGATTATTCTAATCCATATTCTATTGATTTTAGGGTAAGTCCTAATAGCATGGACAAAATTCTAAAATACATTGATGACACCTTAACTAGTGACAGGTTACTATGTGTATCTAATATTTCGAAAAATGGAAAAACTTTTGTTTTGCCCGGGAGAAGAGTCTTCCTACTAGACGAATCTTTAAAAAAGCAATCTCAGATTGTTAAAGATTATAAAAATGTAGAACGTCAATGCCTAGATAATGAAGAAGTGGTGTCAAAAAACAGGGATAAACTTATTGTGATTAATATTTTAGGTAGCGCGACAATAGCTGTTATTAATGATATGTTTAAAAAATTAAACAAAAACATTCTACCAATAGAAAATGTAATAAAAGAGAATCCACATATTATTGAGAAATTGTGTCATTATTACGATGATTTAAACATTGAAAAATGCTATTTGCCTGAATTTGGCACGAACTACACAAACGAAATAATCAAAGCGATTAAGCCAAAAACTCTAAATGATTTAATAAAGCTTATTTGTATTGGACATGGAACCGATGCTTGGAATGATAATCAAGATACTCTTATTAAAAATAAGACAATCAAAATTGATGAATTAATAAGCTCTAGGGATGATGTAGCAGATTATTTGATTAGTAGAGGATGTTCAAAAGACCTTTCGATTAGGACAATGGAAAGCGTTAGGAAAGGGCGATTTAATCAAGAAAACAAAAATGAATTAGGTGATATTTCAGAAACGTTTATAAAAGTAATTGGCAAAATCAAATATCTCTTTCCGAGAGGCCATTGCATAGCGATAGTGTATAACACTATTTATTGCGAATATTTAAGAGAACAATTTCCTGAAGAGTTTTTCAGAACTTATATAGAAAACATGCTCGTTATGACACCTCCATGGTTTTATCAGAATAAAGAAGATAAGTTGTTCCGATATATTAATGAGTTAGAAAATGAAAAAAAAGAAAAAATCTATGATGTCAAATATCATGAAGCAATTAAAGGGGCTAAATTAGCGATATTACTGAATAGGCTAGGACTGTCTCGTTTGTGGATTGAATTCTAAAATTTCTTAATACGCTTAATTTTTAATGGCGCAGACACATATAAATTGTTCATCAAAATGAAATATCCAAGTTGCGTTAATTTCTATGTCAGGCAAGATAGGTTACCGGGTTTAGAACGCAAAAACAAATGGAGTCTTGAAATATAGACTCTTTTTATTGCTTTGAGTTTAAACCTCGTGTCCGTCCAGATTTTTCACGGGGTTTTTTATGTATCCAATTACAAATTTATAAAAGTTGTATTCACAAGACTGAATATACCGAAAAATGCCCAAAAATAAGAAAAAACACGCACTTTTTCGTACGTGTCTCGACAATCGATGATGGCGGAGGAAGAGGGATTTGAACCCTCGCTCCTGTTACAGACTACGAGCTTTCCAAGCCCGCCCCTTCAGCCTCTTGGGTATTCCTCCGGATTATGGCTGCGATATGTATTATAACTAAACAATTCTTAACTGTAAACTTTATTTATATAAAATATATAAGTAAAATAGAGTTGAGATTATGATTTCTTTTATTATCAAAAAAGAAGAAGAGGGACAAACCCTTGAAAAATTTGTTAAAAAGGTATTAAGTGAAGCACCTTTATCTTTTATTTATAAACTATTTAGAAAAAAAGATGTAAAAGTAAATGGCCACTGGCAAGATAAGAAATATATTATTTCTAGTGGAGAAGAAGTATCTATTTATATTACTGATTCTCAACTAGAGGAATTTAAAAGACAAATTGAATCAAAACAAGTTGAAGATATTTCGAATTGGATCATTTATGAAGATGAAAATGTTTTACTAATTAACAAACCTCGTGGTGTATTAGTGCAAAAGAATTCCGAAGACTCTAATGCTTTAGATGAGATGGTGATTTCTTATTTAGTAAATAAGGGTGAGTATAATCCAAATAAGAATCTAGGATATAAACCCGCTCCAGCACATAGATTAGATAGAAACACTGCTGGGATAGTGGTCTTTGGTAAAAATATAGCGACTTTAAGATACTTATCAGAAGCTCTTAACGATAAAAGTGTGGTTTCTAAACGCTATTTAGCCCTTGTAAAAGGCGAAATAGATAAAGACGGAGAGATTAACGCCCCACTTTTAAAAAATAGCAAATCGCAACGTGTAAGTGTGTCTAACGAAGGTAAACCTTCTATTACTAGATATAAAGTAGTGGAAACCTTTAAAGGCTATACTCTTTTAGAAGTAGAACTTTTAACTGGGCGAACCCACCAAATT
>CACXNV010000013.1 GCA_902769185.1 uncultured Erysipelotrichaceae bacterium | reverse complement strand
CACAAAAAGGCGAAAAAGGTTTCTTAACAGTTTATCTGTTACATTTACAAAGCAAATTAAAAGGGGCTAAGTCACCTCATAGGTTTCTTAACAGCCCCTGTTTTAATTTACCTATCTTTTACCTTTATCGTACGGCTCGCCTAAAGCTTTCGGGCCAACATTTTTCTTACTGGTGAATATCAATACAATTAAACACACCACATAAGGTAACGCTAAATAGAAGTAAGATGATATACCAAGTTTTTCTAAGAAATTAATTGAAGAATAAAAAACTGATAAAGTCTTAAATCCTGAGAAGATTAAAGCACCTAATAAAATATATAAAGGCTTCCACTGACCAAAGATTAAGACCGCTAAAGCGAGATAACCAAATCCAGTTGCCCCGTTAGGTTGCCCCGTTAGCGAATTCCCATTCAGAATTCATAGTGATTAAGAATAATCCGCCAAATCCTGCTAAAGCACCAGAAATGATAATGCCAATATATCTAGTCTTATTAACGTTAATTCCTAAAGAATCCGCACTGGATGGGTTTTCTCCACAGCTAGAAAGTCTTAAACCAAATCTAGTTTTATAGATAATAACGTAAATTATAGGAACTAAAACTAAAGCGATAATGATAAGCCAGTTAAATCTTACTCCTTGCATTCCAAAGAAATTGACATTAAAAATCTCATAGAATCTCATGAAACTAAGTCTAGAATTACCTACTGGTAAAGCTTCAGTTTTAGTGATTTGTTTGATTAAGACTACTGCCAAAGCAGTAGCTAAGATATTTAAAGCAGTTCCTACTAAAGTTTGATTAGCCTTAAAAGTAACACACGCTACCGCTAATAAAAGAGAGTATAATCCCGCACTAACTATAGCCACTAAAATAACAATTAAAGCGCTAATCCCCGCTGGTACTGTATTAGGAAGAACGTACATCACCATGCCCGCATTAAAAGCGCCAAAAGTCATGCAGCCCTCTAAAGATAAAGCGACTGTGCCGCTCTTTTCGGAGAACATTCCTCCTAAAGCGACAATAGTAAGAATAGAAACAAACGCTAAAAGAAATAATACAGCACTCATACTTGATTCTCCTTATTTCTACTTAGCTTATTAAGTTCATTTTTAATTTCATATTTTCTCATCACTTCTTTTATAAAGAAGACAAATCCAGATAAATAAATAATTATTGAAGTCATAATTGAGGCAGTTTCAGGAGAGAAGCCTAAATCAGTAATCATTGATCCACCTTCGGTGATATGCATAATGAAATATGAAGAGAAGATTATTCCAATTGGATGTAAACCTCCTAAGAAGGCTGAAGAAATTCCTTGGAAGCCAATTTCTGGAGGAACTGAAGATAATCTCCAACTAGTAAAGCCGTTTTGTAAACTAAGTGAGGCTGCTAAACCTGCTAAAGCACCTGAAATTGCGGTAGCAATTAAAATACTTTTCACTTTACTAATTCCAGCGTATCTAGCGGCATCACTATTTAAACCAGTAGCCTTAAGTTCATAGCCAACTGTCGTTTTCTTTAACAAAATAAAGATAATTATGACCACTATTAAGACTAAAATCATTCCTAATCCGACAATGGAGTTACCAGCAAATAATTTGTCTAGTCCAATAGAAGGTATAAAAGAATTAGATGCGCTTGTAATTGCAACTGATTCAGAGTGAGCGCCATCCCAAATACTTTCACCAGCATTTGATAAAATACCATTAACTAAATATAAGGCAATCCAGTTAAGCATAATTCCAGAAATAACTTCGTTAACGTTAAAGAACGCTTTTAATAAGCCTGTAAGCGCTGACCAAATAGCAGCGGCAATCATAGCAATAATCATTACTATATACCACGGCCAATTCGCTCCTGAACCTAAAAGACAAATCACAAGTACCGCAATAGAATATTGTCCAGAAGCACCTAAATTAAATAGACCAGCTTTATAAGAAACTAAAATTGATAAGCTCATTGCAATTAATGGCGCGGTTTTTGCTAATGTTTGACCAAAATAATTGAGTCGATCACTAGGATTAGAGAAAATTAAATAATTTCCTAACACAGAAGTCATGCCATACGCTGCATTAGAAGGATTAATAACTAATAAAATTAAAAATCCAAGAATTAAGCCAAGCAAAGCGCACCATAAAGAGGTCACTACTGTCTTAGTAGAGTCTTTTTTAATTAAAGAAGAGAAAAATGATTTAATCTTATTCATTTATACCCTCCTTAATCGCATTAACTTCGTCTTTTTTAGCGCCAGACATATATAAGCCTAAAGTTTCTTTATTTACATTATTTGGAGTGAATTCACCAACGATTTCGCCTTCATACATCACTAGAATTCTATCGGAAAGAGCAAAAACTTGGTCTAATTCTAAAGAGACTAATAATATTGCTTTATCTTCTTCTCTTTGCTTAAGCAAAAGGTTATGAATTCCTTCAATAGCCCCAATATCTAAGCCTCTAGTTGGTTGAACAGCGATTAATAAATCTTGGTTACGCTCTATTTCTCTACCAACAATAATTTTTTGTTGGTTACCACCTGACATACTTCTAACAATTGTGTTACCATCACCACTAGATCTAACATCATATTTATCAATTAATTCATCCGCATATTTTTTTATGTTCTTCTCATTTAAAAATAAGCATTTAGAAAATTCTTTTTCATAATATCTATCTAAAACAGTGTTCTCATAAATTGAATAATCCAAGATTAAGCCATGCTTATGTCGATCTTCAGGAATATGAGAGATACCTGCTTTAATCTTTTCTCTAATAGAATAAGAAGATATATCTTTCTTATCTAGAGTAATAGTTCCACTGTGGACCTTTTTGATTCCAGTAATACCGTAAATCACTTCTTGTTGTCCGTTACCGTCAATTCCCGCTAAAGTAACAATTTCTCCTTTTCTAACGTTAAAGGAAACATCATTAACTACCTTCTTTTTAGAAAATGGGTCAATCATTGTTAAATGTTCTACCCTTAAAACTTCTTCTTTTGGGGTTATTTTAGATTTACCTTTAAATTCTTTTAGTTTTCTTCCCACCATTAAAGCGGATATTTCTTCTTTAGTGGTCTCTTTAGTTTTTAAAGTATCAATATACTGACCTTTTCTAATAACAGTGATTTCGTCACTAACTTCAAATACTTCATTAAGTTTATGAGAAATAAAGATAATGGATTTCCCTTCTTTTTTAAGGTTATTCATTATTTTTAAGAAGTCTTGAATTTCTTGCTCAGTTAACACTGCAGTAGGTTCATCAAAAATAAGGATATCGTTTTTACGATATAGCATTTTAATGATTTCTACTTTTTGCTGCATTTCTACAGAGATATCTTTAATTTTCTTATCTAAATCAACTTGTAAATCATATTGAGTAATAATCTTATTAATATCTTCTCTAGCTTTTTTATAATCAATAATTTTAAAAATCTTTTTATTTAAATAATTAAGTGATTTCTTAACAAAGTTAAGATTGTCTCCTCTAAACTCTTTAATAGTCTCATCACCTAAAATAATATTTTGTAAAACGGTAAAAGTATCCACTAGTTTGAAGTGTTGATGAACCATACCAATATTTAAACTAGTCGCATCATTAGGATTAGTAATTCTAACCACTTTTCCTTCTTTTTTAATAACTCCCTCGTCTGGAGTATATAGACCAAACAAAATCGACATAATCGTAGATTTACCGGCACCATTTTCTCCACACAACGCTAAAATGTGACCTTTTTGAAGTCTAATATCAATGTGGTCATTGGCCAATATATTACCAAATCTTTTGGTAATCCCTAACATTTCAATCGCGTAATTTTCTTTCATATTAATTTATCGGGTCATGAGCAATAACATTTGTATATTCACTAACAGGCACTTGATCTGGCTTATAATGGATATCAGAGCTTACTGCAGTTGGATTATTAAATAAATATCCAACTATATCTTTATAGTCTTCATAGGTAAAGTTCTTCATTCTTGGATGTACATCATCATATTTTTCCCATGTGCTTAAAGGAAGCTGAACATAGTTATCTTCAACATTATCTCCAGACACTAATCCAAGTTTAACTGTGTCGCCTTCTAGAGGTATACCTTGATAACACAATTCCAATTTATCAATAACAGTCTTTTTAATCATTTTCATCGCACTGGTGATACAGACTCCTGGCTTATAGTCACGGTCCACTATTGGAGCTTGATCATCGTCAACCCCAATCATATAACCGCCATTTTCTTTCGCGGCTAAAGCTGCAGAAGTATAAATACTTCCTCCACAAGAGAACACTATTTCCGTGCCACTTTTATACCATTGGTCAATATAGTTATGAATTTCCGGAGAACCAAAAAATTGACCACCATAGACAAAGTCTATCTTAATAGGTTCTTCTAATTCTTTAGCAGCAGCGTCTGCTCCTTGAATATAGCCATAACCGTATCTAGTAATTGCTTCGTATTCTTGTCCACCTAAAAATCCTAAATTTCTAAAGCCTTCTTTTACTGCTGCATAGCCCGCTAGATAACCCGCTATTTCTTCTTGATAGTTATATACAGTAACGTTATCGATTTTTTGTAGACCAGAAATATCTAAACCAATAAACTGCACGTTTGGGTGTTCAGGAGCAACAATAGATATTGGTTCTCCTAAGGCAAAGCCAGGGCAGAGAATAACGTTATAGCCACGGTCAATTGCTAAACGCATAGATTTAATTCTTTCAGCAGGAGAAATACTTGCTGGCTTATAGTAGTTAAAAGTGACATTGTGTCTTCTACTCCACTCTTTAGCCCCTTCATAGCAGGCTTGATTAAATGAGCCATCATTAACATCAGAGAAGTCAGTAACCATCGCCACTTTAAATTCATCACCTTTATTTCTACCCACTGTTCCCAAAGTAAAAACAAGAGTAAAAAATACTGATGCAGTCACAAGTAATGCTATAAGCATTTTCTTCATAGCAACCATTGTATATCAATTAAATATAATTGTTTAGAAAAAAACTAACATTAATGCTAGTTTTTTGATTCTATTTGTAATAGTAGGATTTAGGGATCTCAATTTCGGTTTTAAACGCCAGCTTAATTTCAAATTTAGACATCGTGCTATAAAGAATATAAGTTAGACTAGAGAGATAACCATTTTGGAATTTAATTTGTGAACTAAATACACCGCTTTCGTTATATGTATATACTCCTCCAAGACCCTCCATATATTCATATTCTTTATAGTCAAACATATGAACATAGATTTCGTGATGAATTCTATACGTATATTTGTCTTGTAAATCTAAACTAGTTTCTTGTCTTAATAAACCTTCTTCAGTGGATATATATTCATAGAAAGTATTTCCAGTACTATTTTTTCTTTCGTAATATAACGTACCAGCGCTGGTTGATACATAATATCCATTCTTAGTGAAATATTCTAATGTATATGTTCCACCTGAATATGCTTCATATGTGTAGTTATAATTTTTCTTAAATTCAGATTGTGAAGCAGATCTAAATGCGTTCCATGTACTTTCAGACACTCTTTCTCCATCATCATCTGAGTCAAATGGAGGATTAGTGTCTTTAAGTGTATGTTTGGCCACTGTTACTTTCTCAGCTTCTTTTTTAGTTGCTTTAAAAGTTGCAGTATATGTGGCATCAGATTTTGCTGCCACTACTGTTGGAGTCCAGCCAATCCAAGAATATGTATAAGTAGAGTCGTCTGGTCTAGTAGGAGTAGCCCCAGTATATTTAGGCATCGTATTTTCTTTTACATTTGAATCAACTTTTAAAACGCTTCCATTATAGTTTTTCCAGGTAATTGTATATCCAGAACTACTGCCACCACCACTAGGGGAAGATTCACCACAACTAGAAAATAAAAGTAGACTAGTTAGAATTAAAAATGCGCCACTTCTTTTCATAATTAAACTTATTTTACCATATTAAAATATGGGCAAGCAATTTTGCCTTCTA
Source organism: uncultured Erysipelotrichaceae bacterium (assembly GCA_902769185.1). Taxonomy (GTDB): domain Bacteria; phylum Bacillota_I; class Bacilli_A; order RFN20; family CAG-826; genus UBA2450. Next base: position 24,317 of record CACXNV010000013.1, on the reverse strand, counting down.
TAGTCATTAGTCCTTTTTTATCTAATTCAATACATCGATTGATATTTGTCTCGGTCCAATGTGACTTTTTCTTTCTAGGCGAAAATCTTAATATAAGAGACCCATTTATATTTCGTAATGTAGAATCTATCCAACCAAAACATAAGGCCGCATTAACGGAATCAATATAATTTATCGTGTCGATACATTCTTCAGGTTTCTTTTTTAATATCTTTACATATAATTCAGTTTCTTTTTTATGGTTAGCCAAAAGCCAAGAATACATTTCTTCAAAGCTTTTAAATTCAAAAAAAGTCATGTCGGTTTTCACATGACTATTATAGCAAAGTAATCTAATCACTAGATTAGGTTTTATTCTTTGATTGTTTTCTTTTTGATGCTATACGACCCAATAGCGTGAGAGGCTGTAATCACTAATTTAGTCTTACCACCTTTAGTTAGAGGAACAACATATTCTCCAGTTTTAGGATCTTTAAATTCTATTACTTTATTAGTAGCTAAATCAGTAAAAGTAAAACATATTTCTCCGCCTTCATTAGTGACATTAATCACCAGTGACTGTTCATATTTTTTATGTCCTTTAAAGACAAAAAATCTATGGCATGAAAGTAGATAATACTTTCTAGAAGTTAAGGTTCTTAATTTTTCCATTTGATTAATTATTGATTCACTACTTCTTTTAAGAAAGTTTCTAATCTAGCAAAGTCTTCTTCATTTGGTCGACCTTTATTTATAAAGATCCAACTAGCCACTGTGTGAAACTCTTTTTCGGACACTTTGATATTTTCTTTATCACAAACTTTCTTCACTGCTTTTAAAGTAGACTTTCCACTTGCGGAACTATTGATATTAATAAGGAGTTTAATCTTATCTTTATTTGCTTTTAAGAAGTTTTTAATCTCTTTATCTATGTCGGCTGCATACATCGCATTAACTAATAATAATTGCTCTACTTCTTCTTCTAAAGGATTAGAGACATCTTTAGCAGGAACACTTATCTTTTCTTCGATAAATTTGGCAATCTTTTCAGTATTACCCTTTTTACTTTTTGTAAAATATCTAATCGCAATTTTCAAATTTAATTTTCCCCTTGATGATTAAACAAATTAATTGTTATGGTCTAACATACCCCCATACTACTTGGCAATTAGAATAATTCCAATTTGAATTCCAGCCGTCTGGTTTAGACGCTGCTTCGCAGTTAAGAACGCAAGTGGTTTTACAATTTTGGAATGCATATTCATTGATAGTTGTGCAACTAGCAGGAATAATCACGGACGATAAAGAGATATCACCTTTAAAAGCATTTGCGCCAATAGCGGTAACTGAATTACCTAAATCCACTGTTTTAATCGCTTCATTATTTGCAAAAGCAATCCTAGCGATTCGAATATCAGTAATGCCTTCAATTTGATCAGGCACCACTAAGTCAACATTAGTGTTTCCCTCTGTTAAACCAAGGATACAGATTGTATTCACATTATTAAGGGTTTTCTTCGCATATCTAAAGTCGCCAATAACACCAGAAGACTTATAGTCATAAATAAATTGTTTGGTGTCAGTAAAATATGCCCAATTTTGGCTCCAGCCAGATTGTTGATCATTACTCGCTTCAACAAGAATCGCCATTTGGCGAGAATATCTAAAGGCATATTGATTAATTGTTGTCACACTTTGTGGAATCACAATTTCCCTTAAGGAATAACAATAGTCAAATGCATAACTACCAATCGTAGTTAATGTGTGAGGCATATTAATAGAAGATAGTTTTTGACAATTGTCAAATGCTTCAAATCCGATACTAGTTAATCCTTCGTGTAACACTACTGTTTCTAACTTAGAACAACCATCGAAACAATGATCAGGAATCTTACTAACCCCTAAGCCAACATCAACAGTTACTAGATTATTAAATCCAACAAATAAACTATCTTTTAAGCGAATATCACTTATATCTTCAATTGTATCAGGTAAAGTGATACTTAATTTTTCTTTCGCGCTATTTTTCATACTGGTAATTGTGACATAAAAATGTTCCGCGTAATATTGCACAACATAGTTGAAGTCTTCGGTTTTACCTAAAGAAACAAAGTCATAATAATATGACTGAGATCCTTTCCAAGAGCTGGACCAACCGCCATTGGTGCCATGGGCATCAGAATAAATGGTTGCTTTAGGACAATCATCAAAAGCGTATGTTCCGATTGTGGTCACGGTTTTAGGAACATAAATATATTCTAAATTTGAACATGCATCAAACGCTAAAGTAGCAATTTCGGTAACACTACTTGGGATTTCAACTCTAGTTAAAGAGGTACAATATCTAAATGCGCTACCGCCAATATATGTAAGTGAATTTGGGAATGTAACATTGTTAAGACCACTACAGCTAGCAAAAGCGGCGCTGCCAATATAAGTAAGTTTATCGGAGAATGTAACACTATTAAGATTGGTACAGCCATAGAATGCGTAATCATTAATACGGGTAACTCCAGTTAGATCAACATTTCTAATGTCTAAATTATTTTGGAATAAACCTTTCCCAACTTTCACTACTGGAATTTCTTCGATTTCGCTAGGGAAAGTAAATTCGTGTAACTTACTTGTCGCTTTACTTAATCTCAAGACTGTGACGCTGATGTCACCATGGACATCCCTAATAACATAGTTATAGTCATCGCCTTCTACTAGTTTGGTGCAACTTGTATAGTATGCAGTAGAAGATTTAATCCAGCTTGAGGTATATCCCGATACAGAATCCTTTTCCACACAGACATAGGCTGCACTATTTATGACATCAAAGGCGTACGAACCAATTGAGGTAACTGATTCTGGGATATAGATGTGATATAGACTACTGTTATCATCAAACGCACGCGAATTAATTGTGGTACATGTTGAAGGAATAGTAACTTTTTCCAATTTACATCCATCAAAAGCCTGTGAACCAATTGTTAATAAACCTTCATTAAAATTAGCTTCTTTTAGTTTTGTGCAGTAGTAGAAACTATTTTGAGGAATGTTTTTAATAGTTCCAGGAATAGTAACTTTTTCAATCGCGGTATCTTGATAAGCAAAATTCTCACCTAACGCGGTAATTGTTCGACCTTCATACCATGAAGGGATGACAATTTCCGTTGAGGCTTTACCAATTTCAGTTAAAGCAACTGAATATGAGTTTTCACCATTTTCAGTAAAGACAAAATAAGTGTTTGTCCATCTGGCGGTCACACTACCAACTCCAGGATAGTTCCATGTTCCAGAAGTAGGAATAAGGGTGTCATCATAATACCAACCCGCAAAGGTAAAGCAAGGGAAGGTTGGAGTGCCAAGATTATAGTGTTCACCAAAGGTGACTTCTATTTCACTATCGCTTTCTCCATTATTAGGACGGACATCAACGTGTTTATCGTCCCCAATTTCATTAAATAAAGGATTAACTTCAATAGATTTAGTGATACAAGTTATGTCTTTATCCCAACCTTTAAATGTGTAGTGATGAGTACCTGACGCTGGTTTAGTTGGAGTTTCTCCGTAATATGTAGCGCTTTCTTGATAATGCACTATGTCTTCATATAATGGTTGACCCTCATAATCTAAAAATCTCACTGTGTATTCAATATATGTATTGGAATATTGAGCAACGCAGATACGGTCACTAGTGATATTTGTTAAAGGTTTATCCCATCCGGTAAATGTATATGTAAATTCCGAAGTTGCTGGTCTAGTTGGGGTTTGTCCACCATAGGTGGCATTCCCGCCTTCCACAACAACCACTTCATCTAAAATCGTTCCGTCATAGTTTTTAAATGTAACTAAATAGTGATTAATTATTTCTTTCGCGGTTTCTGTATATTGGGCAATACGAACGCAGTCAGCTGTAATGTTTGTTAAAGGTTTATCCCAGCCACTAAATGTATATGAATATTCAGTGGTTTCTGGTCTAATAGGATCGCTAACACCATAAGAAGCGGTGCCACCAAATTCTACTTGGTCAGTTGTTAATACAGTCCCGTCATAATTTAAGAATGTAACCGTATAAAGCTTTGTGACTTGTTTTGCAGTTTCAGTAAACTGGGCAACTCTAACACAATCACTGGTAATATTTGTTAAAGGTTTATCCCAACCAGAAAATGTATATGTATATTCCTCTGTTTCGTGCCTAATAGGAGTGCCTTCATAATGCGCGGTACCTCCTTCTACTACAACATCGGTGGTTAACACGGTACCATCATAGTTCATGAAGGTCACTGTGTAATATTTAACGGTTTGTTTTTGGGTTGCGGAATATTGAGCGATGCGGGTGCAATTACTGGTAATATTCTCTAAAGAATAATCCCAACCACTAAATGTATATGAATATTCGCTATTTTCTGGTCTAGTAGGAGCTTCTCCGCCATAAGTAGCGGTTCCACCCTCTACAACATAGTCATCATATAATAGAGTTCCATCATAGTTTTTAAAAGAAACTGTGTAGTAATGAGTAACAGGGATAGCGGTTTCTGTAAACTGTGCATAGCGAGTACAATCACTAAGGATGTTTTCTAATGATTGATCCCAACCAGAGAATGTATATGTGAATTCTGAGGTGTTAGCTCTATAAGGATTTTGCCCATTATAAGTAACTGACTCGCCTCTTTTTACTTTTGATTCGCTCAATAAAGAACCATCATAGTTTTTAAAAGTAACAGTGTAGAAAATAGTAGTAGGTGTTTCACTACAACCACATCCAGATATAGTCACTGATGTCAAAGCGCATAATGTTAATACTATAGGAAATTTTTTCATAAGCTCCCTCCCCCCCATATTGCTAGAGCAATTCTCAACTTATATTATAAAAGAAAACAGTACCGAATTGCATCAGTACTGTTGTGATTCAATAGAATCTAAGGTGGTATGTAAAAATTAAGTTCCCACTCTAGATTCTAGAGAGCAATTATTTTTGTTTTCTCTTTTTAAAAACTAATAAGGTTGTGAATGCAAGAGCACTAACAGCAGCAACAACAATAATCATTGTGGCGTTATCTGCAGCATCCATTGCGCTTAATCCACCATTATAGAGAGTTGAACTTTGAATATCTTTTTCTAAGAAGTTATATCCTTCTCCTAAGAGGTCGCCATATTTACCAGCAATGTATTCATATTTTTCAACAAACTCAGCGATCTCATTATTAGTGTCATGAGTTGTCGCAGCTTTTAAGATATTTTGAACTTGTTCTGGTAATTCATCAAATGCCTTGACTTGTTCTCCCCAAGCAGAGACTAAAGCTTCGGATGGAGTAATATCTTTATTGTTATAAACACAAACTTCTTCCATAGCATCATTAAAGTTTTTAGCAAATTCTTCGACTTGTTCATAAACTAATTCAGCGTATCTAGCTTCTGCTGCAAGTAAAGTTTCATAATTCGGAACACTTAATTTATCTTCGCTATCTAAAGCATCACAAGCTTCTCTAGCAGCCTCAATAGCTTCACCACTATTAATGTTTACTTCTCCAATTTCACTAATTTTAGCATAAGCGTTATCCATAGCGTCTTCTCTTAGATTTCTAAATAAATATACCTTATAACCAAAAGAAGAGAGTGTAGGTTGACCAACGAATGCTAAGGTTTCTTGGTCTAAATCGTCATAAAAGTCTAACACCTTTTGAATCGCCTCTTTACTATCTGGATAACTAACTTCATCGCCAACAGCTTCAATCAAAGCGATTAATTCATCCGCTTGCGCCTTTTTATTTACTAGTTCGCTATATCTAGCTTCTGCCGCTTCTAAAGTCGAATAATTGGTAATTAAAGATTTATCGTCTTCGAGCAACAAATCATAAGCGTTTCTGGCCGCTATAATTTTATCTTTGCTGTCTGGATAACTAACTTCTCCAATATCATCGATCATATTGATGATTTCTTGTAAATTTTCATTCAATTTCCATTTAGCGTTAAAAACTTTATCACCAGTAGTTACGCCTTTAGTAATAGTGACTTCTTTTGAACAATTAGCAATATCATCTTCGTACCATCCTTCAAATTCACATCCATGTTTAGTTGGATTATTCAAAGTAAATGTTTCTGTAGCATAGTCATATGATGTTGGATTAGGAGTTGAAACTATACCTCCATTTAGGTTATAGGTAATTGAATAAACAGTTACGGTTTCAGGATTTCTATCAAAAAAGTCAATATAACTAAGATTTATTCCGTTTTTATAAAATTTGCCAACGATATAATCATATATTTTAACGGTCTTTTCAACAGAATCGCCATTTTCGTTAGCGGGAGCATTTTTTAATGCATATTTAGAATGGGAAGATAAAGCATCATATTCATTTTTTAATCTTTCCCAAGACCATCCTTCATCAAAGGTTGGTTCATTGCTAGATTCACAAGATGCAACTTCTAAAAATTTATCGGCATAGTTAAATAATTCCGATTGGTCCCAAGTCCATGTAGCTGTAATATAAGTATCTTTAGTTATAATAATCGTTTCGCCAGGATTTCTAGTAAACACATTATCACTAGTAGTGATTTGCCAATTATTAAAAGTACAAGCACTTGTTTCTGGAGGGAATGTATCACTAGAAGGAAGTGTGTAAACTAAACCATAATCGACAGCCTCAGAACTTATATCTCCTATTCCACAGCCTGGATCAAGGGTGAGAATCGGTCTAATTTCAGGAGTTAATGTGATATTAGCAAAAGGATTCAAAGCAGTTTTTGTATAAGTTCCAACACCATATCTAACGATATTGACCGCGTCAATAAAAGGGTTTTCCATTATCAAATTTATTTCGCTGGTATTATAAAAACTATTACTAAAAACACTAAACGGCTTTTTCGGGTCATCATATCTTAGTCTAATAGTTGCGGTGTGTGAGCCGTATCCACTTTTTCCACAGCCAATTCCATCTGAATCAGTTCCTGCTGTTGCTGTAATATTGCCGCCAGAAATCGTTATATTTCCCGCAGCACCCTTGCCACCGCCAATTCCAGCACCACTTGCTCCGCCTGTTGCGTTAATGATGCCACCTGATATGTTAATAGTAGGATATTCTTCACAGTGGCCTCCGCCAATACCTGCGGCATCTTCTCCACCAACTGCTGTAATATTTGCGGAACCACTTATGTTGATTATAGTGCCACCATCATTATCAGCTTTTCTTTTTCCGCTTCCGATACCAGCGCCACCATAACCACCTTCAGCACTCTCTATCGTGCCACCGGAAATATTGATGGTACCTCCTGGAGCACCATAGCCACCACCAATTCCAGCACCACCAGTAACAACTGTTTCCCATGCAACTTCAGTATAGTCAGTTCCACCAACAGCCCTCTTTATTGTGCCACCGGAAATATTGATTGTTCCATAACCATATTGTCCTCCACCAATTCCAGCAGCATCTACTCCTCCAAAGGCACTTATTTCTCCACCGGTAATTGTAATAGTTCCGTTTGCTGTGGCGGAATCAAAATCGCCACTTCCTATAGCGGCCGCATATTTTCCACCAACAGCTTGGATAGACCCACCATGGATCTCAATATTTTCAAATCTTCCATCTTCGCCGCTACCAATGCCAGCGCCATCTTCTAGACCATCACCATATATTGTTCCACCATAGATTCTAATGTTGCCACTATTACCTTTATATCCACCGCCAATTCCAGCGGCATTTTTTCCACCTGTGGCAGATACTAATCCACCATATATAGTTATGTTTGTGGCAGAGCCGTTTTCACCGCCTCCAATACCTGCACCATCATCACCATTATAACTACCATTAACATGTATATCTCCGTCATATATTGTGATATCACCACTGTTACACCCCTCGGAGCCTCCAATACCTGCGGCATTATCTCCACCATAAGCGTAAATAGTACAACCATGGATGTTAATCGTTCCGGATTTTTTGTCGTCTCCATATTGGCCACCAATTGCGGCACCATAATAAGGGTGTGGCCCAGCACTGATTACGCCAGTTCCTTCAGGTCCTCCATAAATATTTAATGTCGCTCCTTCTGGTACACGAATTCCGGTAGTAAGACGCCACATATGTCCATCGTTAATGATGATATTAGCTTCGCCATGTATACCCATTAAAGCAGGGGCTGTGCTTCCTTCTCCCCAATAGTACCATTCGCCATCACCTAAATATTCCTGTGAATTGATACGAGTGGCATAGACTTCATCATTTCTCTTTTTAACACATTTTTCTTCTTCATCCCATTCACAATAAACGTAAGAAACATAGTTATGAACAGTGTCTGCTTTTACTTGTATAGTTTTTGATGTAGAAAAAATATCCGAAGAAATTAAGCCAAGATTAATACCAGAACCAAGAATAAAGGAAGAAATTATAGCTGTACGCATCCATATTTTTTTCATAGTGTCGCTCCTAAAATCAAATCTGTATTTTCAAATATTATATTATTTGAAGCGCTATCCAAGTCAAGAATAAACATAGCAAATATTTGTAATCTTAATTTTATAATTAAAAAATGATTTAAAACCTGCTTATATTTGTCTAACCAGATTAGAAAACATAGATATCACATTATTTTCTAAACCATATACCAATTGGCATTTATCCAAAGAAGACGAGTTGCTAATAGATGAATTAGAGAAAAAAGCAAAAGAAAAGGGAGATTAATTCTCCCTATTTCTTTAAATAGCCGCCTACCCCAATAGGCTTGTACAAGTCACTAAGACTATTTATTTTCGTACAGATGACAATTACTTGTTGGGGGCTGTACTTATCAAAGGTAGACCTGTTACCTTTCTAAACTAATTGGTTGCGGTGGCCAGAAATGATACAATCCGACACCCTTTCTTGAAAAACCGACAGAGGCTTTCCAAAACCGACACCCCTATTATATTGTTTTCTTTCCAATTGGTACGCCTGATGGATCTTTCCAGTCACCAGTACCTTTTGTAATAAGCGAAAGAATTGATACAAAATCGTATTTTGCCAAAAAAGCGGGACAGCAGGCACAAAATGGGACGAGTTATTTCTTCTTTCTCACACCTGTATTGTTTGAGCCTCTAACTTCTTCGTGATAAAAATAATCTACTATCACTGGATGCCCTGGTTTTGCTCTGCCATATGGCGTTTCATTATCTACGAACGGGCAATTATTTTCTTTTGCTAATTTTTCAGCTTCTTTTTCCAAATGTTCAAAATAGCTTCTATCTTTTTTGTTGTAGATTTGTTCATATAAAGGGTGTAAATCAGGATATTTTTCTTTAATGTAATCCATGATTTTCCCTTTAAAACCACCTCTTAAATTAAGGTTTTCTAACCAAATTAAATCGCATTGATCTTTAACTAAAGCAAAAATCTTTTTGAAATCAGTGATGCCAGGAAAAACAGGGGAAATAAAACACACGGTTCTAATACCAGCATCATAGACTTGTTTCATCGCTTGGATTTTTCTTTCAATAGAAACCGAATCATCCATATCGCATTTAAAGCCTTCATCTAAAGTGTTGATGGACCAAGAAACTGTAACTTTTCTAAATTTCTTTAACAAATCTAAATCTCTCACCACTAAATCGGACTTTGTGCAGATTAATAATTCTGCGTCTACTCCGACGAGTTGTTCTAATAATTTCCTCGTATTTTTATATTCCGCTTCTTGAGGTAGATAACCATCTGTCACCGTCCCGATTATGATATGTTGGCCTTTATATTTCGCTAAATCTGTAATTGCGGGCCAATTTTTTACGTCTAAAAACGATCCCCATTCTTCGGTATGGCCAGTGAATCTTTTCATAAATGAAGCATAGCAATACTTGCAACCATGCGTGCACCCCACATAGGGATTAACACAATATCCACCTATAGGTGAATTGGATTTGGTCATGATATCTTTAACGTCTATTTGTTTGATAACAACTTCTTTATTCATCGATGAGATTCTCCTTCACTTTGCCTAATAATCGATCCAATTCATTAGCCTCTTCTTCACTGAAATCTTTATAAAAAATATCGCTAATTTTTTTGGTGGCTCTATTTATTTTTCCTTCCAAAGACAGAGTCTTGTCACTTAAATAAATGACTAAACTTCTTTTGTCTTCTTTAGAACCTTCTACGATTAGAAGACCTTCATTTTTCATTCTCTCCACCATTGCGCTTAAAGTGGTTTTTGCTAATGATGTTTTTCTGGATAGTTCAATGAGTGAAAGCTTTTCATTTTTCCACAAAGCAAAAAGAATTCTTCCCTGTTGGCCATTGAATTCGTAAATACCTTCTTCTTTAAGAATTTTATTGAATGCTCGATCTTGCAGTTGTTTGACTTGTGAGATTAAAGTCCCGCCAAAATGTTTTTTCATTTTAAAGCGTCCTCCATTTCACAGGTAAGTTCTTGAATAATAGTTTCTCCTATCATGATTTTCCTAGCCAATTCTTCTTTATAGAAAATCTTGCATCCATATCTTCTCGCCACTTTAACAAGGTCATTTACCCACTGCTTTTTAGTGTCGATTTTCCCTTTGCAGTTACCGGTTTCAGTGCCGATGACTATCCATCTAATCCCGCTTAAATCGATATCTCCTAAATCCTCAAATAAAGGTTCAAAAGTAATATGGTAATTCTTACATTTAATGTTTTCTTTTAAGGATTTGATTCTCCATAAATCGTTTTTGCATGTAACAGTGACACCCATCCAAGCATTATCAGGGACATTATCCAAATTCATTTTATTTGGTGCTTTCGTTAGATATATTCCAACAGTTCTAGGATTTTGTTTAAGAAGATCAAAAGACTTATCTAGCCATTCTTTTTCCCAAATATATGGATCCGACATGCCTGTAAGTAAATATATTCCTGGTTTTTTAATTCTTTCTAGCTTATGCAAATCCGCGACCGGTTTAGAAAAATCATCTGTTAAATGGAAGCGTTTAGCCACCGCTCTTGCATAGCAATATCGGCATCCAATGTTACAACCAATTACCGCATTTATATTTTTGATTTTTGATTTGATATCAATAATCTCACTCATAGCAAATATATTGTACTATATAGTACTATTTATATCCATTATTAAATAAAAAAACAGTCCTGAATTTATCAGAACTGTAGTTTACATCTGTATTGAATGTTGTATTTTAATACAACATGCAACCTTCCTAGTTGCGGGCGCAACCTTTGAACCTTAAAATGCCCAAAATGCAACCCTCTATGCAACCACCGCTATTTTACAGTTATTTTGCTACCGTTTCTATAAGAAAATGTAACACGTTAATTGAATAGTTAATTGCAACTCAATAGGAAAATAAGTTGAAATTACCTTTCCAGTATAATATACAAAATTTAAATAAAAACAGTACCTATTCCCTAATATTCATTTGAAAACCAGGTGCGTTTACAATCGAGATCATTGTTGCAAACGAAATAAGGAAAAGCACTAACGAAGCAACAAACACAACAATTAAACATAATTTAATTATCTTTAATGGTCTCTTGTTTAAGTTCAAAAATGATAGTAGAGAAAGAATTATAGAAAGCAACAAGAGCACAATGTTGATAACCGAAATTGGATTCCCCACCCTCAAGGTTGCACCAATAATTGATGCATAGCCTGTCACATGAACAGGTGTTGGGTTGTCAGGATAAGATACTGCAGAATAGTCATAGCTACTATATTGATAAAAAGGAATAATTGATAGCAAGAGTAAAATAACACTTATTGAAGTAAAACAAATACTCAGAATCATCCAAAATCTTTGGTTTGTTTTAAATGATTTTTCCACTATTTCGTTCTTTTCTTTATTAGATAATAAATCTTCAACCTTCACATTAAGAGCAATAGCTATCTTCTCTAAGTTTTCTTGAGTAGGAAAAGCACTACCGCTTTCATATTTAGTAATAAGTGTTCTAGAGACATATATCTTGCCTGCAAGATCTTCTTGTGATAATCCTGCTTCTTTGCGGTATTTCTTTATTTTTTCATTTAATTCCATATTTATCGGTTTGTTAATCTCATTATACACTGACAGAAATGCTTATATTTCCAATTTTCATAGGATCGTCTTGAAAATAATTAGAACAAGAGATTGTGTATGCTCCTTTTTGCCAATATGGAGCAAGACCTGAACAATGTTCACATTTTAATGTCCACCCTTTTATTTGAAGTTTTTTATTTAATGTTTCTCTATAATCACCAACTCCGACATTATAGATTTTTATACGAGAATCACTAAAATCTACACTTGTTACATGCCAATAATCACTTTCGTTTGTTGGATATCTTTCAATAGTATAAACAACAAATACTTCTGGTAATTTTGTAAAATATGTATCTCCACTATTGGCTATATAATGACTATCCAAATATTTATATTGTTCTATGTCCATGAATTTATAGTAATTAAGTAATGTTAATGACGAAAAATCATATTGTGTAACATCATCTAAAAGCCATAAATCTAGTTTAATGTTCTTAGGCTTAGAAATGCCATCGTTATGACACGAAGGTAGAAGCAATAGCAAAATAAATAAAGGTACTAGTTTCTTTTTCATATTTTTAGATTAAAACAACTAATGTCAAACTCTATGTGAATTGATGTGAAAATTAAAAAACAGTACCGAATTGCAAAGATACAGTGTTTGCTGCCTAAGTGAGATAAATTCGCAAAAAATTGGGGGATTTATAAACTCCATCGTGGATTATATGAGTAAAGTGCGGCCACGATTGGTCTTTTGGTTTCATGTTGATCGCTAGCTAAGTACATTCTTTTATAATCTATAGAAACGTATAAGTCACTTCCATCATAACTGTCTAGAGATACATATGTCCCATTACGACCATTACGATTAGTAATTACATATTCAAACTCAATTTGATAAATACCACGCAAAACATCTAGGTTGTCTTTAATAGGCCCTAAGTCAGAATGATATTTTTTTATTTCTGTTTTAATAAAGTGGTAACGCTCTAATCTACCAACAATATCAATTTCTCCTGGAATTGAGAAAACAGGATCGGCTAGCTTACCAACATAGTCAAAATGCAAAACATCGCCTGCAATTAAATCACCAGGTTGAATCACGCTATCAAAGGAGCGACCTAGATTACAACATCCTTCATAAAATAATGTGACGTAAGCATCTTCATCGTAAAAATAGTAATTGAGCGATATATTCTCCGTTCTTAATTCGTAATCCGGATTGGCATGTTTCCCTTTATTAATATAATTAAGAATTCCAAATGTTGATCCTGTGACTATCCCGCCTAAAACAATGACTGAGGTCACTATTATTGCAGCAGTTTTAATTGTAGCCTTGTTTGTTTTGCGCTTTATTTCACTATCATCTTTTAAGTCGTTAACTTCTACACCAAAATAAATCGCTAAAGCCATTAAAGTTTCTTCACTTGGATTTCCATTGCCGTTTTCATATTTAGCAATAGCAGATCTAGAAATATGAACAGCATCCGCAAGAGCTTCTTGTGTTAGTCCGTTTTCAGTTCTTAATTTTTTGAGTTTTTCTTTGAATTCCATAAATCAGCTCATTTATATTTTAGCTTTTTTTCAATAATATGTTTGTTACTTATTGTTACTTTTATTTATTGTCCCTGTTACTTTGTATTTTTGAAAAGAATTATAAAAAAACAGTACTGACATTGACTATCAATACTGTTGTTTGCACTTGTCTAGAAAAATAAAGAAAATACCGAACCTATCGGCCCGGTATTAAGGTTAGTTGGATTATTTTTTATTTTTCAAAAGCTTTGACGATTAAAGAATTGAGCTTTTTGACAAATTCTTGCTTATTAGAAACATCATATCCCTCTAATAGCAAGGCTTCATCATATAAGACAGAAGCATAATTCTTAACCATCTCATCGTCTTGTTCAATACTAGCGAAAATTTTAAATAATTCATGTTCTGGGTTGAGTTCGAGAACTTTGATGGATTTAACATCTTCTCCCTCACCTTTTTCTTCATTGATTGTCTTTTCCATTTCCATGGATAATCCTTCTTTTGTGGAGATACAAACAGGAGAATCAACGAGTTTAGAAGAGATGATGACATCATCAACATTCTCTTTTAGAGAATCTTTTAGATTATCTAATAATCTCTTATGTTCTGCGGTGACGGATTCCACTTTTTCTTTTTCTTCATTAGTTAATTCATCACTACCTTCACTAGCGATAGATTTGAATTCTTTCTTATCGTATTCACGCATCATCATGATAGCGAATTCATCAATCTTGTTATCAAATATTAAGACATCGATTCCTTGCTTTTTATATTTCTCTATCTGCGGTAATAGCTTAATGCTGTCGAGGTTACTACCAGAAGCATAATAGATGTATTTTTGATCTTTTCCCATTTCTTCCACATATTGTTTTAAGGAGATATATTTATCTTCTTGTTTTAATGAATGGAAGATAAGTAAATCATTTAATAAATCTTTTTTAAAGCCATAGGAAGAATAAATACCATATTTGATATGCTCACCAAACGATGACCAGAATTTGAGGTATTTATCAAAGTCGCTATTCTTTAATTCTTTTAATTTATCAACAATCTTCTTTTCGACGTTATCTGCGATAGTTTTTAAAACTGGTGAAGTTTGTAAGATTTCACGGGAAATATTCAAATTAAAAGCGTCTGAATCTACTAAACCTTTAACAAACTTTAAATAATCTGGGATTAATTCAGGGCATTTATCTTTAATGAATATTCCCTTGGAATATAATTGCAAACCTTTTTCGAAGTTTTCACTATATAAATTATATGGTTGATGAGAAGGAATGAATAATAAAGCGTTATAATCAACTTTACCTTCAATGTTTAATTGAATAGATAATAATGGATCTTCATAATCGGAAAATTTACTCTTATAGAATTCATTTAATTCTTCTTGTTTAACTTCAGATTTATTCTTTTTCCAAAGTGGGACCATTGAATTTAGCGTTTCTAATTCTTTATATTCTTCATATTGGCCTTCGATTTCTTTACCATCTTTATCTAATTTTGGTTTAGATTTAGTGACATTCATCATAATTGGATAACGAATATAATCACTATATTTCTTCACCAATTCTTTAATGCGATAATCAGATAAATAATCATCATAGTTATTTTCTTTTGTGTTCTTCTTTAAATGAAGGGTAATGGTTGTGCCGACATCTTCTTTATCACATTCTTCAATTGTGTAATTTTCTTTGCCATCAGAAATAAATCTATGGGCTTTTTCATTTTCTTTTTTACTAGTTACTTCTACTTCTTCCGCAACCATAAAGGCACTATAAAAGCCAACGCCAAATTGGCCGATAATATCAACATCTTCTTTGTCTTTATTCTTCATCTTTTTGACGAATTCTTTACTGCCGCTTTTGGCAATTGTGCCGAGATTTTTAATCATCTCGCTTTTACTCATGCCAATACCATTATCACTAATAGTGATGGTTCTATCTTTTTTGTCATAAGATAAGTCAATTTTATATTCTTCTAAAGCTACCTTGCCATTACTTGTTAAAGCGAGATATTTTCTTTTATCAATCGCATCAGATGCATTAGAAATGAGCTCTCTTAAAAAGATCTCGGAATTGGAATATATAGAATTGATCATCAAGTTAAGTAATTCTTTGCTTTCTGTTTCAAATTGCTTTGTTTCTTTCATAAACTAGCCTCCTTTTAGCACTTGAACTCTTTAACTGCTAACATATATGATTTTACCAACTTTTAGCACTCTGTCAACTAGATTGCTAATTTTTCTTCTTATTATGGGATTATTAAGAAAAATACACAAGTGTACTTCTTTCTATTTTGTTATATAAAATTAATTCTTGATTGTCACCCACTAATTGCTCTAAAAAGAGAAAAAGAGATAATCATTTATTTTGATAGTTTAGTTGTCTACAAATCAAAGCCAACTATTATCTTTAAATTTTTTTATTTTAATCAATATATATATGTATATATATTGTGTTCAAATTTTCTTTTTGAAATAAAATTTTTTTACCAAAAAATCAAAAAAATCCACTCTATATATAATGAGGAGGAAAAAATATGCCCACCAATAATGGAAAACAAAAAGAATTAGAAATGATTGTTCATTTGCACAACAAACATGTTAATGAACTATCTAATAATTTAAGAAATCTATTAACTGCTCTATATGGAGTTCTTGATGATAATGAGATTGTAAAATGTGAATTGGTCGAAGGATTCATCAAACCAGATTTTGTTATTACATATAAGGGAATACAAAAATATGTTTCTATGAAGACTGGTAGAGCCGAATGCATTCACGAAGAAAATATAAAAAACTTTATTTTGTTTTTAAGGTCACTAGGTATATCGAGAAGAACGCAACAAACTATACTCTTATATCATTACGGTGATGGAACACTAGATGGATCAAATGATAGAAGAATAGAGTATAACAAACTGAGGCTTATGCTTGACCCCAGAATACAAGAGGCAAACGAGGAGCTAAACAGCACCAAAGAACTCGTTTTAAAAGTGATAGAAAGATGCCTAATTATGGGTGCACTAGAAAAAGCAATTCCAATCGATTGCATTTATTTTGGCGATTATAGATTTGGAGAAATTGCAACCGTAAGACAAATAACAACACATGTCAAAAGAAAAAGCTGGCATTGGATGAAAAATTTGCATATTGGTCCAATACAACTTAGACCACACGCAAGATACTATAACAAAGAAATCAAAAGCGAAAAAAGAAGACAAAAATTAGAATGCTACTGGGCTAATTTATCAAGCGATATCTCATACATCTCTAGTCGATATGACTATTAATACCCCCATAACCTTTTAAGGAGGTCGTGTCAAATCTCCGCAACGATAAAAAAAGACCCATTGGGTCTTTGTTATCAGTTTGGTTGCGGAGGTGAGATTTGAACTACACGACCTCCGGGTTATGGGCCCGACGAGCTACCAGGCTGCTCTACTCCGCGATGTGATCCTAGTAGTCTGTCAACAAGACTACAGGACTAAGCCCGTACTATTTACGGTTTTTTCTTCTAGCGTTTTCTGATTTGAGTTTTCTTTTTAAACCAGGTTTAAGATAGAATTCTCTTTTCTTCGCTTCTTGGATCGTACCAGCTTTATTCACTTGGCGTTTAAAACGTCTGAGTGCATCATCTAATGATTCATTTTCACGAACAACGACTTTTGGCATGATATTCACCTCCTTAGCGATAACGCTTTAACTATGTTACTAGTGTTAACTAATATAAGTCAACACTTTTTGTAACAAAAAAGGACCTTAATAGGCCCTTATTATCATTTATATAATGATTTAGATGATTTTGGTTCCGTTAGAAGTACCAATACGGTTTGCCCCAGCTTCCACCATGGCGAGTAAATCTTCGTGAGTTCTTACTCCACCACTAGCTTTCACTCCCATTTCTGGACCAACTGTTTCTCTCATGAGTTTGACATCATGAGCGGTTGCTCCTCCAGTAGAGAATCCAGTAGAAGTTTTCACAAAATCTGCTCCTGCTTCTTTAGCAAGCTTACAGGCTCTAACTTTTTCTTCATCTGTTAATAAGCAAGTTTCAATAATTACTTTTAAGACTAATTTACCAGCAACTTCTTTAAGAAGTTTAATTTCTTCTCTTACATAATCATCGTGTCCGGCTTTTAGCATACCAACATTGATAACCATATCAATTTCAGTAGCCCCTTGAGCGATACATAATTTAGCTTCATCAACTTTAGTTCTAGTTAAGTTCATTCCTAATGGGAAGCCAATAACTGTACAAACTTTAACATCGCTTCCTTTTAAGCATTCCGCGGCTAAAGGTACATAAGCTGGATTAACACAGACTGACATAAAGTCGTATTCTTTAGCTTCTTCACATAATTTAACGATTTGCTCTGGTTGAGCATCTTGTTTTAATAAAGTGTGATCAATTAATTTATTGTATGACATATAATTTTCTCCTATCTCATATTATACAACAAAAAAAGAGTCTATAGTTAGACCCTTATTTTGCTTCTTCTTTAGCGGCTTTAGCTTTGGAAGATTTCTTTGCTGGAGCTTTTTTTGCTGGAGCAGCTTTCTTTTCTTCTTTCACTAATTTTCCATCTAAATATTGAGCTTTACCAGCGTAATATCCACATTTTGGACAGACATGGTGAGCTTTAATCATTTCACCACAGTTTGGGCAAGTAACTAATCCTTCAACACTGAGTTTGAAGTGAGTTCTTCTCATTCTTTTACGGGTTTTACTAATTCTTCTTTGTGGGACTGCCATAAGATAACCTCCTAATAGTCGAGGATTATTATATTCATTATATGAATGGAAAGCAAATATTTTTAGACATTTTCTAAATAATCTTAATTTTGCTTGATTACATCTTACTTTTTGAAAATGGTTTTTATAATTTGTCCTGATTTGTCTATTTCACCAGGAATTTTTACTTCCATATAATTAGAAGTATGTCCAATATTACATTTATTCTTATTGTCATATTGCTCTACAAGAACTTCCACTTCTTTATTCACAAATCTATTTATGTAGCTATCCCACAAACTATTTGATAATTCAATTAGTTTTAACGCTCTTTGCTTTTTGATACGTGGATCAATTTGGTTTGGCATACGAGAGGCTAAAGTTCCTTCTCTTGAAGAGAATGGAAATACATGTAATTGATGAAAGCCACACTTTTTAATAAATTCATATGTCTCATCAAATTCTTCTTCGCTCTCCCCAGGAAAACCCACTATCACATCGGTAGTAAGTGTTACTTGAGGGCAAGCTTTTTTAATAAGATTGATTTTATTTAAGAACTGCTCACAGTTATATTTCCTATTCATTCTTTTTAATACTGTGTCACTCCCACTTTGAAGTGGAATATGAAAATGTGTCGCTAAATTATCTTTAGTGTTAATTAATTTAATTAACTCGTCATCTATCTCGCTTTCTTCTATAGAAGAAATTCTTAATCTATATAAACCTTTAATATTTAAAAGATCTCTAACTAAAGAAGAGAAATTATATTCTTTGTTTTTGCCATATCCACCAACGTGGATACCGGTTAACACTATTTCTTTATAACCTTGAGAAACAATATATTCTGCTTCTTTTAAAATGCTTTGAGGGTCTCTATCTCTAGCTTTACCTCTACGATAAGGAATTAAACAGTAACTACAGAAATTGTCACAACCATCTTGAATTTTAAGGTAGGCTCTTACATTTTCAAAATGAGTTGTTAAACCTAATTCTTCGTATTCATAGTTTCGAGGATTAGAACTAGTTAAATCAATAGGTTTATGAGTTAACTCATATTCTTTAATTGCTTCAATGATTTTATCTCGATTAGAAGTGCCAGTAATAATCGCGGGTTTTATTTCGTTTTTAATAAACTCATGTTGTCCTTGAGAATAGCACCCCATCACCACCACGATAGCGTTTGGGTAATTATTAATTAGTTTACGGATGTGCTGTCTAGATTTTTGGTCTGCAGTAGCAGTAACTGAACATGTATTAATAATGGCGATATCTGGATTAATATCATCTTCTTTATAACCAAGTTCAATCAGTCTACTAGTTAAAGCGCTTATTTCATAAGCGTTGACTTTGCACCCTAAAGAAATAGTAGTATATGTTTTCATATTATTTTTCTAAAAGATAAGATATGACACTTAAAGCGTAAACCGCAGCGGTTTCACATCTTAATATTCTTTTTCCTAAAGATATAGTTTTAAAACCTAAATTCTTAAGAAAAGATACTTCACTTTCATCAAAGCCACCTTCTGGACCAATGATTATAGAAACCGATTTATGCTGTTTTAATTCTTTTTCGATATCTGTAGCTTGGCCAGCTTTTAATTCATAGGCTAATAAATTAATATCTTCTAAGTAGTCTTTAACTCCCTTAATAGAGTCGACATATTTAATTTCAGGAATATATTCGCGATGACACTGCTCACTTGCTTCCTTAGCAATCGCCATATATCTAGCTTCTTTTCTTTTAAAATCATCATTAGAGAACTTTACAATACTTCTTTTACCTTGAAATAACACCACTTTTTTAGCGCCTAATTCAGTAGCTTTTTGAATCACAAATTCATTTTTATCTAATTTTGCTAAAGCAAAAAAGATTGTAACATCTTTAAGAAGTTCATTATCTTTTAGGATAGGTTCTTGAATATGAATTTTAACTGGATTAATTGAATCAATAAACGCTAAATAGGCTTTGTGAGTGGCTTTATCCACCACTTCAATAGAGTCACCATTTTTAGCTCTCATGACTTTAGTTAGATGAAAAATATCATCTTGTGATAAGATGACTTCATTATCAATAAGATCAGCGAAATATCTTTGCATATTAAATTACAAATTGGTTATTACCATCTTTTAAATTTGGCTGAGCAATCACCACTAAACCAAAGACGATATTTAATAAGTACATGGAACCAATAGAAATAAGAACAGAATATAAAACATCTAACGAAGTGAAATAGGCTAATAAAAATGACATTAAACTAATCACAATGACATTAGAAATAAGCTGGATAATACCTTCTTTTTTCTTTTTTAAATAAAAGAAAGGAGCGCCAAAAATCCCTAATAAAGCAAAGAAAAGAAATAGTTCTTTTTTTCTACAAGGACGGTAATCAGTTTCCACTCCATCAACATCAATATTGGTGGTGATTTCCACTGTTTCACTATTCATTCCTTCAAAAGGAAAAGTTGTGCCGCATATTGGGCAACGATCTTTATTAAATCTATCAATACGATTTCCACAGTTTTTACATTTAGGCATATCTATTAACCAATTTTATCCAATCTTCCAGTATAACCATTTTCTAAAACATAGACCGCTAAATTGCCTTTGCCAGAAACAGAAACATTTAATGTTCCATTGCTAATTGTCTCACGTCTGCCAGTAACTAAATCAACATAAGTTCCTTGTGGTAAACCAGTGAATGTTGAACCACCAGAAATAGCGACTACTGCTAAAGAATCAATATTTCCTTTAGTGTATCTTCTCACAAACGCCATATTATCTTGAGCGCTATATTGTCCCATTGATAAGGCTGGGACTTTTTGTCTAATTTTATTAAGCATCATTAAGTGTTGAGACAATGTGGAATTTAAAGTATCTTTAACTGTACCACTAGCGGTATATTGACCAAATCCGGTCGCATTAACTGTTCCAGCTAAATATTCACCAAAATATGCTCTACCAGAATTAGAAAGGTTTTGATATTGATCAATTTTCATACCCTTCATAAATTCAACTTCTGAGCCATAATAAATACATGGAACACCTCTAAAGGTGAACATTAAGGACATATTTTCTTTCCAAGCTGTTGTGCCTTCGTTATATCTCACTGATTCAATGCCGTCTGGACCATAGTCATGAGAATCAACATAGACAACGTTATATGAAGCATCGTTATAGACTTGGTCATTATTTTTAGCGACATTATAAGCATCACTAGCGTATCTAAAGTTCCAGTGCATTCCAAAATCAATTACACCTAATCCACTATTTCTGGAGTGGTCTGGTTCGTGATAAGTGTAATTACTACGTAAATAAACATTATCGCTTGTTGGTTGTCCATCAGGAGAAACATTATCGTTCCAGTTATCTAAAGTGGATTTTTCATTAAGTTTTCTATCGCCCCAAGGATATTCTTTAGATTCTTTCCAAGTATAGAAACAAGCACTATCAGCAGCAACATTATGATTCCATACTCCACGGTCTCTATTACATACTTCTCCAAACATAAAGAAGTTGTTATTGCCACATTTCTCCGCAATTGCGTATAAACCTGGAAGAATATATTTATTAAATGTTAATCGAGAAATATGTTTAACGGTGTCCACTCTAAAGGCATCAACACCCATACGGATAAAGTCACCAAATTTATCAACTAAGTAGTTAGCAACAGTCGGGTTTTCTGTATTTAAGTCAATACAGTCACCTGCTAAAGAGCCGGTTTGTTCAATATATTGTTCATAACCCATATTCATTTCATGGTGATAAATGTTATAGCCATCTATAGATGTTTTCATCGCTTGAATTCGAGCTTGGAATTGTCTTCCTCCATCTAAGGATGCGTAATTTTGAGGGAGCAAGGAATAATATAAATCTGGCTTTAATCCTGCTTGAGTAGCGTTCATAGAGTCATATTTAAACATTGGGAAGAGATTTTCTTCTCCATTATTTGAAGTGTGGTTAAAGACCACATCAAGAACAATCTTCATGTCTCGCTTATGTGCTTCTTTAATCACATCAGCAAACTTCACATCTTCACTTTCATATCTAGGGTCAACTTCACCGAAATTAATCGCATGATAGCCGTGATAATCATATCCAGATGCATTCTTCACTACTGGAGTAATCCAAATCGCGGTAAAGCCTAAAGCTTTAATATAATCCATCTTTTCGATTAAGCCTTTAAAGTCGCCTCTCCATTCTGGATCTTGTTTATTTTGATTATCCCAGCAGAATCTATTATTAGAACTATCTCCATCATAAAATCTTGTGGTCATCATGAAATAAATTGATTCTTGTCTAAAATCTGCTCTTTGACCAGTATAAGGATTAACCACTAAGCCTTTGTTATAGTTTTTAACAGCAGGAAGTTCGGTATAATCTTTGGCGGATTCCACTACTTCGAAATTACCAACTGGTAAATCAGTTTGTTCTTCTTCTCCAGTAGGGGCTTTGGTATATAAAGAACCTTTATAGCACCAGTAATAACCTGCTCTAGGAATATATAAATCTTCGGTTTGTCCACTACTACCATTAAAAATAATGCTAAAGGATGTATATTGAGGATCAAAATCATAAGTTAGCCAGTTTGTATCTGCCCAAGTATAAGTAGATTCACTCATCGCATCTCCTGGCCATCCCTTAGTTACTTTGTTACTATCAGTAATCCAGGCATAAACATTTTTATAATCAGATTTATCAGCGAAGACTTTAACATAGTTAATTTCTGGAAGTCCTTCTTCTTCAGGTTGTTCTTGTTTTGAGACTATTAATTTACAAGTCGCGGAATAATTACCATCTCTAGTAATGACATTAATATCCGCACTACCTTCTTTTTTAGCGGTTACTAAACCAGATTCTACACTTGCGACATTAGGGTCACTAATTGTCCAACTGACTCCTTTATCATTCGCATTTTCTGGATAAATTGTATAAGAAAGATTAGCCTTTTCTCCTTCTTTAAGAGATAGACTAGTAGGAGTTAATTCCACTTTCGAAACTCTAATAACTTCGGGCTCTACTTGTCTAGCACGGACTGTCACATCACATTCAGCTTTAAATCCACCTTCCATAGTGGTAACAACAATAACCGCGTTACCTGCTTTTTTAGCGGTGATTAATCCACTACTAGAAATAGAAGCTACTGTAGAATTTTTACTTAAAGTTACAAAAGATTTATTTGTCGCGTTACTTGGAAGAACATTAACAGTTAATTGATATGTATCTCCCTCGTATAAAGTTAAAGTATTAACGTTTAATGTAACACCAGTAACATCTACAACGCTTGGAACAATTGGAATAACTTCTCCTTCTCCTGGATCATCTTCTGGTTTATTGTCTCCACTACTAGGAGAGACAGTACACGCTGTCATAAACGCCACTAATGGAAGAATTAAAAAATTTAAAAATCTAGTTCTCATACATAAATATTATCTATGAGAAACGATTTCTTTTCCATCTCAACTTAAAAATTTTGAATTTATTCAACTTCTTAATGAATCATCTATTTTTCTGATTATTTTTTTATTAACTCTGTTAATAAGTGTGTTTATTAATTAGTTTATAAAACTTTTTTTGCAAAAAAATCGAAAAAATCCACTCTTTATACAATAGAGGGAATAGAAATATTCTCTTAAATTCCAAGTCTCGTCCACGACGGCCTAAGTGGAGGACGCGGATAAGTTTCTTTCTTTGCAGTTTCTTCTTGTTCGGGTTGTCTAGCTTAGCCTAGATGAGCCTTGGTGGAAGGAGGACTTGTTATGACAGATATTGTTTTGATTCTCTTTGAGATGATAATAGTACTTGTATTAATAAGAAAGGACCCAAGCGACAAGCGTTAGGGTCCAAACCACCTAATCAAAAGATAACTGCTTAGCGCTTTAAAGTCAAGATAATTCATCTTGTAAACACAAAAAGAAAGGACCCAAGCGACAAGCGCTAGGGTCCAAGTATCCAACTAAAAGATAACTTTTTAATGTTTGTTTGTCAAGATTATAGAACTAATTCAATAATTGAATGTCCGTCTTTATAGGAGTATTTATGAGATTTAGTTAAATCTTTAACAATAATTAAGCCAAATCCACCAGGAGCGATCTCTGAATGGAATTTA
>CACXNV010000012.1 GCA_902769185.1 uncultured Erysipelotrichaceae bacterium | reverse complement strand
CCAATCATCAGTCGCGTTATCGACAATTCTAATTTGAATGTGGCGACCAATAAATTCACTTAAATCAACTTTATATTCCGCCATATTAGCAGCATAGAAGCCGTCTAAAGCTAAATCTTTTGGATAACCAAGATAATAATAAGATTTAGTGATTTCTTTAAATTTTTGGTTATAGGTTGTGGCTAATACATCACCTGTATCTGCATCAATAAATTCAATGTGACATAATTCTTTATTTTTACCGCCGCCTAAACGATAAGAGACAAATCCACTTCCGCCTAAAGTAAAGCTACTAGAAGTTAAAGCACCAACATTTTCTTCTCCAACAACCCAACCATTTAAGAAGTAAGAACCTTGCTTATTATATAAGAAGCATTCATGCCACCAAGTATAATCTCTAGAAATTTCTAAAATAGAGTCTCCATCAATTGTCCAGCCACTCATATCACCAGTTTCAAGGGTGCCGTTAGTAACTTGATATTCAGAAACACTTTCTTTGTATTCTAAAGCATTTGGATTTAGTAAAGCGGATGAGTCAATCGCACTCATACTCTCGTAATAAGTGATGAAGCTATCAACACAGACTAATCCCCAATTACTAGTAGCGTTATCCACTACTTGAATTTTGACCTCTTTATTTAATAAAGATGTTAAATCAGCTTTATAGAAGATCATATTCATTAAGTTTTCTCCATGTCCCACTCTTTCAGTTTCATCGTTAAGATCGTTGAACATGAAGTTTGTAAATCTTAATAATTCTTCGTTAGTAGAAGCGTCAATAATAGAAACATAAACACTTAATGGGTCTCTTGCGCCTGACATTCTAAATGTCATATAGCCCACTCCACCAACTTTAAAGCTACTTGAAGTTAATGTTCCAGTTCCAACTTCATTATTTTCTCCAGAGAAGAAATAAGTGCCACGTTTATTAAATGTTAATCTAGGACTATTCCACCAATAGGTTTTAGAAGATATTACACCAATATCAGTGCCGTTAGAGGATTCTAAAGTCCAACCTGTTAAATCACCAGTTTCAAAAGTTCCGTTCACTGGTTGATATTCGTTAACTGGTTCTCTTTCATAAGTCGAAGCAATATCAATCTTGTAATATTCTTTATCTTCCCAGTATGGTGTATCTAAATAGAATGTTTCAAAACTATCAAAAGTCATGCATCCTAATTCTTCTGCGCTTGTGTTATTATCCACGATTTCAATATATAAATCTTCGCCAACATATTCACCTAAATCAATATAGTATTGAATCATATTAAGAAGATGCATTTTCATTGGAATAAATGGGAATTGTTCGTTTTTATATTGAACGTTAGAAACTCTAGCGACTTCAATAGGTTCTCCCCCATTAACTGCCATAAAGCGGATATAAGTTAAAGCTTGTTCCATACATCCACCTAACTTAAAGGAGATAAATCCTTTCCCACCTAATTCAAAAGTAGAGGAACGAAGAATACCTGTCGCACTTGGTTTATAGTAACCATAATGATATTTACCGTCTTTATTATAGGTAATATATTCGTTCCACCAGCCATTTTCGACGTTTACTCCTTCGTTAGAGAAAGCTTCGCCTTCAACAACTGTCCAGCCACCTAAAGAGCCAATTTCGAAATCAGGGTTCTTGATGTGATATTTATCAATAGCTTCCACATCATCTATATATTCACGTGTTTTTGTGTAATATGCACCTTCAGTTTGTGCGCCTACATAACCAACACGAATATCATCAACACTTAAATAGCCATAATAGACATCTCTATCGTTATCAACAACACGAACATAAACTTCTTGATTAGCGTATTCCTCTAAATCAATCGTGTATTCATAGAAATTATCGGTGTTGTAATAGTTATTGTTATATTTACTTGCTTCAACATATTCAATATGTTGCTTAAAGAATTTATTTGTTTGTTTAGCGATCATTTGATCACTAGAGGCTAAATACACTCCAAAATAACAAATCTCTTGTTCGTTTTTAAGTGGAGAATCATCATATTTCCCTTTTCTAGTGGCCCCACCAGCGAGTTTCACTGTAATTAAACCATCATTATCTAAATAGAAATTATTACTTCTAATAGAGCCGACTCTGCCATGAGAATAAGATAAATCAAATCCTTGACCAGATAAATACCAGTTTCCAGTCTTTTTAATATCGAGTCTATTGTGTTCAGTATCATCATCAAAGGTAAAATAGGTTCTAGAAGACACTGAATCATCAGTGTAAGCATCACCATATTCAACAGTCCATCCACTTAAATCAGAGGTTTCAAATCCTCCGTTTAAAACTGAATGGTAAATAACTTTAGAACTAGATGAACCACATCCAACTAAAGGAATAGCAAATAAGCTAATAAACAAGGTTTTAATATATTTATTCATACTCATAGCCTCCTAGTTATAATCCGCTAAATTTCCAACGTTACCGTAATAAGCAGGTTCTACTTCATCTTTGAAGCAGCCTTTCATTTGGGTAACTTTGAATTTAGTGATAGACATGTTGCCACCATTATCGAATAAGGAAATATAATCACTATCTCCATATTTTGGATAAATACGAGTGGTAATTGTCTCAATATCATTAACGTAAATTTCTAACATTGAACGGTCGACTAAAATACGAACGTTAAAATCTTTTGTGTCTACTGGTAAATGCCATGTATCAGAAGTATCAATATAATCAATGGTTGTAGATAATAAACGGTCGACAAAGACTTTATCAGCGTTACCTGTATAGGCAGTCTTTTCAAATTTAATTGCCGTTCTTTCTGTACCCATATAGTTATCATTTGGGTTATATCTCACGTAAATGCCGCTTATATAGTTATCAGAAGGATTAAGTGAGAAAGTCGCTTCAATTTGGTACATATCGCTTCTCACATTTTTAAGTTCTTCAGCAAGTTCAGAAGCGGATTTACCACTGCCTTCATATTCAAATAAAGTTTCTTTATATAAAGTATCAATAGCCTTTACTGGTCTTCTAATAACATCTCTTCCGTTAGGAGCTAAGAAGATTTCTACTGGCATTGCAAAATTATGAGCCCAGCCCGCAATCTTATTCTGATTTGTACCAGCGGACTTTCCTTGAGCGATCGCATAAATCACTGTGTGACCATCTTCATAATTTGAGATGCCCGCTGCTCTTTCTTCATCAGTTAAATAGGTAAATCCAGTTTGACCAGTCCAAATGCCCTTGCCATGGTCAAATAATCTTGGTTTAGGATCATCAGGAATAAATCTACAAGTATCTTTATTAAATGTTCCAATCCAGTAATATGTATCAACAACATATCCAGAGACTGTATATTGAGGAGAATCCATAAAGATATATTTAGTAACGCTTTTATCTTCAGTAGAAATTGGAAGCATGACACAACATTCCCAGTGTTTTCCTTGTTCAGGATAATCTTGATAACTCACTTCAAAAGTGAAACCTTTATATTCCCAGTTTCTCATATCAGTAGATCTATACATGTTTGTAGAGCCACCATGAGAAGTATCCCAGTCAGCAGCAACAGAAGTTGACACCATCATGTAATAATAAGGGGCATCATACCAAATAAATGGATCTCTAAATTCTTCAATCTTGCCTTGAGACCAGTCACTTGGTTGAACCAAAGTATTAACATCTTCAACATACCAATCGGTTAAATATGGATCAGTTGGGTCAACTGGATGAACATAACACACAGATTGATGTGAGAATGTTGATGTTTCTTCATAATCTGCGTAATTAGTTCCAGCGGTAATAGTAAGCCAAGGGACTCCATCAGGTCCAATAACTGATCCTCCGGTCCAGGCTCCTTCTGGACAAGCTGGTTTAGTAGGTGCAACTGCGTCTTTAACATAACGCCAGTGAATCATATCTGGAGAACAAATATGAGCCCATCTAATTTGAGACCAATAAGGTCCAATTGGGTTATGTTGATAAAAGACGTGATACATGCCCTTATAATAAATTGGGGCGTGAGGTTCATTCATCCAGACAGCAGGAGGGATCGCATGATATTGAGGTCTAAATCTATCTCCATCATAAACACTACTATCAAGTTGAACTTCGCTAAATGGTAAAGTAGGAACGTTACCGTTATCAGAGTAACGTGTAAATAAATAATTCATTTGTTTTGGAGTCATAGACTCATGATATACTTCTGCTTCATCCACTAATGCAGAAGGCATTTGTCTAGGAACACCAAATTCATAAATGGTAGAGCAGTAATAGCCAAAATATAATGGTTTAGCACTACTAACAATTTCTGTATTTTCTAAATCAGGAATTAAAGATTCATATGCGACTTGACCGTTAAAAGTTAGACAAATATAGCCTTTATCTCCATCAAAAGTTGCAGAGATATGACTCCATTCATATAAAGGCAAAGCATTAAGTGGGTCATAATATCCCACGAAAACTTTTTGACCAGTAGTCTTATTTCTTAAATTCATTTGTAAACCCCATAAACCGAGTCTACCATAACCAAATAAGAATCCTTCTTCAGCTTCCATATGGCCCCAGTTAAATAGGGAAGTCATTCTTGGATGACCTCGAGCAATAGTCTCGTTACCATATCTATTTAAATTTTCAAATCCACGAGGAGCAACCCAAGTAGAGAAAGTAATTTTATTAGTAGGACCAATATAATCACTCATTTCAATACGAGTGGAAAAACCGTCCATATATAAGGATTTACCAGAGACACCTTGTTTTTGAAGTGGATCATTAGGTTTTTTAAATAATGATTCTGCGTTTTCTTTAGCGAAAACATAATCGATATAGCGATCTTTTTTCGCTCCTGAGTCTCTTGTATAGCAATCTTTAGTGCTTTCAAAAGAGAAACTCACTGCCGCAGTAGTTTCTTTATCTACTGTACTAGAGCAGCCACCAAGAGTTAATGAACAAATATAAGCAAATAAAGGTAGTAAATTTCTTTTTCTCATATTTAATCGTCCTTCCTACATCTTAAGTCCAGCAGTGCCGAATCCTTTGACGATATATTTCTGCGCTGCAACATATAATATAAATATTGGTAAAGTAGTAATAACTAACGCTGCCATGATTTGGCCGGTAGTGATACCATCAGAGCTAGTAATAATATTGACCGCGTATTGAATTGGATATAGTGGCCAACCCGAGGTTCCTCTATTATCCACAACTAAACTTGGCCACACATAATCGTTCCACACGCCAATAAAGGTGAAAACTGCAGTAGTCGCCACAATTGGTTTAGATAATGGGAGAATTAAATTAAAGAACATTCTTACTCTACCCGCTCCATCGATATGCATTGCTTCTTCATATTCTTTAGGAATAGAGGAGAAGAATTGGGTATATAAGAAAATATTAAAGACGGAAATAATACTAGGTATCACTATCGCTATTATCGAGAAGAATCCTTTATTTAGATGTAATAAATCTTGAACGATAGATAAAAGCGGAATGATACTTGTTTCTACTGGAACCACCATTAAGAAAATAATGATAAAGCTAAAGAATCCTTTCGCAGGGAAATGGAATTTTGCTAATACATATCCCGCTAATCCGTTAACTAAGGTATTTAAAACAATAACAACTAAACAATAAATTAAACTATTAATCGCATATGTCCAAATGTGGTATCTTTCACCAAACACTACTGCGTAGTTGTCAAAGAATACACTTAAGTTAGTGAAATCAGGGATAAACATTAAGAAAGTTCCATTAGAGGTAGCAACCGCAGCTTCACTCTTAGTGGAAGCGGCAAGCATATATAAAAGAGGAAGAATGAATAATAAAGATAAAGCAGTACCAGTTAAATAATAGATAACTGAATAAACAATCTTTTTCTTCGATCTTTTTGAGCGAACAAAATTAGGATCATTAAGATATCTCTTTTTCATTATTTCTTCTTCTCCTTAAGAAGCTGCCTTTGTAAGAAGGTAATAGAGCCTATGACAATAGTCATAAGTAACGCC
Organism: uncultured Erysipelotrichaceae bacterium; assembly: GCA_902769185.1. Lineage (GTDB taxonomy): Bacteria > Bacillota_I > Bacilli_A > RFN20 > CAG-826 > UBA2450. The sequence goes on along the minus strand of CACXNV010000012.1, from coordinate 45,259 downwards.
ACCGCACACGATAATCCCACATTACCGTATTTTTGGCCTTGGTTATACATATATAAACTTAAAGTAACACTACCAGGATAGACACCTTGGTCTAATAACATTGGTTGAATTAATACTCGACACGCTCCAATAAAAACAGTAATCAAAATAAATAACATTGTAGGTCTAAGTCCTGGAATAGTTACTGTTTTAAATCTATGGAATGCATTAGCCCCATCGACTCTAGCGGCCTCATATAAATCTTTTCTGATATTTCCTAAGGCAGAAAGGAAAATGAGCATTTGATAGCCACATCCTTGCCAAGCAGAAATCGCAATCATCCAACCTAAAATCTTGTCGGTTCCTAAGAAATCTTGATTAGGGATTCCAAAATTAGCGAGGATAGAATTCATAATGCCGTCAGGTCTATTGGCTAATACTTCTCTCCAGAAGAAAGCCGTAACTGATAAAGAAACCGCAACTGGAGCAAAGAAACATACTTTAAAGATTGTGGTTCCTCTTCTTTTGTTATTAACAAATAAGGCTAAACCTAAGGCTAAACCAATTTGAATTGGTACTACAAAGACCACAAAGATTGCGGTGTTTTTAATCGCGTGATAGAAATCACCTTTGACTTGGAATTCAGATACTAAATCTCTAAAGTGACCAAAGCCATCTCCACCAGCAAGGCTAATGTTGTTTGGATCTCCGAGCGTATAATTTGTAAATGAAAAACCTAAAGAAGTAATAATCGGTAATAGCACTAAAAAGAACGCTAATACCACACTAGGGGCAAGCAAAATGAAGGCCATAATTACTTCACCCTTATGGTATTTATAATGCGACTTTCTATTCTTTATAAAGTCTTTGATGAAAATAGCCAAGAAAATGACTATAAATGCAGCAAAAACATAAAGAGCTATTAACGCCATAAACCTTCCTTATTACTTTAATCTACCTAATTCAGTTTCTAAGTATTGAGCAGCGTCATCAACTGATTTATCAACGCCGTTTTCTCTTAAATATTTAATGGCTCTACCAAACGCTGAAGAGAATTGAGCATAGCCAATAGTCTCTGGACGTTGTTCGCTAGTCTTATTTAATTGTTGTAATAAAACATCTTCAGCAGATCCAGGATTAGCATAGCCAACTTGAGCTTCTTTATTAGCAGGAATCATACCTGTATGTTGGGTAATGACTTTAGATGATCTTGCATTAGTAATGTATTTTAATAAAGTCACAACATTACTCTTGTCGGTACGAGGGTTGTTACCAATAGCATAGCTCCAAGAACCATTACAGCTAACAGCAGTACCGTCATCTGCTTTTGGATAAGGTAATAATCCCCAAGAGTTTCTATCTGGGAAATATTGTCCCCATTTCACATGGTTATCTAATTCTGGGATAGTCCATCCACTAGATAAATACATACCAACTTGGTGAGTAAAGAAGTCTTGAGCACCATAGTTAGTGCCGGTATAACCGTTATCAAGTAAATCTTTAAGGAATTGGAAACCTTTTTTACTATTAGCGCTATTAAAGTAATTCAAAGCGTGTAAACCAGTGCTATCAACAAATGATCCACCACAAGAATAAACAAATGGATAAAGTAAATAGGTGGCTGTTTCATCAGCGGTCGCATCAAGTCTCATATCAACCGCACCTTTTAATCCTGGAAGAGCTTTAAGTTTTGCGCAAGCATCTTTAAATTGGGTAAATGTCCAAGGATTATCAACGGTGACACCACTAACATCAATACCAGCTCTATTAAACATATCTTTGTTATAGTAGAAACCTGCACTACTTTCTTGAATAGGGATTCCAAATAATTTGCTTTGATATCTATTTAAAGCAACAAAGTTATTTTGTTCAGTAGTAGAAAAGCTACTAGATAAGTCATATAAATATCCGTTTTTAGCGTAATATGCACATTTAGGAGCATCGAATGTAAATAAATCTGGTAATGTGTTCTTTCTTTTGTCGTTATCTAATTGGGTTTCATAAATTCCACCACTTCTAGCGACAAATTCAAGATCCACTCTAATTTTGCCATTATTTTCACGGTTAAATGCGGTGATGATTTCTTTATAACCATTTCCTTCTTCTGAACCTTCGTCAACATGAACTCTCATGGTTAATCTAGTGTTATCACTGTAATCAACATCAGGTTCTCCACATCCTACTAACGATAAAGTCATCGCTGCTAAAGGGACTAATAATACTTTCTTTTTCATAACTAATTTCCTCCAATTATTTAGTTGTTTCACCTTTTATGAATCGGCAGTTGAATTTCGATAACGATTCAACTTCTTTGCCGTTAATTTTATCGATTAATAATTCGACACATTTTTTTGCCATTAAGTCTAGTGGCTGTTCTAGAGTAGAAATATGATGTATATCATCTAATGAGAATTCTCCATCATATGACACCATTTGAATGTCTTCTGGAGTTTTAATTCCCATTAATTTCATTCTGTTATATAGGAGAGTGGCTAGTGTACAACCTGAGACAAACACTCCATCAAACTCTTTATAAGAATTAAATAATTCATCTATTAATTTGTTTTCTTCGCCGTGCCCCACATTTTGATTCACAATCATTAGTGGCATGTTATGTTTCTTACAAACATCTTCGTAGGCTTTTTCTCTAAGAGAAACTTCACTCACTTGATTTGGTTTAGTTCCTAAGTAGACAATTTTCTTACATCCTTTTTCAATTAGATGTTCTATCGCTTTTTTAGTTGATTCATAGTTATCAGTAGTAACTACTGGAATATCTTTTCCTAAGTGACGGTCAATTGACACAATTGCTAAACCTTTAAATTCTTCTTCAGGATGTTCATAGTGAGTGACGAATAAGGCTCCATCAGCTTCACCTTGTTGAAGTCTTCTTAAGATTTCATGTTCTTTTTCTATACGATGCTGGCTAGTAGCGAGTAATAATGAATATCCTTTTTTATCAGCCTCAATTTCTAAGTTAGAGACAAGTCTAGCAAAGAAAGGATGATCAATAACTGGCACTAAGACCGCAATCACATAGCTTTTCTTTTGTGAGAGTCTTTTTCCTGCAACATTAGGAACATAATCAAGTTCTTTAATCGCTTTTAATACTTTTTTTCTAGTCGCTTCAGAAATCTGAGGAGAGTTGTTAAGAACTCTAGAAACAGTTCCTATTCCCACTCCCGATTTAGCGGCTACTTCTTTTATTGTCGCCCCCATTATTTGTCTTCCTTTCTTCTTTTGATAGAAATAATAACTAATAATGCTGTAAATAAGCTTAGTGACGATAATAAGATACTAGTAGAAGCAATATTTCCTCCACATCCACTAGTGGATACCGGAACTATTTCGCTACTATTTTTAACAGTAACTTTAAAAGATAATAAGTTATTAATCTTAACTTCGTTTTGTCCTTCGTTAAATACCGAAGAGTCGATAGTTAAAACATAGTTTTGAATATGATATTTAGAGTGGTCTAATGGATTTCCGTTAACAGAAATAGAACTCACATTATAACTACCAACATAAACATTAACGTCTAAACCTTTTTCAATAGTGACATCATGAATCACTAATTCTTGTCCGGCTTTATTGACGTTTACAGTAACAGTGATTATGGACATAGAACCTACTACTTTAAAGATATAAGTGCCATTATCTAATAGGCCAAAATATTCTTTAGAGATATATAATTTGTCACTAGATTGTCGGTAATAACCAGGTTGAAGTTTAGTGTTATCTTTTGTAACGTTATAAACTTCACTAACAAATTGAGAAACACCTAAATCAATTTCTAATTCTCCATCCGTATAGTCATAAGTTTGTTCATCTTCGATTAAAGATAAGTTTTTAAATGTCACTTTAGAAGAGAAAACATTCACTCCAAAATAACCCGCTAAAGGTTCGTTATCTAATAAGGTATAGTGAATAACTTCATTACCATTAATAGAAATAGTTAAATCAGAGCCAACAGCTTTAATAGATAAAGAAACATTAGTAGAGATAACATCAACCGGATTACTTCTAGTTAGTTCTCCATGAGCTGACCAAAGTTTCACCACTTTTTCATTAGAGTCATAATTACAAACTAAATATGAAGACATATCTTTTTGGGCTCTAAAGACTAACGCGCCCGCAGTACCATAATTAATATCAAATGTACCTGTATACGAGAAATTACTCGCGCTTTCTTCAGCTAAAATAAAGCCGTTTCCTGATGGTTTTTCACCGATTAAAGCGTTATTAGTCATTGACCAACTACCAGAAATAATATTGTCTTTATTAAATGTAAAGTCACTTTCAAAAGAAGCATTATTGACTTTAACTTCAATAATTTGCTCTTGTTCATCCGCACTCACTTTATAAGAGGCAGTACCTTCTTTAATAGCCTTTAAGGATATGCCGTTATCACTAACAACCGCGTCAACTGCACCAGTATTACTAATTTCTTTAATATCAACCTTAGATTCACCTGTATACCAGCATGAAACAAATTTAGAAGTTGATAATTTTGTATCTAAAAAAACATTATTAGAAGAAACATATAACGCTCCTTCTCCAGGTGCTTTTTCTTTTTGATAAGCAGATTTAATTTCATTGACTCTTAAATAGTTAACAATAGAGCATTCAAGTACATCTTCAGTGTCTTTATTATCCACTGGTCCGTCTACAAATAAAGACGCTCCATTAGAGCTAATATCAGCGGTAGTGACAAAATAGAAAGGAATAGAATAATCTTCGCAGAAAACTTCTAGTCCACCATTATCATTTAAAACATAAAATGTTTTGGTATCGCTATCGCCTAAGATATGAGAAGCATATTTGGTGTGCCAATCGATATTAGTGTTAATACCTTTATCATCTAGATAGGTTCGATCGACATAATATCCATCAGTAGCGTTCCAACCAAACTGCATATATTCATCTTCTCCAACATCAACTTTAAAAATGATTGGAGCGTTTTCTTTAACAGTAATAGAAGCTTCAAGTTCAAAAGTATGTGAATGCACATCTTTTAATAAGTTACCAGTTTGATAATCGATTGGATAATCTTTGAATTCAATCTTTTTGGTTTCATCTCTATCCAAATGTTCATTATTAACAGTGATAGGTTTTTGAGATAATCTCATTTCTCCTTTAGAATCAGTATAGATGCCGTATTCTACAGGGGTGGTAAATCCTCCATTCCATCTACCTCTTAAGTTAGCGTATTCTCCAGGACCTGTACAATAATCGGCATTTAAATCTCCAGAGAACCAGTTGATTACAATGTCTTTACCATAATATTCACTAGTAGGATCACTAATATAGAAAGATTGAGAAGCATAAGAATCTGGACCAAAATCTAATGGCTTTAATATAGCCTTCATTTCTTCTAAAGAATAAGTAGAAATATTCACTCCTTCTTCATCCACAAAGCGGAGTTCGTTATTATAAAAACCAATTGAACCAAATAAATATGTTCTAGATTTATTAGTTAAGTAAGTATGAGTAACTCCTTCTTCATCTTCTAACTGACCAATGCCAATACATTCAGGAGTTGGTAAATAGAATTGTTGAGTATAATGCCAATTAATTAAGTCTGTTGATTGCATTAACCAGCCTTTATTAAGGGCGTAGCTACTTAAAGACATACCCCAAGTAGTAACTTTTCCACTTTCATCTTTTGCGGCTGGGAAGATTTTTGGATCTCTCCAGTCAATTTTATGATCATAATATGGAGTTCTTTCTCTTTGATAAATTGTATCTCTTTTAATCCAGGTTAAGCCTTCATCATCACTTGTGATGATCATTTGGTTTTGTGCTTCTTCATAGCCTCCACATCTATCTTCAGTATAAATTGCAAATAGACCGTTGCCATTTCCTTTAGGGAACCAGTTACGAGAGTCAACTTCTGCACTCATCCCTTTATAATAGGCAACCGCGCATCCTGACCACATATAAGAGACTGAGCCATCATCATTATTCGATGGGAATAAACAAATAGGCATATATTCAAAATGAATTAAGTCTCTACTTCTAGCGTGTCCCCAATACATATCACTCCAAAGTAAGCCAAATGGGTTAGTTTGATAAAAGATATGATACCAGCCGTTATAATAGACTAAAGCATTTGGGTCATTAGTCCATTTCGCAAATGGTTGGAAATGATATTGATTTCGATATGCTTCAGTAAAATAAGAATAATCACTTTTACCAGCTTGAATATCTTTTAAAGTCACTGAGCCATTAAAGACATTTAAGCCCACTTTACCAGCAACATAGTTGCCGTCTTTATTTAAATCAATTGTAGTGTCTCTAAATCTTCTTATACCTTCAACATAAATTTCTGTATAAGCATGTCCCTCTTCTATAGAAACCACAACTTTCATATTCACATTAGGAATAGTTCTTACTTGAGGATTTATATGATCCCATTCTTCTTGAGTAACATTCCATCCTTCTTCAGTGCGGTAATTATTACCAATAAAGTCACAAGCATATAATTCATCCACTCGAGATTCACTTAATCTAAAATCGAGTAATTTAATATGGTTTTCATATCTATCTAAAGTAAGAACATAATAATGTTCATTTTCTACTCCACCAAAAACTAAGCCGCCTGCTTGAGTGTCATCATGATAATAAAGTTCACCAGTATAAACAAAGCTTTCAGTAGCGGAAAATTCTTTATCCAATAAAACAAAGCCGTCTCCAGTATTAGAGACACTTAAATCATTATAAGCTTGTAATACGGTAGCTTTTTTATTCTCACTAAAAGATATAGTGGCCCCTAGAATTAAAAATGAACTAAATAATATAGGTAATAACTTATTTTTCATCTTTAGCTTCCTCTAAACCGTATTTATAAATTGTCTTTCCGGTTTCTTTATCAAATAGGTGGACGTTTTTACCTAAGAAAGAGACTTTTACTTTATCTCCACTTACTAGTTCACTTCTTTCTTGAACAGTAATGTTAAATTCAACATCAGAACCATCTAATTTACATAAGATGTTTGTCGTATTTCCTAAAATCTCTACAAAACTGACAGTGGCGTCAATTCCTTTATCCCCTAAAATTAAGTGTTCACCTCTAACTCCAAGAGTTAATTCTTTTTCTTCGCCAGAAATATATTCATCTTGGATATCTCTTAAATCCTTTAAAGAAATAGAAACTTCTTTATTATTTGGTAAAGTAATCACTACTTCTTTAGCTTTAGCAATTAATTTCACATCAAAGAAGTTCATTTGTGGGGTGCCAATAAAGCCCGCGACAAAGGTATTCATTGGATTATCATAGATCTCACTAGGAGAACCAACTTGTTGGATAATTCCGTCTTTCATAACCACGATTCGATCACCCATCGTCATCGCTTCAACTTGGTCATGGGTAACATAAACAAACGTTGTTTTTACACGTTTATGTAGTTTCACAATTTCACTACGCATTGACGCTCTTAATTTGGCGTCAAGGTTACTTAAAGGTTCATCAAGTAAGAAGACTTTTGGATCTCTTACTAACGCTCTACCTAAAGCGACACGTTGTCTTTGTCCACCAGACATATCTGATGGTTTTCTATCTAATAAGTGCTTAATATCTAATATTTCAGCAGCCTTTTGTACTCTTTCATCAATTTCTTCTTTAGAGTAATGCACCATTTTCATTTTTGGTACACACTTATCGTTTTCCACTTTTTCTAATTCTTTAACTAGTGGTTCAACTTCTTCAGGAGTTTTAGCTTCTTTAATTTGTTTCTTTAGTAATTTGATTCGATCTTTATCAACTGTATAAATAACATGGTGTTCTTTATCTAACGCTACTTTAGGAATTTTTCTTAACTTCAAACCATAGGACATGTTTTGATAAGAATTCATATGTGGATATAAAGCGTAGTTTTGGAAAACCATCGCAATATTTCTTTTAGAAGCATCAACGTTATTTGAATAAACATCACCAATATAAAGTTCACCACCAGTGATATCTTCTAATCCTGCAATCATTCTTAAAGTAGTAGATTTACCACATCCAGAAGGACCAACTAAAACAACAAACTCTCCATCTTTTATTTCTAAATTAAAATCACGCACAGCAAAAGGAGATAAGTCACCTTCATTAATTTTCTTTGCCTCTTTCTTACTGTGTGTATACTCTTTGTAAATATGCTTAAGTAAAATTGACGCCATAAAAGACTCCTTTATTTGTTTGTGCTATGGAAACGTTTCCACATATATTTTAATTTATTAATACCCGCTGTCAACAATTTTATGGAAACGATTCCATGAATAAATTTAATCGCCAAAACAAAACAGAAGCGGTTTTCACCACTTCTGCCTGTATGATATTAGTTTCTAACTAATCAAATTATTTTTGTTTCTTCTTTTTGAAGACTAATAACATTGTGAAGGCTAATGCACTTGTAGCAGCGATAGAAATCACGATAATCATTGTGTTGTTATCACTAACCGTGTCAAATGCAACTCTACTAGCTGGGTTAGCAACTAATAAGTTAGCTTCACTAAATTCATCACCGTTAGCAGCAGCCCATGCAGCTAATCTTGCTTTGTAGTTAGAATACATTGTGCTAGTCACGAAGAATTCTCTAGATTCCTCTGGCATAACATTAAATGCGGCTTTAGCTAAGGCATAATATCCAGTTTCACCTAAACATTCACCTGTTCCTTTATCATCAACACTGATTTCAGGATGCATAAAGTTTGTTGTGAAATGGCTAGCAATATCAGCGACTGAAACCTCTACTAAAGCAACTGCTTTTTGAGCAGAAGTATATGCTGCAAATCTTGGGTTACCATTATTATGATTACATCTAATACGTCTAGTTGGGAAAGAAACATTGTAAATGCTATAATCACCTGCTTCTACTGAAACAGTCCAAGATGAAGCTTCATTTACTTCTTCAGAATTGCCATATAAGTTATTACTATTAGCGGCAGATAAATATTTGCCATTGCTTAATTTAAATGCATAAGAATTATATGTCGCACCTTCTTCAACTAATAAGGCATTTTCAGATCTTAATGTTTCATCATATGCTGCAACAGCACCAACATTAGATTTAATTCCAGCAAATGCATATTTATAATTGACTTCACTTTCAGAATATTCAGAAGTTAAAACATAGTAATTACCAATAGTTAATTCGCCAGTCCATTGAGAAACGGTTAAATCATATGTAGCAGTCTTTGTGACTTCTTTATCAGTATAACTGACAGTAACAGTTTGATTACCAGTTGTGGTCAAATCATAACCAGTAAATGTCACAGCAGAATGCTCAAGGACTTCTTCATCAGAATTATCGTAAACCGCGGTGATTGTGCCACTATATGAGAATTCTTGTCCTTTATATAAGGAATCAGATGGATTTGATAAGGTGATATGGTCTAACACTCTAGAAGCACTATTGACTTTTACTGAAACAATAGTAGATGCTTCAAAGCTTGTTGAAGAGGCTGTAACAGTTAATGTTGTTGTTCCAGCAGCAACAGGAGAAATTGTTAATTTTCCTTCACTTACTGACCCAGTGGCAACATTAGAATCGCCGCTTGTAACTGTAAAGCTAATTTCTTCGCTTCCAAAGTTAACTGCATTGACATTTGTTTTATAGTCGGCTCCAGTAGGAATTTCAACAGCGGCTTCTTGAATATATAAGAATGGCGCTAAGAAAGATGAATAAATATAAGTTGTAGCAGTTTGAGAAACATTATAGTTAGAGAATCTATTATATTGTGATACATAATTAACCAATTTGTTGGCTCCTTCGTCTGAAGTTTCATTAGTTAATCTAGCAACATGTGAAGTTTCATCAATTTCACAATCCCAATATGGATAATTAATTTTTGAATAATCTGCATTGATTGTAAATTTTCCCGTTCCATCAATTGCAGAAAGACCAACATATTTGTTAGACGAATCTTTAATAAGGAACCCATCCGCTTCGGCCATTTCTAAAGTAAACTCATTAGCATAAATGGTTCTTGCGCTTCCATTAGATAGGCTAACAAGACCACCGTTATAGTGTCCAGAGCCTCCACCGGTTAAAGTGGTTGATAGAACTGCTGAGTTAGTATTTTCAACACCAACAATAATAAATTTACTTCCAGGAGTAAGATTCATTAAAGATTCGACAAGTTTATGTTCAACTGTATTCACAATTGTCACAGTAGTAGTTTGTGCTGTTGCTCCAGAGGATGCGAATGATAATTCAACCTCTCCAGCAGAAATTCCTTCTACCGCAAATGAATAAGGTGATGCTTCATCTTTAGAGATAGTTGCTAAGCAAGAGACAGATCCTCCATTAGAAGGAGTCTGTGTTACTGTAATATCTTCTGTTAAATCTGCAAAAGATACTTCTATTGTGTCGGAAGTTCCAACTCCTAAATTAAGACTACTTTTATTTAATTCAATTGTTGGTGTTGCTGATGCGGTCACATATTCTAAACTGAAAGAGTAATATCTGACATTATAACCAGTAATTTTAGTGTGATAAATTTTTACACCGTAAACAGAAGAAGACCCTTTAAAAGAGGAATAATCAACTGTAAATTCACTACCAGCTGCAACAGTAATCGCACTGGTAACAGTCTCTACTGATTCGGTAATAGCATTTCCACTTGAATCAATTAGGCAAACCATTACAGGAGCATCACCAAGATCGGCCCTAGTTGATCCACCGCCAACAGTTGCTTTAAATGTTATAGATTGCGCATCACTTGGAAGAGATAATGCAGAACTAGATTTAAGTTGTAAATAAGCCGGATTAGCACTTCCGTCTTGTCTATAAGCCGCACTAGCTCCCATATTTGAGGCATAATTAAATGTCATACCAGAAGTATAAACATCAGCGTTATTGCTTCTTGACCAAGATAGAGTTGTAATAGTAGCAGCGTCAACTCTAGCAGCAGACTTTTGTCCAACAGCGATTCCTACTCCGATTGCTAAAGCTAGACCAACGCTTAACCCAGCAATCCTTGTAAAAACTTTATTCATAAAAGTTTATTTCCTTTCTGCCGTATTTATACGGCTAAATAGATTAAATAAATGCACAAAGGATAAGATGTTTTAGCTATTAACATCTAATATTTGGTTATATCTAATCTTTACTTAATTATTTTACATTTTATGTAATAGATAAGCAAAAAGAAAAGATGATTTTTCATCATCTCTTTCGTTTTATTTGTTAAAATCAGTTAATTTGATAATGTAGTTGGATTTCCTCTAACACTTCCAGAGACTAATCGTTCAACATTGAATCTAGATAAGAATCCACCATAATTGTTATATTCTTTAAATGTGGCGTAGTGATCATCAGTGTAAGTGCACACTACTTGGCTACCATAACCATAATCACTACCTTCAAATCCAGTAGCCCATGCAACAATACGTCCAGATTGTCTAGAAGAGGTTCTATATTGTCCATTAGTGTCGATATCTAATTCGTAGTATGTTGGTGTACTTCCATAGTATGGAACTGAAGTAGCATAACCTGTAGTTCTACTATATTTAGATATAGTTCTAGCGTCACTACCAAATAATTCATCAACTTCACTGACGCTTGGTAAAGTCTTACCATCTTTTAAACTAAATGAAGATTTAGAGCCGTAATTAGCAGGAGCGCAGCCAAAGGCTTCAAAATAATTACATACATCAACTGGAGAAATCATTGTAGCACTAGAAACATATTCTTGGTGTTCATAAACATATTCATATGAATAATATATATATCGTTTTGTAGATAAGATAGTTCCAGTAGACGTATTAATAGAAGTTGGTACATCGACATAACTCACTCCATCTATTAGAGTTCCGCTATAAGTGGTTGGAGCGATACGATATTCACCTTCTCCAGTTGTCTTGTAAGTAAAGTTAGATCCATGATAGGTATTTGATCCAGAATAATAAACAGTGACACTTTGAAGGAATAAAGTTAAATCTCCTGAATCAAATTTAAAGTAATTAACGTCTTTAGAAGATAAATCAATTGTGGTTTCTATATTTGAACTAGAAGAAGTAATTACATAACTATAATCATCATAATTATTTTCTCCACAATATAACTTACAGGATCTAGTTCCACTACCACTTGTTTTATAAGTGAAGGTAATGTGATCAATATCTTTAATTGGGTCAATGTTATATAAAGCCCCACCCAAAGTTTCTTCACATCCTGTTTGTCTAACTAAAGGAATTAGCTTACAGATATATCCAGAAGCATTAACCGCTCTATAGTATTCAAAATCACCACTATTTCCATAACTACCAGTACTATAACTTCCGGAGATAGAAATAGAAACATCATATTGATATAACTCTGGTGGAGTGGTATCGATGATCTCTACTTCGTAACTAGTTTGATAATCTCCTAAAGTCATATAAACATCAACATATCCAGGAGTGGATGAATCAAATCCCGATATAGTTACTCTATTAGTGACATCAACTTCTACTGAAGTATCATAACTAAATGTTCCAATGACTGTTGGATAATCAAATAATTCACCTAACTCAAATTGAAGTTTTGGAGATTCACAAATTAAAGAAACAACACTACTGACAGAATATTCATAAGAAGTAGAGAGTGTTCTACCAGCAGAGTTTTCATAATCAACAAAAACACGGCTATGATAATCACTAGACCAATATGAATCAAAGCCAGAGAATTCAACTTCACTACTGATATCAGCTTCATATCCATAGGAGGAGCCATAGACTGTAGGAGCGATAAATTGTTCGTTAAATGTATAGAATTGAACAGGGTTATCAACAGAAATTGAACTAACCGTGTTATTAATCACGATATACATTGAATCAGTATAAATTTCTCCACCTTTTTCATAGGCAAATTCTACTTTCTTTTGTCCTAAAGTAGATGTATCTACTGTATTAGTGATATAGGCATTAGACACTACTGAAGAAGTGCCATCCGTGTAATAAACTATCGCTATAAAATCAGACATAGTGATTTCATCCATGTAATAGAAGTTTTTCTCAGTAGTGACATATAAATAGTCAACAGTTTTTTCTTCTACTATTTCTTCTATATCACTAGCGTGTCTAATAAGCACTTGTAAAGATGGAGTACCAGTATTATTGCTACTATAGCAAGTAACGTAACCTGTTACATTAGCTTTAGTTCCATTGGAACGAATAGAATTGATTTTGTCATTGATGGCGGTTTTCTCGGAAATGCTATTATAAAATAATAAGACTTGATTACTATTATCAAGTGTGGCGTTACACTGTCTAGAAGAAGTAATCTCGCCTAAAGACACATTAGATAAATGCACTTCTCTAGTGCCCATATATCGAATATCAGTAAAGTTTGGCTCAGTTCTAGTTGGAAGATAACTAATTTCTAAAGGCTCTACTGGGTATGGATTAGAATCATAATCTTTAGTGATGACGCAATTAGTCATCTCACTCATCCTGTTAAATAAAGTCATTGTTCCAGTTACAGAAATAACCGTTCCTACTGGATAGATATTATCTTGCCCAACGTTATATAAACATGTTGCAGAAATATTCCCATTTTTATCAGTGCTTTGAATAAATTGAGAATAGGTAGAGTTATTATAATAACTACAAGTTACAGTTCCCCAAGTAGTCACGTTTTCTATATCAGATCCACCATCAAGTCTAGAGACATTTAAATCATATAGGGAAGTGTATTCACTATTATCAAAGTAATATGAGCAATCTAAATTAGCAGGTTTCGCTTTACTAGCGAATGTTAAACCCACTACTACATTACTAGAAATAATAAAAACAGTAGAAGCACATAGTCCTATAGATAACAAAGATGCTAATAACAATTTCGGTTTCTTATTCATAAAACGCAATATGATTTTATCATAATTATTTTAAAAACATAAATATACGTAATTACTATCTTTATATAAAAACAGGGATGAAATCCATCCCTGTAGTTATATATTAATCAAAGATTAATTATTTTTGTTTCTTCTTTTTGAAGACTAATAACATTGTGAACGCTAATGCACTTGTAGCAGCGATAGCAATGACAATAATCATTGTATTGCTGTCTGCAGTTAAGTCAGAAACAGCAAATCTTCCATTAGCAGGAACAATTGGAGTACGTCCATTAATGAAGTTACTGAGATCGTATTTTCCGGTTAAGAAGTCGTATCTCTTCATTGCTCTAGAAATAGTAGAAGTACCTTCTCTACTAGCTTCTGCTAAGATATCTTTTTGATCTTTTGGTAATGAAGGATATTTATCATCACTTGCTAAATTAGTCCAAATAGCCTCTAAAGCGGTTTTATATGCACTATAATTATAGGAAGGATCATTATCACTACCAGGATATTCACTACAAGCATTATCTGTTTGATCAAGTAAATCTTGAGCAAATTCTTCAGCTGTATAGTCTTCTGCTGGTGGAATATATCCATTCATTTGAACTTGGAAGCCATTATACCAACCGGTGAATCCTTTAATAGTAATTTCATCACTATTTGTAACAGCAGCTTTCATTGCGGAATATGCTTCTGCATCTGCAGTTTGAGCAGCTTTTTTATAAAAGACGACAATTTCCTTAGTTCCCACAGCAAACTTCATTCTTATATCTTTTGTGCCAGCATCTTCACTGAAGTCACCATATTTGGTTCCATCTGGATAGAGTGAAGGAACACCAGTAACTGTGGTTAATCTTGACTCATATTCTTGAGTTTCTCCACCTTTAGATGCATATACAACTGGCGCTTCAACTTCTGCTATTTTATCAGGATCGGTTTCTACAGAAATAGTAGGATTATAATAAACTGTGGAACTTCCTTGTTTTTTTGATCCGCCTAATTCATATAAGCCATTAAAAATTGTCATTTTACCTGTAATATGCAAGACGGTAACGCCTTCTTCATACGTAGATACATCATGACTTTTAGCAAAAGCAACAATACCATATGCACCATCCATAATAACTGGGCCAGTACCATCTAAGAATCCAACATAAATACCTCTAACATCAAAATCAGAAAGTTCTTCCATATGATAAACAGCTTGAATTGGATTAGCTCTGCTAACAGCGACTGTTTGTGCTTCACTATTTCCGGAAACTGTACCTAATGTGGCAGTTGCAACAACACTTGTAACATTAAGCGCAGGAGTTGCAGGATCAAATGACCATGTTACTTTATCGGTAATGTCCTTTGCACCAGCTGTTTTATATGTACCTGTGGCAACTAAACCAGCAGCACTCCAGGAATCAGCTGTTGTATAACTTGTTTTTGACATAGCGCCAGAAACAGTAATGCTTTGAAGTACATCAGCAGATCCAGATGAAATTACAAATTTCGTAATTCTGACTTGATTAGATGAAGCAGTAAATGAAACGCTAGTTGAACTGCCTGTCCAAGTACCAGTATAACTTGAATATGTATATCCTGTTTGAGAGGCAAAACAACCTGGTCCATATTTTGTTGTACCTTCTGCTGTACAAGTCATAACAATGGTAGTAATAGCAGATGATGCACTAATTGTAAGTGTTTCACCTTTAAATACTCTAACTTGGCTAGAAGCAACAGTTCCTTTTGTAACATCAAAAGTGAAGCCACTAATCTCTTGATTTATAGCACTCTCAGTAGCAGCGCTAAATTGCGAACCATTAACTGTAACATCGTCAGCCCTAGCCACTCTAGCCTCTTTAGAACCAACAGCAACTCCAACTCCGATTGCCATTGCTAGACCAACGCTTAACGTAGCAATCTTTGAAAAAAGTTTGTTCATAATATTTTTTTCCTTTCTATCACAATTAATGTGACAAAATTAATTAACGTTTATATTCTACTTTTATATAGATATATAAGCAACATCAAAATTCACTCTTTTGTAATAATCTTAAAAAAATAAGTTTTATAATAATGTTATAAAGGGATACATATATGGGATACTTAAGAGAAGACATCCACAATCTAGTGGAGAAACAAAGATCATTTTTTAATACTGGAATCACTTTAGATGTTAAATATCGAATTGAACAGTTAAAGAAACTTAAAAAGATGCTTAAAGATAATCAAGATAAGATTATTGAAGCATTACATACTGATTTAGGTCGATCACCAATGGAGTCATATCTTGTAGATATTGGTGACACGATTATGGAAATCGATGAATATATTAAAGGTGTGAAGAAATGGAATAAACCTGAAAAACATTTCTCTGGACTAGCTTGTTTCCCTTCTATAAGAACTCATGTCTATAAAATTCCTTATGGAGTAACTTTAATCATCTCTCCATTTAACTTCCCAGTAATGTTATCTATTGGTGTAGTGGCGGCCTCAATAGCGGGAGGTAACACTGCTTTAATTAAATGCTCCTCTAAAAGCGCAGCCACTACTAGTGTATTAAAAGAATTAGTTAGTAAAACATTTAACGAAGAATATCTCACTGTTATAGATGGAGGTCATGATGTTGCTGACTTCTGTTTAGAAGAAAGAGTCGACAAAATCTTCTATACAGGTTCTCCTAAAGTCGCTAAACACGTGATGGAATTAGCGAGTAAAAACTTAACTCCTGTCGCTTTAGAGTTAGGCGGAGAAACTGGTAACTGGTGTATCGTAAGAAAAGACGCGAATTTAAAAGATGCAGCAAGAAAAATCGCTTTCTTTAAAATCCTTAATTCTGGACAAATTTGTATTAATATCAATCAAGTCGCTGTCGCTAGTGAAGTCGCTGATGAATTTATTAAAGAATTAAAGCTAGCAATCACAAAACAAATTGGAGAAAAAGCCTACTTAAACGAAGAATATCCAAAAATGATTACTGAAAGAGCCTGGCAGACTATTGTAGACGAAGCGACGCAATATAAGGATAGAATCATCTTTGGAGGAGAAGGAGATAAAGCAACCTGTAAGTATTCTCCTACTATTATCTATCCTGTTGATATTAATGAACCAATTGTCCAATATGAAATCTTTGGACCACTTCTTCCAGTGGTGAAATTTGATGATGATAAAGTTAATGACTTATTAGATGTCATTGCTTCTAGAGAACACGGCTTAGCCTTATATATCTTTACTAAAAATAAGAAATGGGCGAAAAAAGTAATGCGAACCCAGCAATATGGAGGAGGATGTGTAAATGAAGTCTGTCTCCATATTATGGTTAAAGGGGTTCCATTTAATGGAGTGGGTCATTCAGGTATGGGAGCGTACCACGGTAAATGGGGATTTAACGAATTCACTCACCCAAGTACAGTCCTATACGGCAAAACCAAAATGAACTTATCTTTAAGAGAACATCCTTACACAAATAAAAAGAAAAAGATGATGTCTAAATTCTTAAAATAGGGGGTATAAGTATGCTTGTTCCAAGTATTTTATTATCAGTGAGCTTTGTATTTGTCGCTTGGTTTTCTTATGAAAAATGTAAAGCTTACTCTATTAAAGCAGTCATTATTAAATCTATCTGTTCACTTTTATTTATCGCTTTAGCAGCGTACTCCTTCTCTCAAAGCGGATATCATAAATTTTCTATTGCAGCGATTGTCGCTTTAGTATTTGGAATGATTGGAGATATCGCTTTAGAACTTAAATGTGTTTATAAAGGAAATGATAGAAATTATACATATGTCGGTTTCATTGCTTTTGCTTTAGGCCATGTTGCCTATATTACTGGTATGTTTATGGAATTATATAACGACCAAGTAGTCTTATATTTCTTATTACCAGTGGTCTTCGCTATTTTAGTGGCGATGATCTGTGTATTAATTGAAAAACCATTAAAGCTTAATTATGGAGAATATCGATTAATAGTCTTCTTATACGCTTTAACATTATTCTTTGATTTAGGTATATCTTTCTCTTTTGCTATTATGACAAGATTTAAATATATCCCTCTAATATTAATCTTTGTGGGTATGTCTTTATTTGCCTTATCTGATTTAGTACTGAACACCACTTATTTTGGTGAAGGACATGAAAAGCCAATTGATTTAGTAAGTAATACTTTTATGTATTATATTGCTCAAAATTTAATCGCCTTATCAGTATTATTCTTATAATTATTTTCTATTGTATTCTCTTTTAAAAAAGACAATAATCATTGATTGGTTATGATCCCTACAATTATTATTGCCTGTATAACATTTATCTTAGTAATTCTATCTATCTTATTTTTCCCACACCTAAAAATAGGAAAGATCAAATTAGATACATATTGGATAATATCTCTACTTGGAGCGGTTATTCTTTTATGTTGTGGTTATGCTCCTATAAAACAAGTTGGAGAACAGTTAATTAGTAATAATGCGATTAATCCTCTTAAGATATTAGTCTTATTTTTCTCTATGACTTTAATATCTATATTCTTAGATGAGTTAGGTTTATTTAGATATCTCGCTAGTGTCGCTAGTAAAAACGCGAAAGGCAATCAGTTCACTTTATTTTTAATACTTTATCTATTAACTTCTGTACTTACTGTATTTACCTCTAACGATATTGTGATACTTACCCTTACTCCTTTTATTTGTTTCTTTGCTAAAAGAAGCAAGATTAGCCCAATCCCTTATTTAGTAGCGGAATTTACTGCGGCGAATACATGGAGTTTAATGTTTGTGATTGGTAATCCCACTAATATTTATTTAGCCACTAGTAGCGGTATTACCTTCGTCGACTATTTTAAAGTTATGGCGGTCCCTACTTTAGTAGCAGGTATAGTAGAGTTAGGTTTATTACTACTTCTATTCCATAAGCAACTTAAAGAACCATTACAGTCTAATGACATTATCTATCCTATCGAAGATAAAGTACCGGTTATAGTGGGTTTATCAATATTAGGAACTTGCTTAGTGTTTCTTATTATCTCAAGTTATATCAATCTAGAGATGTGGCTTGTATCTATTGTGTGCGCCGCTACTCTATTACTATTTATGCTCATATATTCATGTTTCAAAAAATCTAATTTCGAGCATGTAGTTCATACTTCTAAAAGACTACCATATCAATTAATCCCATTTTTTATTTCCATGTTTATTATTGTGGTCGCCCTTAACGAACAAGGGATCGCTAGTAAAATAGCAGAACTATTAGGAAGTAATAATTCTACTTGGGTATATGGTTATTCATCTTTTTTAGCCTGTAATTTAATTAACAATATTCCAATGTCTATTTTATATACAAATATCACTACTTCTTTAGAAGGGGTAGCTTATACCAAAGCCATATATGCTTCTATTATTGGTAGTAACATTGGAGCTTTCTTAACTCCGATTGGTGCGCTTGCGGGTATTATGTTTACTGGCTTAGTAAATGAAAATAATGTGAGATTCACATTTATTGATTTTATTAAATATGGAGTAATTATTTCTATTCCAGTAATAACCGCTGCTCTTGGAATGAGTGAGTTATTTATCTAAGACTACCACTTTTCATTAGGATTATAGGCAGGCATAGAAGAAATATCTTCTTTTTCGCCTTTTTTAATTTTTTTGAATCAACGCTTTTGATTCTTCGTGGGAGTAATCTTTTTCATTAGACGCTTTTCGTTTTGTTTTTAGGCAACTATTTTCATAAGATAATTCTATTTCTTCTTTTTCTTGTTATTTGTCTCTTCTTCGATTTCTTTAAATTCATCGATATCTTTTTTACCGGTCGTTTCGTTATAGAAGTTAACGATAATAGAGGTAATAACTGCCACAACGACAATGCCGTATATACCAAGTAACACTGTGATCGCTCTTCCAACTGGTGTGACCATTGGAAAATCACCAAATCCTATTGTGGTAACAGTAGCGAAGCAATGATATAACCCATCCCAGAATGTTTTAACCGAGTCTTTTTCATAGATCATTAAAATAATGGATGAACCAACCATTAAGGTTACTAAACCTAAAATGATTTCTAAGGCGTAGGTTCTAACAATAATCTTGAATAAAACTCTGGCTCTCATATGTGTAGTCGCGTTAGAGATAACTTCAAAGAACGCACTAATAGCGATTACTGTACATAAAACAGTGACTGGGCTAGAAATTGGATTACTATCTTTCGGAATAAATAGACCAACAGCGAGTAAAACCGCTATTAGAATAATGATGCTATTTATAATAATGCTTCTTCGAGAATGATTCTGTATTAACTTAAAGACACGAGAAATAATAATAGTGCCACAATATAACCCGCCAACTAAAGCAAAGAAATAAGGATTATTTTTGGCAAACATCACTATAATTCCTAAAACAACATTAAAAACAAATAAGGTGATGAATCGAATAAAGCTTAACTTTGTTCTTTCTATAAAAAACGTGACAAGTCTAGATAAACCTAAAACCACAAAAATCACTAATAAATATTTACTAGCAGCATCTAAGTTGTTAGTTTGAATTTCATTAATCGCTAAAATAGAAAACGCTAATACTAAAGTAGAAATAATGCTTCCTACCACAATAAGAATGATTCTAATAATATCTTGATCTAATATAAATTTCTTTTTCTTGGTCATAATTAAATTCTCTCACTTCTTAATATATACGCAAAATTATTTGTCTCCCCACCAATATTTTCAACCCAAATACGTACTCTGATTTTTTCTTTATGAATATTATACACAATAATATCTTTTTCAAAGATATCTCCTTTTGATGGAGGTGTGGATTCAATTTGTTTGATAAATTCTTGTAAGCCGCTTTGATGAGATACTCTCCAAGTATCTAGGCCAGCGTTAAGTTCATCTTCCAAAGTCTTTGGATCAATACCAATAATGTCACTTAAATTATGTGAGACAACTGCAAATTTCCATTGTCCCCCTACGTGACGAACTAAAATGACATTACCGCTAGAATAATGGGCCATTAAAGCTTTAGCCTCTTCTAGATCCACTAACTCTGTAACATTACTGACACTACCATAGAATCGGTCAGTACCTTCTTTTTTACCAATATAATATAGGTGCATTTTAAATGAAGATAACACTCCATCGGCTCTATAGAATCTAAAGATGCCACTCGCCCCCATTAATTTATTCTCTTTTGCTCTTTTAAATGTATCTAAAATTAAAGGAACGTCTTCAGGTGGCATTGTCTCTTCAATATTTTCTAATTTCTCCACAAAATCAGGGACATCGACTGCGGTCATAAATTGCTGGTTATATCTAACAATATCAATATGCTCTTTTCTTAAAGAATATATCGCAACTGGACCAATAACGTTATTAAGCATAGAGTCACTATAAATATTCTTATCTAAGAATTCTCTAATTCTAAATTGTTCGTTGGTGCGGACTGTGATTCCTTTATAGTCGACATTCTTTTCATTAGAAATAAGCTTTTCATATTCCTCTATTGGCATTGGCTTATAGAAATAATAGCCTTGGATATATCTCACTCCAAATTGATCTAAGAAGTCGATTTGTCGTTTAGTCTCCACTCCTTCAATAATCATTGGTAAAGACATACCTTTTGCCATAGTGATAACTGATTCTAAGACATGGATTCCTCTTTGATGTTCACTATCAATTTGAAGGAATTTTGCGTCTAGCTTAATCGCATCAAGTTTTAAAGTTGAAAGCATATTTAAAGAAGAATAACCGCTTCCAAAGTCATCAATTAGCACTTTAAATCCTTTCGCGCGTAAATCTTGGACTAACTTATCCGCGATGTTCATATTTTCAGCATATGCTGATTCAGTAATTTCAATTTCAATTAAGCTAGGTTTAATTTTGTATTTTTCCGCTAAAGAGGAGAAATGCTCTAATATATCAATATTAAATAAATCAATTCTAGAGACGTTGATCGAAACAGGTAAAGGTTTATTGCCATTATCAATCCAACTCTTGGTCCAGCTAAAGACTTTTTCCCAAATGCGTTTATCTAAGTCTGTAATAAAGCCATATTTCTCTAAAATAGGAATAAATTGACCAGGAGGAACAACAATACCATCTTCCTTAACCCATCTTGCTAAAGCTTCTGCGCCAATAATTTGACCAGTAGAAGCGCGACATTGTGGCTGTAAATAGAAGGTAATTTCATCAGACTGTAAAGCGTGAATAAATTCAGTTAAGATACGATATTCTTGGTCAGCAACAAATTGCATCTCACTTGTATATAAACAAATACGATTACGGATATCCGCTTTTGCTTTGCCCATTGCGATACTTGCTCTATCCATCGCATCCACAACAATCATATCTTTATCAATTAAAGAAATGCCAAAGGCTGGTAAGAATCCAGTTGATAGACCAAAAGTCATAATAAATTCGTGAATCTTATCATATAGTTTTTTGATGTTATCTTCATCATATTCACATAAAACGACAAAGTCATCTTGCCCGAAATAGCCCGCAAGCGCGTGATTATTTTCTTCAAATTCTTTTAAAGCTGCCCCAATTTTGGCTAATAAATAGTTGCCTTTTTCTCTACCGAACCATTCATCAAACATCTTGAAGTGTTCAATATCCATAGAGATAAGACACCACTTCTTATCTTTTTCATTTAAAACAATTTCATCAGCCTTAGTGATAAATTCTTTCGCAGCGAGTAGACCCGTCATTTGGTCTTTGCCAACAGAAATCACCGCGGATTCATTTGATAAATTACCAAGTTGTCTAGATTTAATGTTATTAATATCAAAAACATATAATCTAAACATTCCTGGAGGAATACCAAATTCTTCTCCGGCAATTACAACTTGCTCAACCCAGCCATAAGTGCCGTCTTGAAGCTTATATCTAAAGTGGGCGAAATCAAAATTAGGAATACGGTTATTTTTGATTCTTTCAAAGAAGCCATCAATTCCCATTAACCCCATATAAGTCGCTCTATCATCTGGATGAACGACATAGTTATAAGTGAATTCAATTAAATCTTTGTAAGATAATCCTACTGCTGGCACAAAATATTTCCCGTCAACGTGATAGAACTGTTTAAAAGTATCGTTATTAATATCGATTTCAAGGATTTCA
This sequence comes from uncultured Erysipelotrichaceae bacterium, assembly GCA_902769185.1. Taxonomy (GTDB): domain Bacteria; phylum Bacillota_I; class Bacilli_A; order RFN20; family CAG-826; genus UBA2450. Next base: position 22,374 of record CACXNV010000012.1, on the reverse strand, counting down.
TCACAACTAGAGCCGTTAAGCATATCAATAAGACTAACCGCACTAGAATGATAAAACATCTCATACATCTCATAACGTAGTTGTACTAAATTAATACCTGTAGATTTATTACCGACATTAGAGTTTTCTTCTACAACTGTAGAATGCGCTTCTTTTAGTTTTCTTTTTCTAGCGTACATTCTTTCATCTGCTCTTAAGAAGATGGTACGTAATGTATTATCTTTGCCTTTTATATAATTAGAACCACCAGCAGCAACCACTGGAGAAAGATCTTGCTTATCATTATTTTCATCAATAATCTCGTTGAATTTATCTAATAATTTAAACCGATTAGCGTATAATTCACCTTTTAAAATCACTATAAATTCATCTCCACCAAATCGATATGTTGGGGAGTAAGGGAAAACCGATTTAATTAATTCGACAGATTTAATAATATATTGGTCACCAGCTTCATGGCCGTACGTGTCATTAATGAGTTTTAAATCATTTAAATCAAAAATCACAAGGCCAAACTCTTCAGCCTTATCATCATGAATTAATTTATCGATTTGAGTTTCAAATTCAACATAAGCGTGTTTATTTCTTACCCCAGTTAATGGGTCAATATAGGCAAGTTCTCGAGTATCTTTAATTTCTTGAAGTTGCTTTTCTTCTCGATATTTTCCCTCTAGTAGTTGTTGTCTAGTTTCAATACGTTGAGAAACAATAATGAAGGTAAATAGTAAAATAGTGCCCGCCGCTAACCCTAAAGAATACATAGGATAAAGTGGGTAATATGTTTGAGCAGCCACCGCTCCTGCCATAAATAAAGAAAATACAGATAAAGAATATAATTGGCCTTTTTTATAGCCCTTTTCAGAAAAAGAAGCGACAAAAGCAAAGACCATAATAATTGCGAATGTACTAATTTGTAAGCCTAAGAACATATATCTCCAATATTTAGGGATATAAGCGGCAGTATCATAAGAGAATAACACTGGAGTAAAGATATTCGCGATTGCTAAAGATAAGCCAAATAAAGCAAAGACAATTCCAATAACGCGGAGAATGATCTTAAATTTATGTAGACCATTAACAAAGTTAATAACAAAGTTAGTCCAGGCAAATAAAAGTAACGCCATCGCGATAAAATATAGATGAGTATCCACAATGGCTGGCATCTTGTTATCTAATGGATCTAAATAACCCCAAAGGATATCAAAAATATAAAAAATAAATGTCGCTGCTAAAAAATATCGATATGACTTTAAAGCTTTGGTGTTCGTAGCAAAATAACGTTTATTAAAAAGAATATCAAAATTAGTAATAAACATTATTACTAACGCTAAGATAGGGACCATTGAATAAAACATTTTTGGATTCCTTTATGACAAATAATATTTATATTACTTACTGAAAATTATAAGAAAGTATTTCTTAAAGTTCAATATATATTGACACTGATTTATCTTCAAAAAATAAAAAACTATACCTATTTTCAATAATAAAAAGATTATTGATTATCAAAGTAAGTTAGAATACAATAGTGAACATGAATAAGAAAAAGATTCTATGGATTTCCCTTGGGGCTTTAGACCTTGCAATCGTTGTCTTCCTATTTGTTATCCACATTATAATGCTAGCGATTGTCCTAGGAGGAAATGTTGAAAGCTATAAAGCTGGAACCGGATTTATCTCCTACTTAATCAATCACACAACATTCTACGGCTGCGTGTTTGTCATTCCACTATTTGTGCTCTTAGCCCTTAACATTGTTGGCTTAGTGCTCTATATGAAAAAGACAACCAAGAAGAAAGCTGTTACAGTTAACGATCTTACAGACGAAGAAAAAGAAGCCCTTAAGAAAGAACTCCTTAAAGACTTACAAGATAAATAAGTTATTAGATTTTTATAGACAATCAAAAAGACCAGTTGCCTGGTCTAAGTGATTTTGTTATTGTTCGTAACTGACTAAGGCAGTAATTAAATCTGCGCGAGTAAGTGGTTTATATAAGTAGTAACCTTGAACAAACATATCTTCATCAAGCTCTTTTAAGAGTTTGAATTGAGTTTCGTTTTCCACACCAACCGCGGATACACCAATGTTATTGGCCTTACAATCAGCGACCATCTTCTTCAGAGATTCATATTTCACTTGGTCACTATCAATCTTAAGAATAATGTCTCTAGCGATCTTAATCTCTTTAAATCCTAAATATGATAGTTCATCAATATTTGTGTATTGACCGATATATCTATCGCAAGAGAATAAAATCTTATATTTCTCTAATTGATCCGCAAGAGCCTTAATCTTGTCTTTATTTTCTGGAATCATATCTTCAGGAATTTCTAGAGAAACGAATCCTGCTGGTAAGTTATTCTCTTCGCTAAGAGAGACTAACTTAGTTAATAACTCTTTGTCATCAAGATAAGTCTTATCGATGTTAATGGCGATACGGTTAAATTTATTAATTCTAAAGATGTTATTACCATATTCTTTATAAATATGACCGATAAAGTTAATGATGGATTCAGTAATAAGACCAGTCTTCTTTTCTTGTTCAGCAAGTTGAGAGATCTCTTGCGCGTTAAAGAAGACATTTCTATGGGCATCAGCAATACGTAATAAGATTTCTGCTCCCACGATATGACGGTCTTTGACTCTGACCATTGGTTGTAAGTTCATAGATGTAGAATTATGTCCAGAGAATTCACTTTCAAGAGTGGATAACATAAATTCACGTTTAGAAGCGCTTCTTTGAATTGGATAATCAGCAAAGTAGATATAGTCTTTGTTACGGTCATGTTTTTCTCTATAGAATTCGGCAATATGTCTCATATAGTCTTCAGCGTTGGCGTAGACTCTTGGATAACCTAAAGGTAAATAAGTGATATTAATCTTACATAAGTCTTTAGAGTCATAATAAACTTGCTTACTAAGTGGATAGATATTTTCAATTTTAGTAATGATATCTTTATGTCCAATAGTAGGGAAGTGCATGATTAAAGTTGATGGATTATAGTAATAAATATCATCAATATTGAGTTTATTCTTTACGCTTCTAACATAATCTCTAATTAAATAGTTATATCCTTCCGCGCCTAGTTTATGGATAATCTCTAAATAATTATCAATACAAAGAAGTAAGACATAGCCTCTACCACTAGAGACATATTCATTTTTAAGGGCGTTAAAGAATGATTTATAAGAATAAGTTAAGAAGTCTTCTTGATATAAATCTCCTAATACTTCATCTTGTTTGACACTCTTAATGAGCATGACATGATTATCATCTTTTCTATCAGAAAGAGTCATTGAAGCTTCAAAGCCATTATTGTTAGATTCAAAATATTTCTTCTTTCTAGTAGCAAGAGGACAATCTTTACAAGCTTTTTCATAACCAAACATTTGTTTATAACACTTCTCCCCGACTTTAATTTTTGGGAAGATCTTTTTCACGTTTTTAGATAAATAAGTAATATTGTGCTCATCATCAATGTGATAAACAAACATATTCGCTAAAGCGAGGATATTCTCGTTTTCCGTAGTTTTCATATCCGCGTAATCAGCGATTTCTCTTTTTTCAAAATAGTTTTCAATACGTAAAGAAATAATTAAGAAGGTCTCTCTTAAATATGTATTAAGTAACATATCTTTATTCTTATTAAATAAATAGACAATAGCGAAAATCTTATCGGTTTCTAATTCTCTAATTACATAATAGATACCACTTTGAATGCCGTACATACTTAAAGGTTGTTGTAAAGAGATACCAGCGTGTCTCACAGTGGAGAAATAATAGACATCGTCATCGTCTACTGCCTTGCCTAATTTCTCTACAAACGATTTATCAATCGCTCCATTAAACATCGTGCCTTTAGAGTTAGTGGAATAAGTTTGATATTGATCCGCAAGCGAGTTATAAACAATAATTCCTCCATCATCAATATCTAAGAAACCAGTAATCGAATCAAAAACTTCATTAAGAAGAATATGGTTTTTCTCATTATTAATCGCCGAATAATCTAAATTAGAAAGCGCACCAATGATTTTAGAAGAATAATTTAAATTCATCGAAGTATTCATTAATAACTTCGCATCGATATTGGTCTTAAATCTAGTTGGTAAATATAAATTGAATGGCTTATTTTGACTAACCGCATATTTTAAGTCGCCTAAAATCATTTCTTCATTAGAATATGGATAGGCCACTAAAGCGTATTTCGCTAATCTATTTTGAATACCTTTTTCATCTCTAACCATTAAAGAGGATTCCGTAACCGCTAAGTTGAGTTTCTCTTTAATTTCATTAAATGAATCAATAACAGGGAGATAAATAATTAAAGATCTTTCATCTTCACCAAACATATATAAAGTATTTGGATGTTCTTTAAAGGTTGCTCTATATAAGTCTAGTAATCTACCTTTATCTAATTCTTTAATTCTCATATCTTTTGGTAAATCAAAATAAACTTCGATAATTAAATTTCGATAAGACTGAGATACAAATAAGATAGAGGAGATATTCTCTTTAAAAGATTGATAAGTAATTAAACTTAAATCTTTATTCACATATTTTAATTTGATGTTGTCATATTCTGGAGAACGAAGTACTAAATAAGAAGATTCTAATTTTGCTCTAATCTCATCAGTAGCTTTATCAAGCATTTGAATCTCACGGATATCACTATCACCATAACTTAATAAGTTCATGTCATTATTTTTAATCTTATTAATATTTTTATAAGTAGTTTCGTATAACTGCTCAAAATATGTCACTTTCAATTTTTTAGATAAACGTAAATAGAAAATTACATAAGAAGCTAAAGTGAGTAGAGCAGTAATACTTAAAATGATGATATAGACTAAGCGATCAGTTTGAGAGTATAAAACCGCCATCGTAATGGAAACGGCTAAAACAATCGCCATAATTCCAGCGGGAACTAAAATATAACGATTAAAAGCTTGAAGTAGACCCCTTTTCTTTTTCGCCATACTATTCGCCCTCCAAAATATCACTACGACTAATATCGTTAATCGTGGATATCACAGCTTTACCTAAATCAATATATTTATCTAAAACAGAAACATAAGAATCTAAATTATTCACAACCGCTAAATTATTTTCACAAACTTTAACTGTAATAAATGGAATTGCTTTTAAAGTAGATACTACAGCTACACCTGCTGAATTTTGATCGATAACAATTAAGTCACTGCCTAAATAGAAGGCCTCCTTCTTGTTTTTGAGGTGTTCCACCATCTCACCAGACATATTGCTACAAGATAAATAAGTCGCTAAATGATAGTTAATAGAAATACGTCTTTCTAATCCTTTAGATAGATAGCCGATAATATCATCTTGAACAGTGAAATATCTATCAAACCCTGGGATTTGACCAGTCACTACACTACCAAACATTGTTAAATCAACATTAGCGTCAATGACTCTAGTAGAAACAACAATATCACCGTTTTTGATTTTATCGCTCACGGACATACATCTTCCTACAGAAATAATTAAATCAACATAATATTTATCGCAAATATTCATTAATATCGCACTAGCGAGGCTACTAGAAAAGACATCATGGGCAATTAAAGCATCTTGAGAGAAAATTGTGCCAATTGAGACTTTATATTTTTCTAAAATTGTCTCTTCTCTTCTATTAGCGAGAACGGAGTCAAAGTAAAGAATATCGTCATGAGTTTCTCCGATAATTACAATCATCTTTTTGCTCCTTTCATTTCGCTTTGTTTCTTAAGAAGATCATTATATTCATTAATTGGAAGAGGTTTAGAATAATAGAACCCTTGGACTGTATCAATTTTAAGTTTCTTTAAGGCTTCTACTTGTTCTTTAATCTCCACGCCTTCAATAATTGCCTCCATATCGTTAATATGAGCTAGCTCAATTAAATATTTAATAATAGAAGCAGTTTTAACATCAGTTAACATCTTATCGGTAAATGATTTATCGATTTTCATCGCATCAAATGGGATTTGACGGATGTTATCAATTTGCGAATAACCAACCCCAAAGTCATCCATTAAGACACGGATACCAAATGATTTTAATCTTTTAATAACTGTTAAAGATAAGAATTTATTCACTTGAGAAGTAGTCTCAGTAATTTCAATTTCTAGATAATGTGGAGGTACTTCGTATTTCTTTAAAGTATCCATGATAATATCAAAGAAGTTACGTGAGAAGAATTCATATAATGAGAAGTTAACAGATACTGGAAGGACTTCTCTACCTCTTTTTAATCCTTCAGAGATATCTTTAATCGCAAGTTCGAAAATACGAATATCAATCGCATTAAGTAAACCCGCTTTTTCCGCTAATTCGATAAATTTATTTGGCCCAACTAACCCATATTCAGGAGAATTCCATCTAGCAAGAGCCTCGCAAGAAATAAATCGATGTTCTTTTAAAGAATATTTAGGTTGATAATATGGAACAAATTCATTATTCTCTAACGCTCTAGAAATTCGATTTGATCCAGTGGAGTCATCATTTATAAAGGTTTCTTTAAAGAATGTATAAGATTCATAGTTCTTCTCTGAATGATCTCTAGCAATTAAAGCATCTTCAATCGCAGAAACAATGGATTCATCTTTATTCATCTTTTTTATCCCGTAGAATGGTTGAACCCAGATTTTAATCTTATCTTCGTTAACCATACGGAAGCATTCATTAGAAATCTCGTTAATTAATTTAGTAACGGTGGAATCATCGTTAGTGAATAAACAGAAGAAGAATATACCTCTAGAGAAACCATACACGATTTGTCTAGCGTCAAACGCGTTCTTATTAGAAACCGCCATTAAATCATTTAAATATTTAGTTAAGCGATAATTAACGGATCTTAAAATCGTATCTCGACCTCTATTTGAGGAAACATCTTGTCCGGTTGGAGTAAAGGCCACAACATATCTAGTTTTATTGATATATCCTCTTTTTCTAGATAAGCGGTCCACTCTTAATTTAAAAGCGTCCAAATTATAAAACTGAGTTGGGTGACCTAATGTATAGGTATTTTCAATAACTAATTGTTTAATAAATCTTTTTTCAGAGGCAATCATATTTCCTGAAACCACAAAGCTAATAGAAAAGCCCACTGCAAAAATAGTAAACAAAACAATTAAAACCACTTGCTTATCTTTAAAGATAAATGGAGTACAGGCTGCAATAATAACAAAAATAAGGAAAAGAATCATCAGGGCTAAACTTGCCCACATGATGATACGGAAAAGAGTTAATGGTCTAATCTTGTTTTTCATTTTTCTCTTCCTTTTTCTTGTTAATCATTTCTTCAAGAAGCTCTTTTTTAAGTCTCTCGCGGTCTTTAGAAGAAACACTGGCTAAAGTATTTCCGCTAGGAACATCGCCGTTAACTGAAGCTGATTCCTCTGCTTCAGAAGACTTCATGGCTTTAAAAATATCAATACTAGAAACAATAATTAAATACGCTGCAGGAATTAATAAAACAATTATGAGTCCAATAGGAGAAACAATAAATCTAAAGACTTTTCCTAAGAACACATTAGTGACTTTCACTGTTCCTAAATATTCATTTTCTGTAAATGTTTGATATTGTCCTTTAAAAGAGGCAATACCTTTATCATTAATACCACTAGCTACAAAGATATATCTTCCTTTACCGTATTCTACTTCTTCTCGAATATGAATTTCTCTTAAGCGGTGTGTCATGACTTTATTTGTATAGGAAGATCTATTTCCAACACCAATTTGGAAATCTTCACCATCAGGAACAAAACCAACAGGAACATAATTAGAATATACATCCGCAAAAGCTAAATCGATAGTTTGACCAGCGTTAAAGTCTGCGACTAAATTAACAACATCTTGTTTATAAGTAATAATGGCACTATCAGTAGGGATTTCTGGTTCCATAGAATCAGTTAAAACAACAAAGCTGCCAATACCAAATCTAATGGATTGACCATAATTCTCTTTTTTATGGACTTCACCATTGATATTGCCCGCTAAGATGAAAATGAAGATTGCACCAAAGATTGCGAAAAGTACCCACTCGACAATCTTTCTTGCCTTGCTCTTTTTCTTCTTTTCGCGTTTTTTCTTAGTTGGGGTTTCGACCACAACATTATTCATGACTTCTTCATTCATAATCTCATGACCTTTCCGCCAACCTTATTAGCGATTTCCTTTGCTAAATCCATATCTTCAAATACATGAGCGTCCTTTTTAAAGATGCTTCCTTTTTCTTCAGACACATAAAAGCCGTGACCCGGAATCATCACCACAAATCTATTCTCTTCTGGGAATGCTTCTTTAGGAAGAGCGACCACTCCTTTTTTGACATCATCTTTAGAGACTTCATACCAAGTGGAATCTGAATTAATTCCATCATTTTTAAGCAAAATTTCTTCTTTTTGTTCAACTTTTGCAGGTTTTTCTTCTTTTTTTACCTCTTTTATGATCTCTTCTTCTTTACCTCTAGCAAGTTTAGCAGCTTCAATAATTTCTCTTCTTTTCTTTTCTAAAATTTCCGCTTCTTGAGCCTTTAAATCCGCGAGATATTGTTCTAAGATTTTGGCCTCTTCTAAATTACGGTCACCAACAGCCTTTTCAACTTTCTTTTCGTATTTAGCGATTTCTCTTCTAATGCGAGCGAGTAAAGAATCAATAGAGTCTAATTCTTTATTAATATTTCTTTTTAAATCATATTCATAACCGTAATATTGCTTTTCAGTCTTATTAGGGTGTTCAGGAAGTTCACTAGGTTCTATTTCTTTTAAATAATTAATATAAGCTTCATCCGCTCTAACAAAGTCTACTGGTCCTTTAACTAAATCGTCATACATAAATGATTCATCATCAATAGACTCGAGAAGTTTAGGTTTATAGACTCTACTAGTTTTCTTATAGACACCACTATTTTCAGTGTTTTCTAAGAAAAGTAAATTACTTAAAAGAATCTTTGAAATGTTTTGTCTATCCTTTTCGCTGAATTCTTGAAAGTCGCGGTCAACTTTAAAAGCGACACCAAGAGAATCGAATTTTTCAATGAAAAGGAAAGTCTCATAACACTTTCTATAAAGTGGATTCTTTCTTAAGATGTTAGTTAAGATAATAGGTCTTCTAACATCTTTTTCGGTTTTAAATTCCTTCATAAATGAAGAGTTATAATAATAACCGATATATTCTTTTAATTTATCAATACGAGCGATGTAATCTCTAGCAGCGATACTTAAATCATCTTCTAACTGTCTTTTAACAGTGATCTTAGTTTCAATTTCGACTTCTTGACCGTTAACTATGGAATTATTTTTGATATACATCACTTCTTTTTCATCTAGACTAACGGTCTTTTTAATAAACTCATAACGCTTATCAATAAATAAAGTTAATCTTCTAATGAAAGTCGCGATAAATCTATTCTCGTATGTATGTAGTTCTTCTTTATTATATAAGCCTAAGATTTTAGCAGGAACGACATCCCCGTTATCTTTAATCTCTTTAATAAATTGAGAATGGCTCGCTAAATGTTGAACAGATTCATAGTTAATCTTCTTAGCAAGTTCAATTGGCATGACTGAGCCTTCAGTCGCAGTGACTTCTCTAGGATTATTAGTGATTTGATCTAATTCATACATACAGTCTTCAATTCTTCTAATCCATTCAGGGTTAAATATTGAAGACCCTTTAAATTTCATTCTTAAATAAGAAAATTGACCTTGATAGATCTCTTGATTCATGGCTAAATAACGACCATCTCTAATCGAGGCCATTTTCTCTAGATATAATTTAAAGAGTTCTTTATCGGTCATAAATTAATTAGTTATTTTTAATCATTGATTCAATATAGGATTGGGCTTTAGGGAATTTGCCTTTACCGTATAACTTATCTAAATAGACACTTAATTCTTGTAATTCTTCTTTTAAGAAGGCGATATTTAAAGATTCAAATTTCTTTAAGATCTTATTAGTGAAGATAAAGTCAAAAGCGTCAGTTTCAGTTCCTCCACAGGCTACATAGTTAGGAACAAATGTTTCAAGTTGCTTTAAGATACGGTTACCAAAAGCGAGTTTGAATTTTTTGATCACAAAGTTATCTAATTCATCAAACTTCTTGAGCATGTCTTGAGAAATCTCATATTGTTTCTTAGCTTCGCTAAATAATGCTTCAAGTTGAGCGTAAGGAATGGATAATGGTTCTTGTTCTTGAGCTTCAAATGGACGGCCTTTATCATCAAAGAATAAGCTAATCGCACGGTCATAGACTTTATCTGAAATAGTGAAAGTACTATCATCGTTATTCGCTGTACCAATAAATAAGACGTTTTGAGGAATTCTTAATTTACCTTCTTGCAAATTGATTGGATCACCAGGTTCTTGAGAAGGAATTAAATCAATCACCCAATTTTCTTTATCTTTCATTTCCATGACGGATAAGAATTCAGCAAAGTAATATTCAATTCTTGCTAAGTTCATTTCGTCAAGAACAATAACGTTAATATCTTTTCTATAGGTGGTGATATATAAGGATTTTAAGAATTCAGTTTCATTAAATTTCTTAGTGAATTCGTTATAGTAACCTAATAATTCAGATCGGTCTTTCCAAGATGGTTGAACAGGAATAATGGAACTATCAAAACAGAAGAATTTACCTAAAGCGTAGGCTAAGGAAGTTTTACCAGTACCAGAAATACCTTCTAAGATAATAAGTTTAGAGGTCGCCATACCAGCGAAGAGTTGTCTAACAACATCAATCGTATAGTAGAATCCTAATTTAGAGGCTGCGTAATTTCTAAAGGAATTACATAATTCTTCTAAGGATAAACCTTCCTTAAACATAATGGAGGTATTTCTATCTTTGTAGTTAGAATCCACTGCAGTAAGTTTAGGGAATCTCGATAAAGCTTCTTTAATTTCTTCAGGACCTTGAAGTTCTTCACCTGGTTTTAATCCCATATAGGCTGTTTTAAGATTAAGGATTTTATTCTTTTCTTCAGTAGCCTGATATAACTCATAGTTAAGTCTTTCAACTTGTCTTCTTAATTCATCTTTATCGATTTCTTTCTTTACGAAGCGAATATATTTTCTAAGTAATAAATGTAAGCCAAAAAGAATCGCTCCAATTAAGCCAATAAAGACTAAGAGGAATAATACCCAGAAGAACCATCCCCAGAAACCAAATTCTGGTTGGTGAGTGTTAAAAATATTGTTGTAATTAGAGAAGTTATTACCAACATCGTACCAAGCGTCAACAAAAACCTTTCTTAGGAATATTCCTAAGTCTGTAAAGAAGGCCACTAACATTTGCCTTAAATATTCGAAATATGCGGTCATATAAATAGCTCACTTTCTACCATAAATGATATGTTGGAGATGAATGTTGAACCCATGTTATGGTTAATACTTTCTAAATCCCAACCTTCGATATAAATCGATAAGGTAATTTCTCTAGGTACATCTCGATAAACCGGAATGTGGAATGGTTTATCTTTTTTATTAAATTCACTCACTTCAATAGACTCTTCTTTTTTGATGTCTAATGTTCCCTTTTGTAAGGTTTTTTCTAAATTGAATCTTTTAACATCTTTTTTGTGTTTAGCGTTAAATGCACTTGAATCTTCATTAACATGAATTAATTCAGAATCTTGAGGTAACGCCTCATCATAGACTAATTCATTTAAATCTCCACCTATATCTCCATAAACTCGCTCGTAAAGACTACTATCACTACTTTTAGTGAAATAATCGAAGTATAAGTCTGAATTATTATCTAGCGCTCCTGCAAATATCGTCTCTCCTTCTTTATTAGGATCGATAATCACATAGTCATATATGTCTTCTTCTTCACTTTTCACTAAGATTGAGAAGCGCATCGCATTGACTAAGGTATTAAGTCGCTCGATAATCTCATTAACCGATAAGGCTTTTTGCTCAGGCGTACCATACGCTTGATAATTCTCATAAAGTTTTTGCGCGTATATACGATTAAACTCTTCACTAGGTTTGATATATGTATCTTCTGGATTAATGGTGACCCATAAGTCATCATCAGCGAGGAGATATAACTTTTGAGAGAAATAACCTGATGTCGCTACGCGATATAAAGAATCATCCTCAGCCTCACTATAAACAGTTTCATCATAAAATTTTGGAGTGTCGCTTTTAAGTGAGAGCCATTCTTCAGAGTGAGCAGTTGTAACTGGAGATAAAGTTCCAGGATCAAATAAATCGGAATTATTTAAATGTTGGACATAGTCCCCATCTTTTTGAGTCGATATTAACAATTCACGATCGCCATCAATCGTCATTACAATGCTATTGATTCTTGCTTTATCGGCAGTCGCGTACCACGCTACTGAAAAGGATAAAGAGGCAGCACTTAAAGCAATCGCTCCTACATAAAATGATAGGATGAGTTTGCTTCTTTTCATGGTTATTTAATTTAAATTAAAGTCTATTCATTTCAAATCTGAGGCCTAAACTAAATTTATAACCAACAGCTTTATCAATAACTACATGATCCCATCCTTCAATATAAATGGTAAAAGTGGCATAGCCCACTCCTGAAATAGGACTGGTAGTTGCGATTTTATAGCCAGTAGCGCCTTCGTAGTGATTACCGTTAATATCAGTCATTGGTTTAATTGTACCAAAAGAATGATATCCGGCAGTTAAAGGAGTTACTCCGGTTAAATTTATAGTTTTAGCTTCAAAATTGTGTTTGGCATAAAATGTGGATTTTCCTGAAGTGTTAGTAACGTGATTGACGTTATCAAAATCCGCTTCATCATATGGAATACCATATTCATCTGCACTCCAAGTATAATCTTGAGGATCGACATTTGATTCCCCGTAATAAAACTCTTTGTGCGTAAGTTTGTCATAGTCGTAGGTGCCATCACCCTCTAAATCGAGTAACCCTCCGACATTTGTAGCGCCATTTGTCATTGTTTTATCAGCAGGTTTAAATATAAAACTTCGTTGGCCGTTATTTACATTAATTCTTACTGCTTGATCGATATTTTGTCCCGAGGCACTAATCGAGGAATCAGTGAGCCAGATATCCTGAGCAATAGTCCCAATCGTTCCGACGGTGTCGGCTTTAAAAGCAAATGGAATTTCCACGAATTCACTTGGTTCAGCAGCCGAAGTAAAATCAACTTCACCATAATTTGGGGCTTTATATAAGTTAAACGGATCATCTGGATCAAGATCCATAGTAGTAGAACGAGTAGTTAAAGGGAAGAGTTGGTTCGAGGCGCGACCAGAATTCTTCAAGAATTCCGCAATCACGCGGTAATCAAGTCCATTTGCGGATTGAGTGAAAACAACAGACTTGCTGTCTACCTCCACTCTTTCTAATTTAAATTCTTCTAGTTTTTCATCACTAATCACATGGGCATTATCTACAATACCAATGTTTAATAAAAGTGATTTAGCAACAGAAGTACCAACGAAAGAAAATCGAGTAGAATTTGAATAAGCATACCACGCTAAAGAACCAGCGGTGGAACCGATAATTCCTAGCCCGGCTAGCGAAGTCATAGCAATCAATCCTAATGAAACTTTTCTTTTCACGAGTCTCTTCCCTTTCTTATAACTAAACTTGTTGTTCTATTTCTTATTTAACAGGAACAGTTGCGAATGTCATACCTAAGCGGATATCGACACCAGCACTATAAGCTGGTTTCCAAATATTGCTTGTATGTCCTTGAGCATCAACCTTTAATAAATCCCAACCTTCAAGCCAAACGGTAACGGTAATTTTAACAGTTGCGTCATCAATTTTGGTTGTACAGATTTTGTAATCAGAATCTGGGTCGGTCATATCAGATTGAACGATATCTCCAGCTTCAACGGTAGTTTGTGTCTCTCCGTGGACACCATACTCAATAACGTCGCCAGCAGGGATGTGTTGTTCTTCGTCGATGTAGCCACCTTTGGTGTCTGGGCCATCAACGCCATCTAAGTCAAGTGGTCCGTATAAATCTAAATCGGTAACCTCATTCTTAGAGATAAGACGGTTTTTATCATCTTGGACATTTAAATGAATTCTAACTGCTTGAGTGATATCTTTGTCGCCTTCAGCTTCACCAGCCGCTTCAATAAGGATATTAGATAAATAAACATCTAATGCCTTTTGAGTGCCGTCAGCGTCTAAGGCTCTAAGATACATGTCGTATTGAACGAAGCCATCGTTTGGATCAATGTGTAGCCATCCATCATAGTCATTATCAACTTCGCTTCCAGCGCTTGGATAACCAAATGCTTTATTTTTGCCTTCTTCAACACGTAAGCTATCAGCTTTTCCGCCAACAGTCTTAAGTGATCCGAAAGTAACAGGAATGAGTTTTTGTTTTTGAGTTTGATATGGATAGTAGTCTCTACCCCATTTCATCTCATCTAAATGAGTTGTTTGATTCTCTTCTAAATGCCCGATTTGTAAAATACTTGTATCGGCAACAGATGAACCAATGAAGGATGTAGTTACTTGACTACTGTATTGATACCACGCAAATGCTCCGCCTAATCCACCAGCAATGGATAATCCAATAACTGAAGATAGAAATGGAACGAATAACTTTTTATTGATTTTCATATGCGTTTATTTCAACTCCTAATTTAATAGTTGCACCAGTAGGTGCGAAGCCACTTGATCGGAAACCTTCCAACCAAGTAACGATTGTGTACCTTTTCGCTTCGCCTATGTTTAATGGTTTACCAGAGAATGACGTGATAGTTTCAGTTGAGCTAAATGTCTTGTCGACATATCCCATAAAATCATCATCGTCTACACTAGTAGATATTGGAGGTCTATAATCAGGCACTCCTTCTTCATAATGAGGAACACTCTCGGCTTGGCCGTAGATTGTTTTATGTCCCTCTTCATAAATCATCACTCTTAAAGTTCCAAGTAAGTTTCTCCCATCAGGAGCGGCAATATTATCTTCAACTTTAAGCTTGAAGTTATAAAGAACATCGCTTTTTCCTAAGTTATGGAGATAGAAGGTGTATTTGAAGAAATCAAATGATTGTAAGACATCAGGATTTTTAGGAGAATAGTTTCCACCTAAAGCATAGGTAGTATCCTCACTATCAATGACGTCATCACCAAACTTACGATCGAATTCACTATAAGTAAATTCTTCAAATGGAACCAAAGAATTGATTCTTAAAAATGAACTAAGAGGACCAGATTTTTTCTCCGATAGTGAGATGTCGACATTGTTAGCTTCAAGAGAAACTGTAAATGTCCCAACGAATCGGCCTAAGAAAGCAACAATGACTAAAACCGAAACGCCTATTGCAGAAATACCTCCAATAATAGCGGCTCGTATCTTTCTTTTCCGTTTTCTCACGTATTCTAGTTCATACATAGTTTTGTAACCTCGCAAAAAGGTTCATGTGTCCCAACTTCGAAGTAACAAAAATGCCAATTGCCTATCATCCTCACAACTAACATCGTTGTCCTTCACAGGCAACTGGCTATCTAAAATACATAATTAGACCCTATAGTTTTGCGTCACTAAATCACTTTAGTTTTGCCTTTTTCTACTTGTTATTTTATACGATATTTTCATTATGTCAAATATTTTTTATAAATAAAAAGAACCCTCCAAAAAGTTAGGAAGGTTCAGTTTATTTTGTTAATTGCTATCTTGCGATTATGCAGCAGCTAATTTAATTGCTTCAAATTGCAATGTTGCGATAACTGATTGATATAAGTTTGGATCGTTTTGATTCACAACATTTGGATCAGTTCCTTCAAACCACGCAACAACTGTATAACTTAATCTAACAGTGGCTAAGCTTGAATATTTGAAGATACCTAAGCAGTCATTTCTACCAGTAGCAGTAGTTCTAGGGGTAGATTCAGTTGGTAAAGCACCAGCTTTGGTATCGCTTGCAATCAATTCGCTTGATGTGTAAGTACTACCTGCTAAGTGTACATCAGAATCTGCTGCAATATATTTGCAGTTAGCAGCAGATTGTAAATCTGCATACACTCTCTTATTAGCAGTAGATCCTTCAGGTGCTGTTCCAGGATAGAAACCAACTCTGAATCCTGTTGCGGTAACTGCTGTTGCTGCAGGGGTAACTGCAAAGCTTGAAGATGTTGTATCTAAGAATAGACCATAATCACCTTCGCCAGCAGGGAAGCTACATTCAAATGTAATACCCCAAGTAACTGCGGTATAAACTTTTTTGGTTTCAGAAATGGTTTGTCTAACTAATTTAGCAACGCCTTCTTCTGTATTTAAAGCAGAGACATTGACAGTCTTAGTTGTGTCTAATTCATCTCCATCAGCCTTAGGTGCAAAAATATTGCCATCTAAGTGGTTAAATGATCCATCAGTTAAAACATTGTTTCCTAAGCTAACACTTCTTAAATTTGGAGATTCGGTTGTACCGTTAGTAACGGTAGTACCAACACCATCAGATAAAGTGACAGCAAGGTCAGCATTTGTTTTAACAACTGCATAAGTACCGGCGTTAATTGTTGCAGATCTACTAGCAGTAAACCAAGCAACAGACCCAGCAATAGATGCAGCGGTTGAGAATGCAATCATCGCCAAACGACAAAAATCATTCAACTTGTCATTTTTAAATTGAATGGATGATAGTTAAGATACATCATTTGTCATTTTATAAGGATTGGGACTTCCTTAGAAATAGCATTTTTGATGCATAAATATTATTACTCAATGAGAAATATTTTGGCAAGAAAAAATATTTTTAACTATGTTAATTTATACAAAAAGTGCCTGACATAATACCAGACACTTTTGTTTGATTATTATTTTGCTTCACTACCAAGGAAGCAATCTTTTCCGTTATTTTTAGATGAATATAAATTGTTATCAGCTTGTTTTAGTAAGGATGAATAATTTAAATCTTGATCAAGGGTTCCGGAGACAAATCCAGCGGAGAATCTCACTACATTGTCTTCATTAGTTCCAAGAAGCTGCTTAAAGTCTTCTAGTTTCTCAGAGAATGAATCTAAATCGTCTTCACTAGATAAAACTAAGAATTCATCACCACCATATCGATAAGTATTGTCTTTACCAAACATCTCTTGAACGTGTTTAGCGAATATAACAAGAATCTTATCTCCTTTTTGATGTCCATATTTGTCATTTATCTCTTTAAAGTTATCGATATCAAGCATCATTAAGATAATTTTCTTACCTGCGTATCCTTTAATATCACTTCTAAAGCCATATCGATTTTTTACTCCAGTTAAAGCATCAATATTTACTGACTTTTCTAAAACCTCGTATTTATCTAATAATTCTAGTCTTCGATCTTTAACGCCTCTTCTAAATAAGGCCACAAAAGAAGCAGAAACAACGCAGCCACAGACAATCACAATTAATTTTTGTAAATTTGGAGTTGTGTATTTAAAAAATGAATGATCAATGGAGAAAAAGAACATCGAATAAATCACCATTGCTAAGGTAGATACAATAGCGGCGCTCCAGCCAAATAAAGCAGTGCACACCACTAGTCCAGCAATTAAAATCATGTTTGGATTTGGCACAGAAGTAAAGTAGACGATAAAAATCAGTCCGAGCATAATTATCGATGTAATCAAGATTTTTGCTAATAACTTAATGTAAGGGTTACGCAAAATAGAAATGTTATCAATAAAAGAATAAACTCGATTGATTAATCGTCTATACCAAGGTAATTTTTGTTTACTCATAACAACTTTTACCTCCTAATTCATGTTTTTAGAAATGACAAATTGTCCCTTTGAGATTCCGTCATTCAATTCTTCATAAGTGATAGGTTTAGAGATGAGATAACCTTGTAATTTCTCACAGCCAATACTATTAAGGAAGCTAGCCTGTTCTTCAGTCTCCACTCCTTCAGCTAGAGTACGCATATTAATATGACCCGCTAAATCAATGACAGCCTTAATTAAAGGTTTGGATTTTTTATTTGATTCAAATCCCTTTAAGAATTCCATATCAAGCTTTAAAACATCAAATTCGTAGTCTTTTAAGGTATTAAATGATGAATAGCCACTACCAAAATCATCAAGCCAAATAGAGAAACCATTTTCTTTAATTCTTCTCATAGCCTCGGCTAAATCAACAGTCTTTTCTAATAATGCACTTTCAGTGATTTCAATATGTAAGTAGTGAGTAGGAATATTATATTTTTTTGTAATACGCACAATCTCATTAGGGATATCCACTATGGAGAAGTCGCTTCTAGAGAAATTAATAGAGGTAGGAACAACAGTTTCTCCGCTATCAAGCACTCTTCTCATATTCTTACAAACAATCTCTAACATCGCTAAATCAAGTTTATATGCAAGTTGAGCGTCTTCTAAAGAAGGAATAAAGATTCCTGGATTAAGGAAGCCGTGTTCTGGGTCGATCCATCTAGCTAAAGCTTCTACTCCGCATAATTTTCTGTCTTTCGCGAATACGACTGGTTGATAATACGCTTTAATCCAATTATTAGCGATCGCCTCATCAACGTGAGAAACAATATATTGAACCAACTTATATCGATTAGATAAGTTATGGTCATATCTTAAATAATTCGCGTGCCCGTGTGTTTCTTTTAACATAGAAAACGCATATCGAGCTTTTTCAATACAAGTATGTGGGTCCGCACGATCTTTAAAGAAAAGATAGCCGCCAGCTTTAATACCAGGTTTAATATCTGGCTCTAATAATTTAATTCTTTCTTCCGCTAAATCGATCTTATTCTCAATGTTATCCGCTTTAGCAAAAACTACATAATGGTCATCACCTTGTCGAGAAATTAATTCATCTTTAAAGACACTAGATAAGATTTCTCCAACTTTTCTTAAGAAACTATTACCGTAATCAAAACCCTTTTGGTCATTTAAAATTTTAAATGAGGTGATATCTAAGAATAGGTAAAGATACTCTCTATCCTCGATTTGCTCTTCTTGAATTTTCTTACTACAAAGAGTGCAGAAATATTCAAAAGATAATAAACCAGTTAATTTATCTTGAGTCGCTAAAATTTCTAATTCTTCATCTTTATGAGCCTCAAGTTGTCTTTGGTTAAATATAGATACAGAGACCATAAGTAAAGATATAAAGAAGGTAATGTAATTAACTTTATCCCCATCAGAAAATTCTCTTGTACTAGGATTAGCGTATTTAAGTAAGAAATAGAATCCTAAGAAAATAGATCCTAAGATTGCTACAGAAATATATGGTCTCCAAATTAATAAACAACCAACATAAATCGCCATCATTAAGAAGCAAATAATCATCTTATAGTCGTGATTTGGCTGCAAAACCCCATCATATTTCTTTAAACTGGTGAAATCTCCATAAGAAACTTTTATTCCAAAAATTAATAAACAAGTAGCAAAAATAGTAATTACAGTAACAGATTGTAGCCAGTCAATTTTCTTACCACGATATTTCAAAATGACTGCAATAATAGCCACAATATGATAAGAAAGAATAGCAGCGTATAAGCATACTAATAAAACCGTATCAACTAATCGGCTACTACTATATTCACTAATACGTTTTTCTAAAGGCAGCAATGAACATAAAACTATACCGATAGAAGAAATGGCAATGATAGAAATCATTAGAATTTTATTTGGTTTTTCTTTTAAGTAATATAGGCAATATAAGAACATAGATATACCCATGACCATTTGTAGCCAATATAGTGAGGTGTTATTAAATAAAGAACTGAAATATGGAACTCCCGATTGTATATCGGGAATAATATATTTTTGATGCTGTCTAATAACTAGCCACACCTCTAAAATAGCGACAACCGCCGCCATAAAAATGCCAGAACGAATATTAGCTCTATGGATATAGGCATTAACGTAAGGGGAATTCTTTTTAAAGCCTAAGAAGTCAGTGACCTTAAAAAAGACATTTTTACTTTGTCGACCAAATGTTTTTAGTCCGTTAGAAATTTTGCTTTTAACTTCTGCCATAAACTTCTCCCCTCTAATATTTCACTTGTTCTGGAATACATTTTTGTAATTCATCTTTAGGAATAGCAACAAAAACATCCACTAAAGATTTATCTAGTTGAGTGCCTGCAACATCCTTAATAATCTTTATCGCATCTTCATGGGTTCTTGGATCTTTATAAGAACGTCTCATAGTAATCGCCGAATAAGTATCCGCAATTGCTAAAATCTTTGCAGCTAAAGGAATATCGTTTTCTTTAATCCCATAATATCCTTTACCGTCAATTCGCTCATGATGATATAAAATCCAATTAGAGATTTGGTTAAAAGAGGAAATAGGCTCTAAGATTTTCACTCCAAATTTTGGATGTTCTTTCATAATCTTCCATTCTTCATCATCCAATTTAGCAGGTTTATTTAAAATCGATTCAGGGACACCTAATTTACCAATATCATGAAGTAAAGCCGCAAATTCTAAACTAACTGGATTAATTGACATCCTGATTGGTAAAGGAAGTTTGGAATATAAAAGCATCGCCACATTTTTCACGCATTGACTATGTCCGTTTAAGTTTGGATCTCTAGCGTCAATCACACCAATGAGAACACTAGCGATTTCAATAGATTTCTTTTTAGAAGAAAATATTAATTTAGAAGTGATTAATAACATCACACTAACGTAAATACTACCAAAGAATAATATTAAGCTAGTCATGATATATCGATCAGCAAATATGCCTACTAGAATATAGCCAATTAAGAAGAAGACTAATAACGCCATTCCCACACTTAATAAAGCTTCATCTTTTTTCTTCCCTGAGAAGATGATGTCATGCATATTTTTCGCAAAGAAAAAGTACATGACGATGTTATTAGCCATAATCAGGGCACCTAAAATAATCAAAACTAAACAAAGTGTTTCCATAATTCTATGCTGGGAAATATTTATGAGCGTCTTTTGCAGAATCAATTAAGATATAGCTACCATCATTTCCTAAAGTCCAATATCTTAAGTCAGTACCACTGGTGCTTTCTGGAATATCACTCTTTTGTTCAATGAAATAGAATACTCTATTCTTTTTACCAAAAACATTAGCAGGATAGTGGTTACTAGCCTTATGGGCAGTACCAAAGCTTGGAGCCGCATAAATTGCTTTTTCTTTAACTAAAATTGAAATGTATTTAGTATCATTTCCATCTGACAAAATTTGCGCGGATGAGGAATTTAGTTCAAAATCTTTACCAAAATATAAAGGTGATTCATTGTCCTCCGCTGGTCTATTATCTGGTAAATGTAAATATTTGATGTTGCTACATCCTAAGAAGGCATTACGGTCAATCGAACGTAAATGTGTACAACCTGATAAATCCAATACGTTAGTGTTATCTGCGTCTCTACCGGTAATAACAGTTAAAGAACCATCACTAGCGTTATATTTCTTATAAACATAGTTTTTATTACCAGCCATATATTTAAGTCCACTACAGTTATAGAATGCTTGATAACCAATCTTTCTTAACTCAGTCATCGCAGTGAAATCTAATGTTTCTAATTTATTACAGCCATAGAATGCACTAGCTAAAGCTTCGATTGTTGGTCTAGCTGCATAAGCATAATCACGATAGTCATAGTTTTCAAAATATGGCTCAACAGTGCTATCCCAAACTTCAGTATATTCATCATCCACAAATGTAGTTGTGGTATTTAAATAATTCTTCATTGTACCGATATATCTAAGAGAAGATACCCCACTTAATTCGGTTAATTGTTTATTATTAGTGAACGCCATACCGTAGATAGTAGTTAATCCAGTTGGTAAGACAATCTTTGAATATTTAGTATTTGCACAACCCATTAAACCAACGGCTTTAGTGCCTTCTGCAATATTTAATGTACCAGTTTCTCCAACTGCTTGAGAAATCAGCATCTTTTTATTAGTGTTACCAACAAAATAAATACCGTTATCAACGCATTCAAAATTAGTTGAGGCATCCATATAGATATTTTCAGTCACACCTTTAGAGACATTTCTTAAAGTATGGACATAGAAAGCACCTGTTCCAAAATAAGATAAAGTAGAAGTTATTCTAATCGTTCTAAAAATATGGTTATAGAAGGCAAGTTTGCCAATAGAGGTCACATTACCTGGTAAAACGCAGAATCCGCGTTTATCAAGATCTTGAACCCCGTTAATCGCATTAATCGCGGATTCAATCGCACTAAAGGCGACTGCTTGCCCTTCTTCGTTATAATAATTACCACTACTACCATCTTTATAAGTAATGATTCTAGCGCCAAATCTTGCTGCGGATTTAGAATCATCAACATCGCTATCTTTATATCCGCTTTGTCGATAGAAAGCACGATCACCAATCTTAGTAATAGTGTCTGGCAAGATGAAATAAGTACCAGGAGTACGATTACGATTATCATTAACTCCAGTG